>CAYPON010000078.1:0-12505 GCA_964412315.1 uncultured Anaerolineae bacterium | reverse complement strand
GGCCGGCGGTGGCCTTCAGTAATGACAACCACGCGCTGGTCGTCTTTACGGCGCGGGCGTACGATGCGCTGGGGCAGCTCTACGGCGAGGGGCTGAAGGACTTGCTCTGGTCGGCACGCGAATCAGGCAGCGGTTGGGAGTTGGCGGCGGTGGGCCAGGCTACCGTGGCCGACCATCCACGGCTGGCGGTCAACGCGCGCAATTACGCCTTGATCGCCTACCGTGGCTTTATGGCTGAGGGAACGGCGGGATACGGCGGGGACGTGGCTGCGGCTGTCGCCAACCTGAATAGGCCCAAGCTGGAATGGGGCCCGCCCGGCTTCCTCTCCACCGACCCGCAGCGCGACTGGCAGATCGCCCTGGCGGTGGATGCGCGCACGAATGAAACGCTGATCCTGGATGTGCGCGAGGAAAGCGCACCGCTGTCCAGGTTGCGCATCGCTGGCCAGGCGCAGGCGTTCCAGGATGTGACGGCCTTGCACATCCCCTTTGGCGCCGATCTCGCCATCGCGCCCGCCGACATCGCTTTCTCCGACGCTCACCCCGCGCCGGGAGAGCCGATCACGATCACGGCCATGCTGCACAATCTTGGCTTCGGCGATACGCCGGCCGGCGATGGCTTTGCGGTTCGCTTTTTCCTGGACGATCCCACCGACCCTGCCAACCAGATCGGCCAGGCGCTGGTGACGGCGACGTTGGGCTACAATGGGGCGCAGCCGGTCACGATCCCTTGGCTGGCTATCGGCGGACGCCATGAGGTCATCGTCATCGTTGACGCCGATGGGCAGGTGACAGAGTTAGACGAGGGGAATAACCAGGCGGCGCGGGCCGTCGGCGAAGTGGCCAGGCCGGAGCATGTGGTGGCGGCGGCAGACCCCGCCGGAGGGCGCGTGCTGTTGAGTTGGGACGCTTCCGCTACGGCTGGGGTTACAGGCTACCGCGTGTATCGCTCCACGACTAGCGGAGGCGGCTACACCCTCGTGGGCGTGTGCGAGCAAAGCAGCTATGCCGATGAGGGTCTGACCGACGGCCTGACCTATTACTATGTGATCAGCGCCGTAGATGCTTTCAGCACAGAGTCTCCCTACAGCGCAGAGGTCGCCGTTACACCGCAGCGCAACATCCGCTACCGGCGCTATCTACCGCTGACTCTAAGGGATCGGACGGGGAGGTGCCTAGCCGTGGAGTGCGCCGCGTCGGATTGATCTAGCCTAAAACCCCTGGAGCACGAAAGCCGCGAAAGAGGCGCGAAAGTCACGAAAGGCTCTCGTCCCTTTTGTGGATTTCGTGCTCCAAAGCCCCTCCTCCACTACGAGCGTTCACACGTCAAGACGGCGTTTACGTCTCCTGGAAGATACGATCCGCGTACTCCAGCAGCGTCTCGATGCGTTCCGGCGGCACTTCTTTCGCTTCCAAATACCTCCGTAGGGCTTCCTGCGGCGTTAGTGTCTCCGGCGAGTGCCCCCCGAGCCGTTGCCGATAACGTCGTTCTACATCCTTGTGGATGGTCGAGATGTAGTGGGCACCCTTCAGCGCACGGCGGATTTCCTGCTCCTGGATGAGCTTTTCCTCCTCCTCGCCGACGCGGATCATGACGCGCACGACGGCGCCCCTGACATCATGCCGGGCGATTTCATCGCGGATTTGCGCCATCGGGTCGGGGCCTTCGGCCCGAATACGAATAGTGATGAAAGGCCGCGCATGAACGGGGATAAACTGGTAGCTCGCTTGTCCTCTTTCAATGTCGGCCACGACGAACCCTTTCTCTTCGCCCTCCTCGCCGAAATCAATCCGCTCGATGCTGCCAGCATATACCACAGGGGGATGCGCTCCCTGGTTCAAATCCTGGTGCTTGTGGATATGCCCCAAGGCCACATAGTCGAAGGCGGGGTCGGCCACCACGCTTTTGAGGATGACCACATCCCGTCCGATCATGACGTGTTGCTCGGAGCCTTGCTTGGCCTCGGATACGCTCAGATGAGCAGCCAGGATGGCCGGGATGCATGGATCCAATTCCTCGACCAACGCCTGGATATTCCCTGTGATGAGCTTCTGTAATTCGGCATCCAGTTTGTGGAAGCTCATGTCCTTGAACTCGTCGTGGGCCAGGAGGCGACTGCGAATCGGATAGGGAATAGTGGCTACCTGGACAGGAAGGCCCCGCCGGGTGGTGATCCTATGTACCTTGCCTGTATCCGCCACGGTCACGTTCGCCACGCCGAGGGTCTGAAAAATGCTGATGCTGCTGGCTCGCCTGGCTGCCGTGGGAAGGTCGTGGTTGCCGACCAACAGCAACACCGGAATCCCTGCATCAGCGAGCCGTTTCACGCGGTGTGCGAACTCACGCCGATATGTCGAGTTGGGATCACGGGTCTTGTAGGCATCCCCGGCAAAGATCACCAGATCCACCTCGTTCCCCAGCGCATACTCGATCGCCTCATCGAAACAACGCAAAAAGTCCACGACGCGGCTATTGATCCCCACATCGGCATCCAGTTGGCCGTAATTCTCCATGCCGATATGGATATCTGCCAGGTGCAGCAGCCGGATGCTAGTTGGATCCATCGGACTCTTTCTCCCCCCACAATAGATCGCGGGCTTTCGCCCGCCTGGCCTGCAACTCTTCCCCCTCGACGAAGCCAAAAGAGGCATAGAACTCGGGTGTTCCATAAGTGCGCGTCCTGACCACGACCGGCATCCGCACCGCATGTCCCAGGATCAACGCCTGCTGCTTGGTATCCAGTCGCGCCAATACCTGTCGCAATTCGCCGGCTCCCGATATGCCGGTGAAGACGGCCTGGATATCGCGCTCGTTATCCAGGAGGCAGGTCACTCGCGTGCCGATTTGGGACATCACCTCTTCATCAATGCCGCTGGGACGCTGGTCCACGACGAGCAGGGTGACATTATACTTGCGCAACTCGCGGGCGATGGTGCCAAAGATCGTCTGCTGGGCAATCTCAGGATCCAAGAATTTATGCGCCTCTTCGATGGTGATCACCAGGGGACGCGGCTCACTCGCTTGCTTGCCCAGAGCCTCTTCTTTGCGCCGCACGTATTCCTCATGGATGCGCCGGGTCAGATAATTAGCCACTAGAACATAGGCTTCCATGGAACGACCATAGCGGCCAAACTCCAGAGTAACGCTTATCCCTCTGTTCAAATATTCCAAAATGCGCTGCACAGAAGGGTCTTCTATATGGGGCTTGAGAAAATCGAACCGCTCTAAAAAACGCAAGCGGCGGCCCAGAGCTTCCAGTGTTCCCTCATGCTGGCCATGGTCGCGGGCCAATTCTTCCTTTTCCTCAGCCGTCATATTCATCAGGCGATCCAGCCAGTCCTTATGCCACGTCTTATAGAGGAAATAGATGGCATTGATCATGGACTCAGAAAGCCCGATCAACCCGCTCAGCATAATGACATCCTCTGGCTCGATCTGCTCATAGCTGATGCGCACCACGAAATCGGGGCGGATGCCACGCCGCTTAGAAGATTCATCGTCCAGGGTGAAAATTGCCACCTGCGATGGGAACAGTTGCTTCAGCCCCTTGACGCGAAAGCCGCCCTCTCCTTCGCTCTCCCATCCATATTCGTTGTGCATGTCGAACACCAGATTAACCGCCGCGTCGCTCTGGATGATGCCAGCCAGGAGGAGGCGGCAGAGGAAGGTTTTGCCGGTGCCCGATTTGCCGAACACGCCACTGGAACGCTCCACAAACCGATCCAGGTCGAGGTGGATTTTGATCCCTCCCATATCCAAAGGCTCGCCGACGTGGAAGAATCGCTTCCCCTCCTCCCCCGCACGGCCAAAGATGCGGCTGACATCCTCCTCCGTGGCGTTATAGACGATGGAGAAGTGCCCTGGCAGGGACTTGACCGGCTTCGGCTCTCTGGCCTCCTTTTCCAGGACTAGCATCGGCGATACGTTCAGACGGCCATACACGCTGGTGCCCATATGAACCTCGGCCAGGAAGGGATCGGAGATATCGGGGGGAGCTTTGGCCAACATCGGGTTGGTGTTATCCAATGCCACATCCGTAATCATGCCAAAGAAGCGCAGTTTCTCTCCCTCGATGACGACATAACGGCCTACTGCCACACCTTCGATCATCGTGGTGCGATCCAGCTTCACCTCCAGCCCTTTGGAGAGCGACCCTCCGACCACGATGCCCAGCCGCTCGGCAGCCTGCGGCCCCTTTTCGCGCGGCCGCGCAGGAAAGTAATCCTCGAAGGTAAGCTCTCTCGTCATATTCTGATCCTCCGCAAGAGGCCGTCGAGGCGCAGCGGATCGTCGTTCAAAAGCCTGGCCAGTTCCCTGCCTGCTCGGATGAGGAAATCCCGCTCTGGCTTCCCCACGCCCCGACAGAGGCTGGCCTGACGCAAACTGGCGGCCAATAGCTCGTCGGCGGGGATATCGCCGCCGACTGCCAGGATGGTGCGCAAGTAATCAAGCTCCTCGGTGAAGGCGATGATCTCCTGCTCGCCACACAAATGGATTTCGTCCAGGGCTGGCGGCGGCTGCGGCGGCAGATAGTGATAGACCCTGTCGCCTGCGCGGAAACCGACGACCAGCACGCTCACTTCAATCGGCATCTGGCGATTCTCCCTCTGATCGCGGATGATCTCTTCCGAGATGTCGGGGGAACTGAGCAACTGGCGCACCAGGGGATCATCCTCGATGGAAACGTTGTAAATCAGGCCGTACGCTTCCACGTCCTTTTGAATGTGCACCTTGACAAAAGAGCCAAAGGTCGGCATTTGGGGGAGCATCACCTGGCAGCCAACCACGAACCCCGTTGTGCTGGAGCGCAGCACCCTGCCCACGGTCAACGGGGGCAATTCATCAATGGCCTCTACACCGGTTTTCATATCCTATACCTCCTTTTGCCGCCGCCGGTCAGCTCTTTGAGCCGCGCCTTCTCCGAGGGGCGAGCGTCCAGGCCATGCCGCGCCATAGCCGCGATGACCCGCATCTCCAAATCGCGCTGTTCCTCGACGCTGACCAGCGCCAACTCGTGGGCGCGGGCCAGGATATAGGGATAGCCCCGCGACACGCGGCACTGCTCGTATATCGCAGCCTGGATGAAATCAATGAGGCGGTAATCCCCTGCCCACGGCGGCCCCGGCTGGTAGGAGGATCGGGTTGTCGCCACCCAATACGGCAGCTCGATGCGCGCGATCTCGGCGTGGCGCTCATCGCCCACGTTGAGGTAGAAAAAGCCAATCTCGTCATCCGCCCGATGGCGACGGTACTCGGCATTGATCGCCACCGAACTGACGAAGAAGGTTGAGCGCTCCCCCGGCGACAGAAACCGGAAAAGGGCGCGATCCATGAGTCCCTCCAGCGGGTTCTTTTCTATTTCCTCCGGGGTGGGGTCGTCACCCAGGGAGGCGAGATGCAAGAGATTGATCACTTCAGCGTGGCGTGGGCGGCTGGTAAAGGCAGCTACGGCAGCACGGGAACTCCTGAGGCTGTCCAGACAGGCCAGGTATCTTTGCAGGCGGGCTTGCTTCCGCGCGGCAGGAGCCTCCTCCAGCACCCAAAGCAGTAACGTGCCATCGGTCAGTGTGAGCAGCGGGCCGCTCTCGGCAGTGCGGGCCAGGTCGGCCAGTTTCTGCAACTCGGCGGTATCCCGCCGGATGTCCAGCAGGTTGCCCTGCAACAGGCGCTTATCCTCGTAGAGATCCTCGTCTTTGTAGAAGAGATGCGGCTCGCTTTCCACCTGTGGCCTTTTGCCCGTGCCATGTTCAAAGACGATGCTGCCGATGTTGACCAAGGCATACAGGGCGACGCCATGGCGATCCGGCTCAACCTGGGAACCATCGGCGGCGATGAGCGCCGCTTGTGGGGGATGGGGCGGCAAGGGGTGTGTTTTAAGCAATGGCTCATCGGCCGGAATCGCTCCCTGCCATTTCCTCGCCCTGGCTGTATGGGCGCGCTTTTGTAGAACCTCGTAATGATCCGAGTGTTCCTGCAACAACTGCCAGGCTATCGCCAAGAGTTGCTGGTATTTCTCCTCTCGCCCGGCTAACTCTCGCCCCATGCCGTCCAGTTGGCTCCCTAGTTTGCTCAAGGTCAAGGTCACGTTACGCACTCCTCAACACACGCTCATCGCCAACGCGACGGGTCACCTGCCGTTCATCCAGATGCTCCAAAAGCGCCAGGGCGTACTTGCGGCTGGTGTTAAACAGATCGCGCACCTCGGCCACGGTGATCTTGCCCTTTTCCTGCAATTGCGCGACGATCCTGGCGACCATTTCCTCATACGTCGCAGCGGAGAAGAGCACTTCGCTGCTGACTTTGACCAGCTTGCGTTGCTCCAACAGGGCGGCCAGGACGTCGGCCCCCACTTTTTCCTCACTGGTCGCCACCGACGGGGGAGTATAGGGCGCAGCGGCGAACTCGCGCAACAGGGCCTCCACCCGCATCTGTTGTGTCGGCGTGAAGCGAATTTCGTGACTTGGCAGCCTGACATCGCCATTGGAGGTCTCGGCGATTCTCTTTTCCGCTGCCGCCTGAGCCGCCACCTCGTTGAATAGACGGGTGAGCAGGTTGAGGCGGCTCTTAAGCTCCCCTCTGGGCATCCCGCCGCGTAGCGGGTAGGCGCGATGATAATCGGCCAGCAACCCGCTTATCTTGTCCACCAGGTTCGTCCAGCCGGATAAGGAGAACAGATACCGGTTGCCGGCCAGGATGGCCTCCCCCTTCATCCCTTGCGCGGTCAGAGCGACGATCTGGCCGCCGGCCAACAGCCCTCTGAGCGATTGCTCCGCCACGTCTCTGGTCAGGTTACACGCCTTGAGCAACTCGTCCACTTCCAGAGGCTGCTGTCGGGCCAGGGTTTCCAGGACGATCTCTTCCGGTGTGCCTCTGGCTAGGGTCTCCAGGCGGGCCATCACGTCGGGGCGAAAACGACGGTAGCGCCGCGCCGGGTGGGCATCCACAATAGCGCCGCCCCCGATGGTCATATTGGGGAAGCGGATAATGAAATGGTCGCCCTTCACCACCGCTACCGGCTTTTCCAAAACCAATTGCGCCCAGCCGGCCTCGCCAGGAGCCAGGGCCTCACGACCGAGCAGCCGCACGCGCGCCTGCACGACGGCGGAACCTGCATAAAAATCCACTTCTGTGTCATGTTTCAAAGCCTTCGGCGTGCTTTTGAGCAGCCGAAGGGACGTATCCAGCAGGAATGTGGGTTTCAACCAGCCAGGGGTCGCCACTACATCCCCCCGCTTGAGTTGATCTGTGCTGAGGCCCACCAGGTTGATGGCGACCCGGCTCCCTGGCACGGCTTCTTCCACCTTCTCCTTATGTGTCTGCAGGCCGCGGATGCGCGATTTCAACCCCTGTGGCAATATCTCCACCTCTTCACCCACGTGCAGGCGGCCATCCGTTAAAGTCCCTGTTACTACAGTGCCAAAGCCAGCGATGCTGAAGACCCGGTCAATGGGCAGGCGAGGACGATTGATGTCACGCTTGGGTGCGGATTGGGCGACAACGCGATCCAATTCCTGTTTCAAATCCTCTAAGCCATAACCCGTCTTGGCTGACACGGGCACGATGGTCGCGTTTTCCAGGGTGGTGCCGGCCAATTGTTCTCTCACGTCCTCCTTCACCAACTCCAGCCACTCCGGATCATCTATCAGGTCTTGCTTGGCCAAGGCCACCACGCCGCTGCGCACCTCGAGCAGGTCGAGGATGGACAGATGCTCGCGCGTCTGTGGCATCACTCCCTCGTCGGCGGCGACGACGAACAGAGCCACGTCTATACCCCCCACCCCGGCGAGCATGTTCTTGATGAAATCCTCGTGGCCTGGCACATCCACGATGCTCACCGCCTGTCCACTGGGCAGGGTCATCCAGGCAAAGCCCAGGTCAATCGTCATCTCCCGCTCTTTTTCCTCGCGCAGCCGGTCCGGATCAATGCCGGTCAGCGCCTTCACCAAGCTGGACTTGCCATGATCAACGTGTCCTGCCGTGCCGATGACCCTCAACTGGTGCCTCCCGTCTTGGTGTGTTTCTCGGCATCGGCGATCTGCTCCTGTAAGGCAGCGGTGTGCCGTTTTGCCCACTCTGCGGAAGCAAGCCACAAAGCACGGATCTGCTCCTGCCCCTCCCGCTGATGCGCGGCAATCCGTTTATTGACAGCCTCCAATTCAACCTGGCAGGCTTTGCGCCACGTCTCTAAGGCATTGAGGCGTTCATTCTGGTGGCCATCCATTTTAGCTTGCTCGCCGCGATACCATTGCGCTTCGGCCATGTAATTGGCCCATCTTTTGTCGCTTTCGCCCCTCCACTCGCGCAATTCCTTCTGGCGCCTTTCCTCATTTAAGCGCATCAGCTCTTTCATCTCATCATGTTCTTGTCGGAGCCGCTTCTCCGTCTCCTGCACAGAGGCCAACACCTTTTTGGCTTGGTTATTATGCTCTTCGAACAGCCGCAATTGGGCGGCCCAGGCCATTAGCTCCTTTTGCCATGCTTCCACCTGCCCTGCCCATTCGTTCAGGCGTTGACGATGCTGCTGCTGTTCAAGTCGCAACTGCTCCGCCAGTTCCGCTTGTTCCTTTTTCAGGGCCGCTGAAGCAGCCTGGACTGAGCTTATATCGCTCTGATGCTGTTCCTGCCATCTTCCCAGTAGAAGCGTTTGCGCCTCGACCTTTCTGGAAATCTCGGCCTGCCCCTCGCTCAAGAGAGCTATCTGCGCCAGGATGGAGGCCCTCGCCTCAGACAAGAATTTCAACTGCTCGCCCTGTTCACCCAATGTGCGTGCCAACTCCCCGCCTTGCGCTTGCAGGGAGAGCAGAGCAGCGGAGAGCTTTCGCAAATCCGCGTCCGTTATCTTCCCCGACTCTGCGGTCTGGGCCAAATCGGCCTCTAACCTGGTGGTCTGCTGCTGCAAAACCGCCATGCCATCGCGATCCCGCTCCTGGCCTGCGGCGAGCAACTCCAGGCGCCCGGCCAATGTGGCCAACTCTTTGGACAAAGGCTCTAAAGCCTGCTGGAGGAGAAGTGCCTGTTTCCCCAGTTCTTGTTGTGCCTGGTTTAGCAGGGAGAGAGTGCGCTGCGCGTCTTCCATCTGGCTGGAGAGCGCTGTCTGTTTTCTTCCCAATTCCGTCAACTGCTGGAGGAGCTGATCCTGTCTCTCCGCAGCCAGCTTGAGCGGCTGCATCTCACCCTCAGCCCACTTGCGCAGCTCACCCAGTTGCTGTTCGTGTGCTGCCAGGTGAACTGCCTTGGCCTCTTCCCGTTGCCCCAGCAAAGCCAGACGCTCCGCCAACTCGGTTTTTGCGCCCTGTAAGGCGTGCAGTTCCTTCTCCTGCTTCGAGAGCCGGCCCAGGATATCGCCGAGGCTCTGGGCCAGCGGGTCTAATCTCCCTTCAGAATCCCGCGCAGACTGCTTAAGGGCTTCGATATCCTTATGCTGTTCTGCGAGGCGCTGCAACAGTTGCTGTTGCACGCCCGACAGGAACTCGTCCTTCTCGGCCAGTGTCTTGCTTTGCTGCTCAAGCGTGTCTAGCCTGGCATGCTGCTCGGCCAGATGAGAGGCCAGCTCTTCCTGGCTGCCCGCCAGGATGGACAAGCGGCCAAGGGCGGTTTTATCTTGTTGGGCAAGCTTATCTACCCGCCGGCGCAAATCGGCCAAAGCCTCCAGTTGCTTATCCCGATCCTGGCGCTGGCTGGAGAGCCATTCCTCTGTCTCCTGTCTTCTGGCCTTGTCGTCTTTCTCCAGCCTCGTCAGGAGTTCCCTGCGCCAACGGGTTTGCGTCTTTTTCCATTCGGGGATCTTGCCCAGTTCCACCAGAGTTTGCGCCCGCAGGCTCTCCCACTCTTGCGCGAGGCGGCTTTGCGCCGCGATTTCGGCGGTCAGGCGCTCCACAGCGGCGTCCAAAGCGTCCAATCTGGCTCTATCTTTGCGGTGCTCTGCCTCCAACCACTTTAGCGATTCTACCGCTTCCGTCAAGTCCATAGGTTTCGCCTTTCCGGTATTCAAATTAGGAGCCTATCTGGGAAATCACGCAGTTTTCGGATAGGTACTAAGGGCTGAATGATAAGGTTATTTTAGCACAGTTCTATACTACTGCAACAAATGTTTGACAGCCCGATGCGAGCAAATTATAATCCTCTCTATCCGCCTTATACCTCACGCTGGCTTGAGAACGGACCAACGCAAAGCCGCAAGGGTCTAGCGATTGGGTGCATTTCACTTTCGGGGCAAAATGAGGAAAGGGAGGCTTCACCGGATTCGGGACACAGATTACGCGGATTCCCTCGGCGCGCCTATCCGTGTAATCCGTGCTGGTAATCCGTTGACAGTTCCTCGCCTGCAACTCAACCGCCCCAGGAGAGGAACATGGCAAACACAGGAGGATATACCTACGAAGAGATCACTTCCCAGCCGCAGAGTTGGGCCGAGACAGGCGAGTTGATGGCCACACTGCGCGGGGACATCGTGCGCCTCTGGCAGGCGCGGCCCTGGAAGCAGATTATCTGCACCGGATGCGGCTCTCCCTATTATCTATCCTTGGCGGCTGCAACGCTCTTCCAGCAGTTGACCGGCCAGCTCGCGCGTGGAATCCCGGCCTCGGAGCTTTGGCTTCACCCACGAAGCAGCTATCCGGCGCAGGGCGATGTTTTGCTCATCGCTGTGAGCCGCTCCGGGCAGACCACGGAGACCCTCAACGCTGTGCGGGCGTTTCGAGGCTACGGACGCGGCCAGGTAGTAACCATCATTTGTGAGGAGAATACTCCGCTGGCGGGCATGGGGGATGTGAACATCGGCCTGCCCTGGGCGCGAGAGAGGAGCGTGGCGCAAACCCGCTCCTTCGCCTCCATGTATCTGGCCGCCGTCGCCCTCGCGGCGATTTGCGCGGGGCGAGATGACCTGCTACAGGCGATGAAGCGTCTTCCCGACCTGGGGCAAAGGCTCATCAGCCAATATGGTGCGCTCGCCCATGAGATCGGCAGCAGCCAGCAGTGGGAGCGCTTCTACTTCCTCGGCTCCGCGTGGCGCTATGGCCTGGCTTGTGAATTGAGCCTCAAGATGAAAGAGATGTCCCTGACTCATGCGGAACCTTTCCACTTCCTGGAATTTCGGCATGGCCCCAAGTCTATGGTGAACCAGCAGACGCTCATCGTCGGATTGCTCGCGGAGGCGGACGCTGCTCATGAGGCGGCGGTGGTACAAGAAATGCGCGCGTTGGGAGCGAAAACCCTTATCCTGGCGGAACAGGAAAGCCTGGCCAAGGCGGACTATGTCATCCCCCTCTCTTCTGGCTTGCCGGAGGAGCTGCGCGGCGTGCTTTACCTTCCCGCCGTGCAGCTCCTGGCCTATGAGCGATCCCTGAGCAAGGGGCTGAACCCCGACTCCCCCACCCACCTGGATGCCGTGGTGAGGCTGGGCGATGTATGACCTGCTGGTGGCTGGCGAGATCAATGTAGACCTCATCCTGCAAGACGAGGTGATCGAACCGCAGTTCGGGCGGGAAATCCTGGTGCAGGATGCACTGCTGACGCTGGGCAGTTCCTCGGTGATTATGGCCTGTGGCGCGGCGAGGCTCGGCCTGCACACGGCCTTTTTCGGGCTGGTGGGCGATGACGAGTTCGGCGCCTTCATGTTGCGCGGGATGCAGGAACGGGGCGTAGATACATCCCATATCAGGCCGGATCCTGCTTTGCGTACCGGCCTCACCGTCAGCCTTTCCACAACGCGCGACCGGGCGATGATCACCTTTATGGGGGCCATTGATGCCCTGCGCGCCGAGCGGGTTCCCCCGGAGCTACTGTCACAGGCAAAACACCTGCACATCGGCAGCTTCTTCTTGCAGAAAAAGCTCCGCGCAGGGCTGCCAGGTCTCTTCCGCCAGGCGCACGCCTTGGGGCTGACCACCTCGCTCGACTTCGGCTGGGATCCGGAGGAACGTTGGGACGGGGATTTGCACAAGGCATTGGAGCAGGCCGATGTGGTGATGCCGAACGAGACAGAAGCCATGCATATCACAGGAGCGAAGATGCCCGAAGAAGCGTTGGATCGGCTTGCCCGGCGCGTGCCCCTTGTCGCTATCAAGCTGGGAGCTGCCGGAGCTATCGCGGCGCGTGACATCGAGCGCGCCCATGCGCCAGCGATCCGTGTGGAGGTAGTGGATACCACGGGAGCGGGGGATAGCTTCGACGCCGGTTTCATCTATGGCTATCTGCGCGGCTGGTCGCTGGAGCGCTCCTTGCGCCTGGCCTGTGCCTGCGGCTCCCTTTCCACGCGCGCGAACGGCGGCACTACGGCGCAGCCTACCCTTGAGGAAGCGATAGCCGCGGGTAGCTCGCTGACGATGGAATCGTCTGCCTGAGCAGCCCAAGGGTCATGACCGACCATCAATGATTTAACAAAATAATCCCGCAACACCGGATATCTTGCAACCGACCATCAAATGGTCGGTCTAGAAGCTGAAGCCCGGTGAACCGGGCTAAAATGACGGTTTTTCCAGCCGGCCTTGGCCGGCTTAGGCTTTC
>CAYPON010000077.1:0-12513 GCA_964412315.1 uncultured Anaerolineae bacterium | reverse complement strand
CTATTATGAGGAAGCAGACATCATCGCCGGTGACTTTCTCCAGGTCTGGCGCTATCTCCCCGACGATCTGAGCGGCAAGATCATTGTCACCAACACGACGACGGCTCGCAACGTGGAGGACCTTCAGAAGCGCAAGCTCAAAATCCTCGTCACGACGACACCGCGCCTGCAAGGGCGCAGCTTTGGCACGAACGTCATAGAAGCGGCGCTACGTGTCCTCGTTCCCAAACCGGACAACGAGATCACCGAGGAAGACCTGGCCTCCCTCATTGACCGCATCCCCATCCTGGCCGAAGTGATGGTGCTGAACTAGGCAAGACAATGTTGGTGTCAACAACGATCGGCCGCTGTTCAACCACCGTTGTGCCTCAAAAACGCGGCTTGATACGTTCCCACACTGCGCGGTTGATCTCGTCGGCCAAAGCAGTGGCTTTTCTTATCCCCGTTGGCGCGGCGGCAGGGGATAGAGCTTTTGCGTGTCCAGGCCGATGGAGAGCAAGGCACAATGGACGGTCCAACCGTCCTGCGTGCCCAAGAGGGAGAGAATGGCGCGGTTGCCAGGGCTGAGTCGTGCGATACCCAAACTCACCTGTCGGCTCTTGATGAACTCCAGGCTGCGGATGATAAGCCGTGGATCAAAGTAGTACTGATCCGCCCTCTCTCTGGTGATCTCGCGTCCATCAATGGCCAGTTGGCTCTGCTGCAGTGTGACCAGAATGGCCAGCTTATTGCGATGCACCATCTCCTGCGCTTCTTTGGCGATCAACTTGGCAACGGATTGGTGCACTGCCTCTGAAAGCGTTATGTAGTCTACCTCCAGCAGGTTACGCGGAGGCACAAGCATCTCGCCGAATTGGGGCGGCGCTGGCAGGCTGGCCGGATCGGAGATCCACTGCATGTGATAACTTTGGCCGGTGTCGCCGGTGGAAAGCGAGATCCTATTGCCCTCCATGCGGATCATCAAGGCGGTGCGAATGACGTCGGCGTCCAGACTCCGCACAACCTGTAAAGGGATGAGGAAAAAAGCCTCTCCTTGCTCATAAATCTTGCGGCGCGTTTGCCAGGAGACCGTCAAGCGCAGATCGCTCACGATAGCCAGTTTGAAGATCGGCCCTCTCAACATGCAAAATATCGGCGAGTTCGTGCGAGAAGTAGCTTGCTGCAGTCCTGCCCACAAAGTGTCCCCGTCTAGATACACCGTTTGCTCTACCATGATCCCCCACCCTTCAGCGCTGTAGCCTTTGAAGGTTTATGTTAACACTGATAGCAAAAGCGGTCAAATAGGTTCCGTCAAGACCTGGTAGCTAACGGCCCGCGCAGCCGTGCCCACATTTCCTGTGGGAGGCGGCTCACGGCGATGAGGCCGGAACGCTGCACGATCCAGATCCACCCCAGGCTGCCTGCGACAAAGACCAGCATCCTCAGGCCCAGGCTCTCTACCATGGCGCAGGCGCCCCACATCGGTAAGAGAGGAACCAGAATCTTGGCCAGGCTCCAATTGAGGATGGCGATGCGAAATTGTCGCCAGAGGAAAACTCCCAGATATAGAGCAGCCACCACCGCCCCGCCCAACAATGCCAGCGCACCCCCTAGAATGCCCCAGCCAGCAGCAGCCAAAAGCCAGGTCATGGCGGCAGATACTCCTGTCAGAAGGATGTAGGCGACAAGATAGACCAGATTGCTGTTCGAGGGCACCAACACCCCGGCCGCTGTGATATGAACGGAGGAATAGAAGATAAAGGCCAGGACGAACCAGGGAACGAGCGAAACCGCTGGTAGAAACTCTCGCCCGGCGGTAATCAGGATCAACTCGCGAGCAAAGAGGGCAGCGGCAGCTCCTCCGTAGAATATCACCGCCAGCAATTGCGCGAAATTCCGCTGCACCGTGGCACGAAAGGCCTCTCGCTCCCGCGTAAAGTATTGGCTCATGACGGAGAGGTTGACAATATTCGCCGCCTCGGCGATGTTCAGCAGATGGAGAGCGATCTGCTTCCCATTGCCGAAATACCCTATCTGCTCGGCACTGACAAACCTTTTCAAGATCACCGCACCGATGCCAACATACTGTGCGTAAAGGACCTTAGCAACATAAACGACAAGAGCTACAGTGAACAGGGCACGCATAATCTCCATGAGTTCCTGTCTGCTTCTGGGCAGCAGGGCGCGCCATTGCAATGCGCCCAAGGCCAGCAGCAAAAGCGGCGCCGTACCCAGGATCAGGCCCACTGCTTGGCCGATAAAATAACCCTCGAACTGACGCAAAGCCACTAGGCCAACAGTAGCCAGCATGTTCACCACAGTGTTAATGGCGTAAAAGAGGAAAAGGCTTTTGAAACGCTGCAGGCCCATCAAAGTGGCCTCGCAGGTCTGAAAGACCGGTATGAACAGGATGGTGAAGCCGTAGATCCGCAAAGCCGGCGCGATGAGCGGCTCGCGAGCGACATGGGTGGCAAGATAACCCGCGCTTCCCCAGAGGATCAATGCCGTGATGAGGCTGATCGTGCCACGCATTCCCAAGGCCACGGCAAAGGTCGCTGAACGGCGCGATTCATCGGCCGTCGCCGAAATCTCGCGCACGGTGCTGCCGACGAAACCCAGGTTCTGGAGCGCACCCACCACCGCCACGATGCCTATCGCCGTCTCTACCAGGCCGCGACCGGTGGGATGGAGCAAGCGATTAACGATCATCCCCTGCACCAGGACCACAGCAAGCTGGAAGAACTTGGTAAACAGGCTCAGCGAGTGCAGGGCCGCCAGGTCATCCCTTGTTTGATAATCCACCGGCACCGATCCTTTCATAAATGGTCTGAATGCGCTTGGCGGCTATCGTCCAATCGTAACACCCCCCAATGGCTTCGACATCTACCGTTGGACGACTTTGGATCACCGTCCGCACAGTTTGTGCAATGTCCTCGGGGCTGACATTGGGCAGAGAGAAGAGGTACTGAGCGACCTGCCCATCTCCCACAAAGCTGGCTGAGGCAATCACCGGCGTGCCCGAGGCCAAAGCCTCCAGGATGACTTTCGGGAAACCCTCGTAGACAGAGGGCAGAACGAAAACATCGGCGGATCTATAATACAGCGGCAACTCCGGGTAAGGCACGTAGCCGATCAAGATAAGGCGCGAGACAGTTCCCGCAGCCTGGGCCTCCCGACGTATCTTCGCTACATAGGCATCAGACCCCGACCCGACGATCAATAGCTTGTAGTTTGGCGGCAGAAGACGCAGGGCCACAACCAGGGGCAGGATGTTCTTGCGGGGGTTTAGCCCTCCCACGTAGAGGATCAGGATATCCTGAGCATCTACTGACAAGTTCTCTCGCATGTCAGGCCCGTCAGGATGGAACCGCTTCGTATTCACTCCGTTGGGAATGACATACAGCTTGTCGGGCGACGCAGCATAGTATTTGAGAGCCTCGTCGCGAACCGAGTTGCTGGAGCAAATGACAGCATCCGCTATCTCGCACCCGATGCGATCCGACAGTTTGTGCAGAGGCCACTCGTAGTAGCGGGTGATCGGGTCGAGATGCCTGCCAGCGGCCAGGGTCTCGGCTTCTCGCCCGGCAGCGGTGACGTGCAGGTGAAGCACGAAAGGTGTCCTGGCGATCCCCTGCTGCCATTTGCGAACGAGATGTTCGTAGAATCCCATGTGGTTGTGGGAGTGAATCACGTCTACGGGATGCCTCCGCCGATACCACCAGGCGCGCAGGCTGCTCACCGGAAACGTTATCAGGAAAGGGCCGATGTAGGGGAGCGTCGCTTTCGTTCTCAGTACACAGAAACGGGGGTCCCGGTAAGTGCGGAAATGCGGATAGCCGCCGCAAACGATAGTCACCTGGTAGCCCAATTCGACCTGAGCCACCGAGAGTTCATAAGGCCCCGGGGTCAGGCCGTGCCAGGGGAAGGGATACTCGTGTACTAACCGTAGAATATGCATCCGTCATGTCCTAGCTCAGAATGCTCTCGAGCAAGCCCAAATGCTCAAGCAGAATCTTGCCGCCGATGCCGACCAGGACGAGACCTCCCAGCGCTTCCACCTTCCCCTTCAGGAAGCAGCCGACCCCATTTCCGATGAACACGCCGAGGCCGGAAAGGGTAAAAGTGACGGTGCCAATGACAAGGATCGGCACGACGAGAGGGACGCTGAGGAAAGCAAAAGTGACCCCTACAGCCAGGGCATCAATGCTCGTGGCCACGGCCAACATGAGTAAAACGCCGAAATTCAGGGGGTCAATCTCCTTCCTGCACGATTCTGGCCTTGTCGCCTCATAGATCATTTTGCCACCGATAAAGGCCAGGAGGCCGAAGGCGATCCAGTGGTCAATATGGGCGATGAAGGCACGCAAAGCGGAACCTCCCAACCAGCCCAGCGTTGGCATCAGCATCTGGAACCCGCCGAAAGCCAGGCCCATGCGCAAAGCTCCTTGAACCGTGCGCTGTTTCAGGGTGGCGCCACTGCTAATGGACACGGCAAAGGCATCCATCGCCAATCCGACGGAAATGAGCATGATCGTTACAATATCCACTCTTGACCTTTTACCTCACAACAAGTGACGGGTGGGCGAAGCGATCCTGCCCACCCGCCAGAGAGGAAATGCGTCTATCTAAGCAGATAATATAACACAATATTCCACTCTGTCAACTAAAGACTTGACGGGGTGTACCGCATCCTACATGCATCTTGATCGCCTTCTCATCCACCTCCACACCCAGGCCAGGCCCTTCGGGCACCTTGACGTAGCCTCCCGCGATTTGCAGGGGAGTGGCCAGGATTTCGTCGCGTAACGGATTCTCGGTACGATCCAGCTCGAGCAGCGGCGGCAGCGGATGCAATGAGGGTGGCTCATCTTATTCTCATGGAGAAACATACTACCTTCTGGCGACAGCAGGGAGATAGACCCGCCGCAGCAGTGCGCAATCCTCGCACTCGACCACCAGTTGCGGTGGGAAAGGCCCTTCCCTTGTGGAAAAACCGCGCCAGGAAGCATCCTCACCCGGTATCTCCGGGCCAAGGACAACGATACCGTGGTTCGGTAAGGTCCCATTCTGCCACGCTCGCACCAGCCCAGTCGCGTCGAAGGAGTGCCACCCCCAGGCTTCTCGCTGGATACGGGCATAGCCATAGCTGTCTGCAGGTTGTGGGGCATTGCCCCAGACGATGGACAGTTCTTCCCAGGCAGAGGGCGCACGGTAGGTCGTGATGGTGCGCACTGCTTCCGGGTAATCCCAGGCGGAGATCAGATAGAGCTGGAGAGTCGCCCTGTGAATGGGGGAGGGGAAACTGGCCTGGGACAGATTGAAGAGGACGAAGGAACGGGCGCGTTCCCCATCGGGTTCGAGATACTCGTCGTAGCCGGCCCACATATAGCCGTGGCTACCGAAATTGGTCGTCGGGCGACCTTCCAAGACCATAGTGTCTGCAACCGACTGCAGCACTAGCGTCCTGGTGGTCAAGGCAGAGATGGCATCATTGCCGGAAACCCGTGCCCGGGGCGGAGCTTGTTCCAGTGACTTCCCGCCGGAATCAGTCAAGGCAGTGAAGGAAAAAAGAACGAAAGCGCCAAGCAACAAGATAACCTTATCCCCCAGGCGGGGCCTGAACATGACAACCCCCTGTCCAGAATAAACTAGAGACGGATTACCACCCTAGACTATCAACTGGAGCTTCTGTTCAGTTTTTCTCTGACCTGCTTCAGTGTGTATATTCCGGCTTCGCGTGATCGCTGCTCCAGAAATTGCATCAACTCCTGGTTCCGTCGCACCAACTCGATCTCTTGGCTTAAATCGTCAGCCTCGGCAAGAATAAACTCCCGTCCTTCTGGCGTCCTGAGTATAAGTCCCTCTTCGCTCGCGAGTGCCAAAAGCTCTTCAAGGGTCTGAACCCTTTTTGAGAGATCAATTGTCTTCACAGTTCAAACCCCTTGTAATCGTGAGTGTCATCACGTTCCCAAGGATACTTGCCGCCTAGCCAGCTCTACATAGGCCTTCCAAAGGGCCTGATAATAGTCCAGCACGCGATCGGCATCCGGGCTATCCGGGATTTCCGCCAGAACGAACCTGTCATATCCCGCGCGCACGAGGAGGCGGAAGAACTCCTGGTAGGGATAATCCGCCGCACAGAGATCATGCACGTGCACGGAGCGAATCCAGGGACGCAAAAGCTCAAAGTACTCCCTAACGGAGCCATTCACCATATCGCTATTGTTGCAGTTCCAGCAGGCAAAGACAGAGGGATGGTTAGCGATCTCCAACATGCGCCGCATATACGGTGGGTGGCTGCTCCTGCGCCCATGTACCTCCACCCAGACCTCTACCCCTTTTGTCGCCGCATATTGGCCCACCTCGCGCAGCGCCTCGCCGATCTGTTGCAGCGTCTTGTCCACCGGCACCTCGTCCGGCAAGTTGTTGGGCCGCACCTTGACCCCCACAGCGCCCAAGTCTTTCGCCAGGTCAATGAAATCCTTGCTGGTCTGGATATTCTGTTGCAGCGCCTTTGGGTCGGGGGAATGGTACTCGCAGATGCTGCCCAGGCCCCAAAGACACACGCCGGAGGCCGCGAACTTGGCCTTCACCTGTCGCCGCTCCTGCGGTGTCAGGGCCGGCTCAACCCCATGAGCATGGGTCGTGCGCAACTCGACCCCCTCAAAACTATGTGCCTTGCATTTGGCGATCAAGGTATCCAGGTCCCAACTGTTAGCAATGTTGTACGTAACCAAACCGGAATGCATGGTCACTCTCCTTATAGCCCAAGTTCTCCGCTTTATCAAAGCACACAAATTGCTGTCTGTCAAATAGGTGAAAAACTTGGATCACGAAACATACGAAAAAACGCGAAAGGGATGAAAGCTTTCGCGGCTTCCGCGTCCTTTCGTGCTTTTCGTGGTCCAAATTTCTCGCGGTGGTTCTCTTCTCTCAAGGCGCCAGGGACTTGAGGAAAGCGTATACAGCCTGAATACCGGAAGGGCTGATCGCGCTCGGGCCAAAGATGTGCTCGTTGCCCAGCCTCCCCTTGCCGCCGGTGCGCAGGATATCCTCGAACTCCGCTTCCGTCAATTTGGTGCCGGCCAGTTTAGCCCCTTTGCCGGACATCCCCTCGGCGTTCGCCCCGTGGCAACTGACGCAGTTTTTCTTCTCGAATAGATTGCGGCCCCGCTCGATTGTCTCGGCATCGGCAGTTGCTGGCGTTGGCGTCGCAACCTCAGGCGTGGTTTTGATCTGGATAACAGTTGTTGGCTGCGCCCAAACGTGCGTGGCGAGAAGGCCAACGTCCGTGATACGGGTTGGCTCCGCCTCTGTTGTTGGCGTTGTAGTAGGGCTTACTGTTTCCTCAGCTCTCCCCTTGCAAGCTGCCAGGGTAAAGCCCAGAACGAGCAACAAAAGCAGAATCCAGAGCAATAGGGATCTACACATCTCTTTCCTCCCCATACTCATTCGATCAGCCGCGGGTCCAGGGCATCGCGCAAGCCATCGCCGACGAAAGAGAATCCCAGCATGGTCAGGGCGATCAAAACCGTCGGAAAGAGAGCCAGGTACCAATAGACGCGCACGTAGCCGGTGCTCATTCCCACCATCTTGCCCCAACTCGGCATCGGGTCATTGATGCCGATGCCCATGAAGCTTAATCCCGCCTCGCCGAAAATCGCGCCCGGGATGCCAAAGCTGAGCGTGACCAATAGCGGCGTGAGGGCGTTGGGCAGCAAGTGTCTGGTGATGATCCGCCACTCGCTGGCGCCGATACAGCGCGCCCCCTCGATGTACTCTTTTTCCCGCAAGGAAAGGAGTTGGGCGCGCGTAATCCGCGTGACGCCAACCCAACTGGTAAAACCGAGGACCGGGATGACCTTCCACAACCCCCCACCCCAAACAGCGACCAGCAAGATCGCCAGGAGAAGGCCGGGGAAGGCGGTCATGACATCCACGATACGCATGATAATGAAATCGGCGCTGCCGCCCCGCAATCCAGCAATAGCCCCCAGAGGCACGCCGATGCCGAAAGCGATGACCTGCACCGCCAGGCCCACGGTCATGGAGGTCCTGGCGCCGTAAATCAAACGGCTGAGATAATCTCTCCCTATCTCGTCCGTGCCCAGGGGAAAGCGGGGAACGGCAAAGGGAAAGCGCAAGGTCAGATTCAGATGGGCCTCATCATAGGGATAGGGCGCCAAGAAATCGGCAAAGATAGCCAGAAAAAGGAAGAAGATGACGATGATCAGCCCGAACACAGCCAGCCTATTCTTGAAAAACCGGCGCACCGCGTCCCGCCAGAGGGTACGCTGTTTATAGGAGGTCTTCTGAGCACCGAGTCGCTTCACTCCTGCCGCCATCATACCCCCCTGGCCGCGCCGAAGCGCAACCGTGGATCCACCCAGGTATAGATCACGTCCGTCACAAGATAGGTAATGCTCCAGAGAAAAGCGATCAGCAGGGCGAGTGCCATAATCATGGGATAATCGCGGTTGAAAGTGCTGGTCCAGAAATACTTGCCCAAGCCAGGGACGCGGAAAGTGGCCTCGATAAAGATCGAGCCGGTCAGCAGGTTGGGGATGTCGGGACCGAGGACGGTGATCATTGGAATCAAAGCGTTCTTGAGGACGTGGCGCAGCACGACCGTCCGCTCCCCCAGACCTTTGGCCCGCGCCGTTCGCACATAATCAGCATGGATGGCGTCCACCACGCTGGCCCGTGTGTAGCGAGCCACTGTGGAAAAAGGCCGTAAAGAGTAAGCCACAACGGGCATGATCCAATCCTTTGAAAAAAACCCTGGAATGACCCAGTTCTCCGGCTCGCTCCAGCCACCCATGGGCAGCCACTGTAAGCGCACGGAGAAAAGGAGAAGCAACCACAAGGCGACGACGAAATTGGGTATTGTGGTCCCCAACATGGCGGTGAAGGTGACCACGTTATCTATCCAGGAATTCTGATAATAAGCCGCGACGAGGCCCATGACTAGGCCTAAGCTATAGGAAAGCGCGATGGTCATGATCCCCACCTGCGCCGTTATAAACCAGGTTTGGGCGATCAGAGCGGTCACGGTAGTCGTTGGCACCTGATAAGGGATGCCGAAATCGAAATGCAGGGCATTCCACATGTACTTCAAGTACTGCTTCCAGACCGGTTGGTCGAGGCCATACTTGCGCAGAATGTTGGCCTTGGCTGCGGGAGGCAGCCGTTGCTTTTCCTCATCGAACGGGCCGCCAGGTACGGCACGCATCAGGGCGAAAGTGACCATCGAGACGACCCAGAGAACAAAGATCAATGATGCCAGCCTGCCCAGGATATAACGGGTCATGAAAAGCCCCCTAGGGATGATATGGGAACTCTCTCTTCAGCGGAGCTTTCCCCCGAAGGGAGGATAGTTAAGAACTGGCAGGAGTTGAGGCCGGTTTGGTCTCAACTCCTGCCGTCAGTCAGTTACTACTTGGTACGAGGGGTCTTGTAATTCGCAACATCCTTGCTGATGTACAACTGACCATACACCCAGTCGTTGCCCCAGTGCCAGGCAGCGATGCCTTGCGAGTCGGGGGTGCGCAGGCCCTCAGCCAGGACATAAGGCTGATAGAGCTCTGCCTGCCAACGGTGGTTGAGGAAGATGCCACCGACGTCGTCCACCAGGATCTCCTCCGCCTTGCGGAACATCTGATCGCGCTTGACCGGATCGCCGGTCATGCTGGAGGCTTCTCGCACCAGCCGGTCGAACTCGTCGTTCTTCCAGGAGTGACGGCCGGTGGAGACCCAAATGCCCAACATGTTGGAAGGATCGAGGAAGTCCATGCCATACGAGACGCCGCCGAACTGCAACTTGGTGGGCTTGGCGTTCAAGGAATCCATGTAGAGCTTGTAGTCCTTGTTGGAGACGTCAATCTTGACGTTCAGCGTCGAGGCGATGGAGGCGGCGATCGCCTGATAGACGGCCTGCATGGCGGGTTGTTCGTTGCGCAGCCATAGCTCCAGCTTGGGGAAGCCCTTGCCGTCAGGGAAGCCCGCCTTGGCCAGATACTCCTTCGCCAGCTTGGGATCGTACTTTTGATATTTCGTCAAGGTCCCTGCGGTATCCGAGGCGGGATAGCCGGGCATCAGGAAGGAGTGGGCGGGCATGGCGCGTAGCTCCGTCCAGACGTTCTTGACGATGGACTCGCGGTCCACGGCATAGGCGAAAGCCTTGCGCACGTTGATGTTGTTGAACGGCGGGTTGTAAGTGTCAAAGAGCAGATAGTCGGTGCGGAAATCGCCGTAATGCCTCAAGTAGTTGGTCCTCAACACCGGCGTCTTCTGGATGATCTCCATATCGGCCGCGCTGATAGACTCGTAACCGAGCGCGTCTATCTCATGGTTTTGGAAGGCCAGGAAAGCCGTAGCTGGGTTCATCCAGGTGGCGACGAGTCTCTTGAGGCGTGGCTTTCCACGAAAGCCTTTATACAGCGGGTTGGGCACCATCTCGATCCGCTTGCCCGGTTCGAAGACGTCCAGGATGAAGGGGCCGCAGGAGACACTGGTCTTGAGGTTACTGTTGTAGAGAGCGCCGTACTTTTCGATGGCGTTCTTCTGGTTGAGGAAGCTGAACTGCATCATGGCGGGCAGCGCCGGCCAGGGTACCTTGGTCTTGATCTGCAAGGTCAGATTGTCTATGGCCTTGACGCCCACTTCCTCCGGCTTCTTCTCGCCGGCGATGCACTCATCCCAGTTCTCCAAGACGCCGGCATAGAACCAGGCAAAGTCCCAGGCGTGCTTGGGGTTGGCGATCATGCGGTAGGTGGCCTCCCAGTCATAGGCCGTCACCGGCGTGTTATCGCTCCAGAGCAGCCCCGGCTTGATCTTGAACGTCCAGGTCTTGCCATCGGCGGAAACCGACCAGCTTTCGGCGGAGGCGGGGATGACGTTAAAGTCCTTGTCCAGGTTCACCAATTGATCCTGGAAGACGTCGGAGAAGGGATACCGCTGATAGACCGCCACCTGAAAGTCGAAGGTGGTCATGTTCCCGGTGGCGTTGGCCCAGCCGTAATAGATTTGCATGTCGTAGGGGGCGGCATCGCGCGGCAGCTTTTCGCCATAGATCGTCGTGTAAGGGTCCGGCGTCGGGGTGACTACGGCGATCTTCGTGACTTCGACGATCTTGGTCTGGACGACCGGCGGCGCCGTGACGATCTTCGTTACTTCGACGGTCTGCACAACTGGTGTCGCCGGGACGATTTTGGTCACCTCCTTAGTGACGACGACCGTCTGCGGCATCGGCTTCTCGACCTCCCGAACGCAAGAGGGGAGCACCAGACTGGCGACAACCAGTAGAGCCACCAGCACCATCCATTTGCGATTGGGAAACATCTTTCTCCTCCTTCTGTTGTTACGTGCCTATCCGGCAACCACATAGCCTCAGGCTTTATGCTGGTTTTCAGACAGGCTGCAAATTAGGGGCGACCTCGTCTAGCGCGTGGTGCGGCCTTCCACGCCGCAGACAATACTGTTTTGGCGGCCTACCCTCCCGAAAGCTTCAAGCCTTCGGGAAGGTCACTCGTAGAGAACCGCACTCTCACCCCCTTCCTTCCTCAGAGGAATCGTGGATTCAGATTGCAGATTGCAATGTCCTTCACTCTCTCGGCGAAACGTTGATGTGCGCTTTCATTGCCTGCTGCGCCCGGTAGATGTCTCCGCAGCGCAAAGCGGCGAGCACGGTGCGCAGCAGCGATACGTTGGCTGCGGTGATCTCCGTCGTGTTGATGCGGCGCCAGGTCGGGTTAAAGACGGTCAGGTCTACCACATCGCGCAAGACCTGCTCATACATCTGCGCCAGCGCGGGGACACGGGCGGCTTTGAACAAGGTGAGGTGAAATTCGGTATCCAGTTCGTTGGTTCGCTCTCCGTTGGCCAGTCGCCGCTCCATCGTCTCCACAAGCTGCTCAAGATGATCCAACTCTTCTGGCGTAATGCGTTGGGTGATGAACTCCAGCGCCCCGATCTCCAACATCTGGCGCAGGTCGCGCAAGGCTCCCAACTGGGCCTCATCAGTGATAATCAAGCGGATGTCCACGCCCAGCGTGCGGCGGTCGAAATCGCGGATAAAGACCCCCTTGCCAGGCACCTTGGTGACGATCCCCTGGCCGACGAGGATGCTGTGCGCCTTGCGCAGCGCCCGCCTGCTGATGCCGAGGTTTTCTCCAAGCTGGCGCTCGGAAGGAAGCCGATCACCCGTGCGGAGGTGATGGGTGAGGATGTAGCGTTTGATCGCCTCGGCAGCTTGCTCGGCCAGGGAGGTTCGGTCCAGGGCGTCCATGTCTTAGCTCCAGGATAGCACTCGTCCACTGGTATACACTTGATACCAGTATACCATGAATTTCTGGATTTGTCAAACTTACTTCGGCATATCCCGCAATGCAGCAAAGGCAAGGCGTGGACTCCAGTCAGGACGCACAATACCAAAGGCCGCCTTCTCATCCCGCGCACCCGCCACCGGCCCAAAGTTCAGGTTCCACAGAAACATCACCCCCACAAAGCCCCAGTTCCGCCCCATCTGATAGGCCC
>CAYPON010000076.1:1193-12554 GCA_964412315.1 uncultured Anaerolineae bacterium | reverse complement strand
ACCTGCAACCTGTAACCTGCAACCTGCAACCTGCAACTTGCCTCTTGCTTTTGGCATCTTGCGTCTTGCTCTTCATCTGCTCCAGTAAGCTCGCAGTAGCGACCTCAGCCGCCTCCACCTGGCTCACATACACGACCGCCCACGGCCTAGCCGACAACGCGGTTTTCGCGTTGGCCATCGGGAGAGATGGCAACCTTTGGGCGGGCACGGCCGGCGGAGTTTCCCGCTTCGATAGCCGCCGCTGGGTCACATATCCTTTACAAGACCTGATGGGACTCGAAGACCCGGCAGGTCTCATGGTCACGGCCCTGGCTGCGGATGCCCAGGGGCGCATCTGGTGTGGCACCTATGGCAGCGGGCTGGGCGTATGGGAGCGCGACCGTTGGATCACCTACAACCATGAGAATTCCGGCCTGGCCAACGACTGGATCACTGCCCTGGCGCTGGACGAAAGGCAGCGTCTCTGGATCGGCACCTGGGGCGGGGGAGTCATTGTCTTCGACGGCCACCGATGGATCACCTATAATGCTGTCAACTCCTGTCTCCCTCTCGATTGGGTCACATCCCTGACCATTGGCAAACAGGGCACAGTCTGGGTCGGGACGCATGGGAAGGGACTCTGCGCTTTAGACACAGAGGGGCATTGCTGTTACACGACTGCGAACTCAGGGCTGGACAACGATTATGTCACTGCCCTTATTGTCGCCCCCGATGGCCGCATCTGGATCGGCAGTGAGAGTGGGATCAATGCTTTCGACCCGGAGGCTGGCCTCTGGTGGAGGTGGAGGGATGCCTGGAATCTTCCCCAGCAGCGCGTGCGCGCCCTCGCTTTGGATCGGCAGGGGCGACTCTGGGTGGGAACCGGGCGAGGGCTTGCCATCTACGATGGGACCGCTTGGAAAACAGTTCCTCTCGATGACAACCTCGTTCAGCCGGCGGTAGGCGCGATCATCAGTGATGCCGCCGACAATATCTGGGTAGGAACTTTGGGAGGCGGCCTCAGCTACTATGGCCAGGATGGGGCCAAGCCGACATTCCCCACCAGGCCCGTTATCCTGGTGCATGGTTGGCGCGGGCCGGATAGCGACCGGGTGGAGGATAGCGAATTCGTCTTTCTCAAGCGGTGGTTGGAGCAGGATGGCCACATCGTCTTTTACGCTACAGGCATTCACCCGCGCAACACTTTGCACGAGAACGCGCAGCAGTTACGAGATGTCATCGCCCAGGCCAAAGCAGCCACCGGCGCGCCCTCCGTGGACATTATCGCCTTCAGCATGGGGGGATTGAACACGCGGGCTTATCTGGAGTCCGCGCTTTATAATCGAGACGTCCACCAGGTTTTCATCATGGGCACACCTCACGCCGGCGTCTATTTATGGAAGACATTCCTCCTGCACGAGATCGCCCACTGGTCGGACGAACCTTCGGCGCGGGAGCTTTTGCCGGAGTATGTGGCGCTTTTCAACGAGACGCACCGCAATGTCTGGCAAGTGCCTTACTTTCTCGTCGCCGGGGCAGCGCGGGGAAAGGCCCTACCTCCGCTCTTCGGTTTCCTGCCGCCCAGCGACGGGCTGATCTCCGCCTGGAGCGCTCATGCCTTGCGTGGGCCGACGGTGCGTTACATCACAACGGGAGACCTTCATGCCTGGGCCGATGAAACCATGCTTCTTGACATACCTTCTTTCCTCTGGCCGCGAGATACATACGATGCTCATCTGCGCCGTGCCTTGCGCGAGGAGGGGTTCCTGCCCGGAACTGCCACACCTCCTGCCTGGCAGCCTCTCCCCGAGGAGGCGCATTCGCCATTGCTGGAAGGCGAGATCAGCCCAGGCCAGGCCGTTACCCGCAGCCTGGAGATCGAGGCGCGCGGGGCGATCCGCCTCTATGCGCGCTGGCAAAGAGGGAATCTCACTTTCACCCTGACCAACCCGGCCTGTAAAAGGATAAGCGCGGAGGTCGCCGCGAAGGAAGAGAATATTGCCTATTTTGCCTTGCCCTTTGCCAATTTCGCAAGTTTCGTGATCACCGATACGTTGCCAGGAACCTGGTTTTGCCATCTGGAAGCGCCCAAGGCGTTGGACAATCCGGTTGGCTATGCCGTTTATGCTGTGCTCGGTTCGCACCTGAAACTGCGTGCCGCTACCTACCGCGAGTGGTACCATTTGGGAGAGCCGGTAGCGATCAGGGCAACACTTCAAGAGGATGGCAAACCTGTGCCCGGCGCGAAGGTATCGGCGGAAGTCTATACTGCTCCTCGTCAGCGCACCTCTCTGATCCTCTACGACGATGGGCAGCATGGTGACGATTCTGCTAATGATGGCGTATATAGCAACGTCTGGCAAGCGGCGGGAGCAGGCGGCTACTACCCTTTTTTTGTCTCTGCCACGGGCCTCTGGGGTGAGCAGCGTTTCGCACGTGGCTATGAAGGGGTCATCCCGGTTTCCCCAGATACCGCCTCGCTGACCGATTATCATCTGGAGGAAGCAGAGGATAGCAACCGCGATGGCAAATATGAACGGCTGAAGATCATTATCGGCGTGAAGGTCGTTAAAGAAAGCAGATTTCTTCTAGCAGCGCGGCTTTTGGATGGAAACCAGAGGGAAATCGCCGCCACCGTGCTACCAGTCACCCTGAGGCCCGGCTTACATGCCGTGACCTTGCCTTTCGCCGGGGAGTTGATTCATCGGTATGGCGCCGATGGCCCTTACTTTGTAGGTCATTTGGTTCTCATGGACGCTTCTGGCGCAGCGATCAGGCTCGATCAGAGGCCAGGGTTCTTGACAGCCCATTACCGGTGGCGTGATTTTGCATCCCCTTGACCCGTAAGGCGCGATACGTAAAGGTGGCAAGATGAGAAAAAGGATCATCATTGGCATCATTGTTCTCCTAGTAGCGGCAGGTGCTTACCTGGTTTACCGCCAGGTGGGAGCGCGGCGCAGGATGAACCTGGCGACAGTCCGTCGCGGCGTCATCAGCGCCACGGTGGAGACGACCGGTCGGATACAGGCGGCTCGCCAGGCGCGGCTTTCTCCACAGGTCAGCGGCATCGTACAGAAAGTGGCAGCCAAGCCGGGCGACAGGGTTTCCCAAGGGGATCTGCTGCTCAAGCTGTCCGTGTCATCGCTGGAGCGAGCTGTGCGCCAGGCCAAGTTGAGCCTGGAGATACAGGAACTACAGTTGGCGCAGGCCAAATCGGGCGGCGATGATGCGAGCATCGCCATCGCCAGGGCGCGGCTGCGTCAAGCCACCGTCGCCCTACAGGCTGCCCAGGCTGCCTATGACAAAATCGCCAAAAAAGAGGGGGCGGCGACCAGCGTTGAAGCCATTGCCCTAGAAAGCGCCAAAGTCTCCTACGAAATAGCCAAGGCCGAGTTTGATAGAGCCGTGCATGGCGCTCCAGCCGAGGAGGTTGCGCTATTAACCAAGCAGCAAGACTTGGCGCGCTTGGCATTGGAGGACGCGCTGGAGCGACTGGAGCAGGCGAACGTGCGTGCCCCTTTCGCTGGCACTCTGCTGGAGGTGGAGGTCAAGGAGAACGAGATTGCCCACGCTGGCAATCCCGTGATCGTCCTGGCGGACACAAGCACGCTGGAGATCGTGGCTTCTATAGACGAGATTGACATCGGCGAAGTGTCGGTCGGGCAGAAGGTGGAGATTGTGTTGGACGCCTTTCCTGAGAAGAGGCTGGCGGGTGAGATCACTCACATAGACCCTGCTGCCGCTCCCCAGCGAGGAAGCACCGTCTATGAAGCGACCGTCTCCTTTCGTGGAGAGGGCCTGGCCATACGCCCTGGCATGGGCACCAACCTGACCATTACCACCGTAGAGCGCCCCCAAGTTCTGTTGGTGCCGAGCCGCGCTATACAGACAATAGGCCGCAGAAAAGTGGTGCGCGTCCTGGAGGGGGGAAATGTCCGCGAGGTGGAGGTCAAAACAGGCTTGTCTAATCGTGTGGAGACCGAGATTATCAGCGGCTTGCGCGAGGGGCAAATCGTCCGGATCGAGTAGGGACGAGGCATCCTGCGATGGCCGTCCCTCAACGGAACGCCTCTCATCAGACGTTGCCTCTACGTGCTGGCCGTCAACTGGCTGACCCGCAATTCGGCTTTGTCCAGCTCTTCCTCACAATATTTGGCCAAAGCCATGCCGCGCTCAAAGAGTGCCACGGATTCTTCCAGGTTGAGGCCACCTTCTTCCAGGCGGCGCAATATCTCCTCGAGTTGGGCGAACGCCTCTTCAAAGGTCAACGCTTTATCCGTCATTTCCCCTCTGTTCTGATAAATCCGCAATGAACATGTATCTTGGCACCTTTGTGGCTCGTGGCCACTTCACAGAGTATCAACCTCTGTTTTAACCGTTGCTCCGAAGGTGCCATCGCTTACCCGGACTTTTATCTTGCTCCCTGTGGCAACTTGGGAGATGCTCCGCACTACGGCTCCGCTTTCCAACTGGCGCACGATAGCATAGCCGCGCCCCAGGGTACGAAAAGGGCTAAGGCTCTGCAGGCGCGAGACATGACTACGCAACTGTTCGCGTTGCAGCGCCAGCCGGTGCGACAGATAAGTGGCTGCGCGTTGTCTCACTTCGTCCAGGCGCTGACGATACTGCGCCAGAACTCTCTGCGGCGAATGATGGGCCAATATCTGCTGGGAATGGGCCAGAGTCGAGCGGTGAGAGTTTATGCGGCCCCCGATATATTCGGCCAATTGCTGCCGATAGGTCTCTATCTTTTCCCGCAAAGCCTGCTGATCGGGGACAGCGAGTTCAGCGGCCGCTGATGGCGTTGGCGCGCGCACATCGGCTACGAAATCCGCGATAGTAAAGTCAGTCTCGTGGCCGACGCCGGAAATCACCGGCACGCGGGAGCCATAGATAGCCCGCGCCACCCTCTCGTCATTGAAGGCAGCCAGCTCTTCCAGGGTTCCGCCTCCGCGCGCCACGATAATGAGGTCAACGTCCGTCCTCGCATTGAGGGCCTGCAAAGCGGCGACGATCTGCTCTGGCGCCTCTGGCCCCTGTACCAGGGTCGGCGCCACGATGACTTGCACCAGGGGATAGCGTCTGCCGAGGATATTCAGAATATCGCGCAACGCCGCGCCGGTAGGGGAGGTCACCACGCCAATACAACGGGGAAAAGAGGGCAAAGGTCGTTTCCGTTCCGCAGCGAAAAGCCCCTCTTTTTGCAGCCGCTCCTTGAGCATCTGGAACTCTATGTACAACTGGCCCAGGCCCGCCGGCTGTATATCGTCTATGTAAAACTGATAGCTTCCCCCCGCTTCATATATGGAAACATAACCATGAGCCAGGATCGCCTCGCCCTGGCGCGGCAAATAGGTTTGCCGCGCCGCCAGGAACCGCCAGAGCACGCAGCGGATTTGCGCATCCTCATCTTTCAACGTCAGGTAAACGTGCCCTGCTGAGGAGCGGCTATAGTTGGAAACCTCGCCCAGCAACCATAAATCCTGGAGCAGAAAATCCGAATCCAGCATCTCCTTGATATAGCTGGTAACCTGGCTGATCGTTAGGAAGCGGAAACGCGGGGTCGAAGCACTTCCCACCGATTGGTTGTCCATGAGAGCCTCCCATAAAATAAGGCATTCTCCTCGACGGCAAGCATCTTTAGAAATGCTTCCCCCTACGCCTCCCGGCGCAAAGGCAGCTTGATAGTGAAACAAGACCCCTCCCCTACAGCGCTCTCTACCTCAATCGAGCCGCCGTGTTGCTTGATGATGGCAAAAGTCACCGATAACCCGAGGCCTGTTCCCTGGCCCACCTCTTTTGTCGTGAAGAAAGGATCAAAGATGCGACCGAGATTCTCCTCAGGGATGCCGATCCCTGTATCCTTGAATTGCAGCCATATCTCCTCGGCCACTACCTGCACCGTGAGCGTTAGCTTTCCTCCCTTTGGCATGGCCTGTATCGCATTAAGGATGATATTGGCGCAGACTTGATGCATTTGCTGGGCATCCACCAACACCAGGGGGACGTCCGTTTCATACGAGCGCTCCACCTCGATACCTTGTTGCGCTATCTGGTGGCTGAGAGCAGCTAACGCCCCTTCTATCACACTTCTGAGATCCGTGGACGATAGAGCAAGCTCGGACTGGCGGGAAAAATCCAATAGATTCTGCACAATGCGCTTGCAGCGCAGAGTCTCCCGCTCAACGATGCGCAACGGCCCCCTTAGTGGGTTATCCGCTCTCATTTGCTCCAGGATGCTCTGGGCAAAACCCAAAATGATGCCCAATGGATTGTTGATCTCATGGGCTATCCCTGCCGCCAGTTGGCCGATAGAGGCCAGTTGCTCCGCCCGGATCAGTTGGCTCTGGATGCGCCTTAGCTCTTCCGTCCGTTCAGCGACGCGCCTTTCCAGCTCTTGGTTCCATTTTTGGATTTCGTCCCTTGACCTCCTCAGTTCTTGGAAGAGTTGCGCGTTAACTATGGAGATGGAGGCATAATCCGCCAGAGCGGAGAGCAGCTTTTGGTCGTTTTCCGTAAAGGGCTTGGGCGAAACCTTGTTGTCCACGCACAGGACGCCGATGACCCGGCTGCCCACTCTCAAGGGCACATTCAGCATGGATTTCACCAGGTAACCGGTCTTGATTTTCAAACTCTGATCCGTGGCCGTGCTCTCGATGCGAATCGGCTCCCCTGTTTGCACCACCCTGCCTGCCAGGCTCTGATCCACCTTGAGGCGAAAGCCTCTGGCGAATTTCTCTCCCAGCCCCCTCGCGGCCCGCAAATACAACTCCCCTGTCTCCCTATCTACCAAAAGCAGCGAGCCTTCCTCTGCGCTGGTGATATAAACGGCTGCCTCTACGATGCGGTTGAGTGCCGTTTCCAAATCCACCAACTGCGCCACCGATTTCCCAATGCTGTAAAGGATGTTCAACTCTTTGACACGCTGCGTCAATTGTTGGTTGATCTGGAGCACGCCGCCTTCCAAACGCTCTTTTTCCTTGCGCAGGCGTCTTTCGGCGAGGGCACGTTCGATGGCTTCCAGGGCTTCGGTTACGGTGAAGGGCTTTATCAGGTAATCCTTTGCCCCCAGGCGAAAAGCCTGGATAGCCGTTTCCTCCGAGCCGTAAAAAGTCATCAAGATAACCGGAATATCTCTGCCCTTCTCCTTGAGCTTCTGCATGACCTCCAGGCCGGATAGTTTGGGCATCTTGAGGTCAATGATCATCAGGTCGAGGTCCTCAGTCAGCGCATAGCGCAAGCCCTGTTCCCCTTCTGTAGCGGTCAGGGTCTTGTAGCCGTTCGGCTCCAGAATATAGTTGCACAGGAATTTTACATTTTCCCGACTATCGTCCACTACCAGGACGCGCTCTCCCGCCATCGTTCCCCTTTACGCCCTAAGCGTGTTTCCCTGCCAAAATGCTTTCGATGGAATACATCAATTCTTCCACAGTGAATGGCTTTCTCAGGTAGCCTTTCGCCCCTTCGTGCAGGGCGTCGTTCAATAGCTGTTCCACAGCGTATCCCGTGATCATGACCACCGCTATGTCCGGCTGGAGTTCTTTGAGGGCACGGAAAACTTCCAGACCATTCATGTATGGCATTCTAATATCTAGAAACACCAGGTCACATGGTGAGGACTTGATATTCTCGATAGCGCCCTCTCCGTCGCTGGCGGTGCGCACCTCATAGCCCTTGGCTCCCAACATGAAACAGAAAAGCGCACGCATCCCAGGTTCATCATCCACGATGAGAATACTTCTCCGATGAGGGGTGCTTGGGCCTGGTTCTGCCATAGTCATTGCCTCCTATTACCCCTAACTTGTGGATTTAATCAGAATATCGGCTCATGTATCCTAAGCGGCGTTTCTCCTCAGCGCTGCTCTGTAAGGCTTTTTGCACGATCTCGCGCAGTTTGTAGTATGAGAAAGGCTTTACCAGGTACTCGTAAATCTGGAGCAAGCGAGCGGCTTCCTCGATTATGTCCGAACGATAATCGGTGATCAGGATAAACCTGGTCTGCGGAGCCACCAGTTGTAATAGACATGCCAACTCCAGGCCTGTCATCTCCTGCATGAACATGTTAGCGATGACGACATCGAAGGACTCCTTCTGCGCCTTCTCCTCGGCCTCTCGGCCAGACCTTGCTACCTTAATCTCGACGTCCTTGCTCAGACTGGATAACATGGGCTGCAAAAGGTCGGGAAGGTATGGCCCATCGTCAACGATCAGTATGCTCTGCTTGGTCGCCATGCCGCTACCCTACGCATGCTCATGTGAGCACGCGATCGAATCCCGTCTGTTATCAATAATAGCATAAAACGGTATATTGCGCAATTTGGATTTGTTAAATTGCATTCAGGTCTTCACTCCAAATGCACGTATGAGCGTCCGATAGTTCTCACCCGGCGTGATCTTGCCCAGGACCGTCGCGCGACGCGCACCGGTGCAGGCAGGTATCGTCCCGATGCGGTTATGCCATGTTTCATAGGCCAGGATGGCGAAAGCCAACGCTTCCTTGGCCGCGCTGGCAAAGCCGATGTCCTCCATCTGCAAAACTTGCGCCAGGGCCAGATATTCATAGAGGAGGGCTACCAAGGTAGGATTATATGCTCCCCCGCCGCCCAGGATGACCTGGGCAGGTTGGTGAGGCAGGTAATCCCGATAAGCCTGCGCAATGGACAAGGCCGTGAAAACGGTCACCGTCCTGACGATATCTGCGCCGCTCAATCCCATCCTCTGTCCCTTCTCCCATATCCTCTCTCCCATCTGCGCGCCGAACTCCTCTCGCCCGGTCGTTTTGGGAGGGCGCAGCCGCAGATAAGGATGAGCCAGCAGTTCAGATAACAGATCTTGATTCGTCGTCCCTTGCGCGGCTAACTGCCCGTCGCGATCATAAGTCCAACGCCCACCCGTCGCACGTTTAGCCGCATCATCTATCAGCATGTTGCCGGGGCCTGTATCGAAAGCGATTACGCCTGTAGGCTCCCCACGTTCATTCACGGGCCGCCCAGCGGGCAGAAAAGTGACATTCCCGATTCCACCGATATTCTGCAACGCACGATGCAAGGCCTGGTGCGAGAAAAGCAGCCAATCCACGTAGGATACCAATGGCGCTCCCTGGCCGCCCGCGGCAACATCGCGCGTGCGGAAATCGCTGATCGTGGTTATACCCGTTCGTTCAGCGATGACCGCGCTTTCGCCGATTTGCAAGGTACTGGGGACGAAATCATACGGGCCACCCTGTCCTCCGCCTCTCTGGGTGGCGATGGCGTGCCAGATCGTTTGCCCATGCGAGCCGATGAGATCAATGTCGCCTGGACGGAGGCCAGCAGCAGCTATGGCTTGCATAGCCGCCGCAGCGAAAGCCTCGCCAAGGGCAAAATTGAGGCGGCAGATGCGATCTACGCTCTCCATCTCCGAGCGAAAGCAGCGAAAAATCTCCTCGCGGAGCAGGGGATCATAGGGCGCAAGCTGATGATGAAGCAAGCGGACAGCAAGATCGGGAGGAGCGCCTTGAATCTCTACGATAGCCGCGTCAATCCCATCAGCAGATGTCCCCGACATCAACCCTAGGACGATCATCTCATCTCTCCCTTGTCGGCAGGGCTCCGACAAATCTGAGGGGTCTTGCGGCTTATCATAATAGAGTTTTTCAGTCTGTCAAAAGCGTAGATCTGTCGGGTTTTCTAAATCAGATGGCGCAACGCCTCGGCCACCGTGCGCCGCCACCGATTTCGCTCTGTGCCGGGATTATTGATATTGATGACTCGCCCCATCCTTAGCTCCTGTTGGTTTACAATTGTGGAGGAAAAATATATATCCTTGCTGCCTTAGGTCAAGTCGCTTTTCCGATGCAAAATACCTGATACAGTCATCATGCGTTTTTGTATAAAATAGGAATTAGGTATATTACTATAATTAGGAAAACGCTCAGTCGAATTGGAGAGGCAATGAGAGATGTCTTGACTTTGCAAGTGGAAATCTCATTGGCAGGAGAGCCTAAATGAGTGCTCGGTTCTTGCTGCCATTACTTCTCTCGGGACTCAGTCTAATCCTGCCTTGGGGTTATTTGGTTCTTCTCGCTGTTCTGGTGCGTAGCGTGCGTTCCTTACCACCCAAACGAGCAGCGTTTCTCATTGCCATCAGCTTGCCGGTGAGGCTGGGGCTACTTGGTCTGGCACTGGTCTGGAGCGTACGCTCACAAGCTTCGATAGGTGTGCTATCTGTTGTTCTGGGGCTATGGACAGGACGTTTTACCATACAGCATTATGTCCACACCTGGGGAAAGTGAGAAAATGGGCGTAGAAGAGGTTTTCCCCCACGTTGTTTTCAGGCCGTTCGGCATCCCCATCCAGGACACTGTCGTACAGACCTGGATCATTATGGCTGTGCTGATCCCTCTGGCCTACGTCGCTGGCCGGAATTTCCAAATCCGTCCCAGCCGTTGGCAGCATCTTGTTGAGCTAGGCTCTGAATTCATTAGCAAGCTGATCAAGCTCCAGGTAGGGCGACACATTGATGGTTTATTTGAGTTGCTAGCTACGCTCATGCTGTACATTGCCGTGGCCAACTTGCTAGGCATCATTCCCGGCTTGAGAGCGCCTACTAGGAGCTTGAACACGACGATCGCTTTGTCCATTGTTTCCTTTCTCGCCGTGCAATATTTCGGCATCCGGGAACGGGGCCTGTGGCGCTACTCGCGCAGCTTGGCTGAGCCGCTCGGTTGTATCTTGCCCTTGAACATTCTGGGCCAGATCAGCCGCACTGTAGCCATGACTCTTCGGCTCTTTGGTAACGTGATCGCTGCAGAGATCATGGGACAGGTCATGTTCAAACTGATGCCGCTATTGGCCCCCCTTCCTTTCACCCTCCTGAGTCTGATCACCGGAGTCCTCCAGGCTCTGGTTTTCACTTCTTTGACTGTGGTGTTTATCGCCGATGCTGTTGGGCGTATGGAGAGAAAAGAAACTGAGGAGAAAGGATAAACATGTCCCAACTCGATCCCCAAGCTCTTTTCATGGTTGTGACCACAATCGTCGTGGGTGTAGTCATCGTCGGTGGTTGCATAGCCACCACTCTTATGGAGGGCCGTGCCGTAGTCGCCGCTTTCGAAAACATGGCGCGCCAGCCCAGTGTTGCCGATCGCATCTCTGGCTTGATTTTCGTGACTCTGGCAATCATCGAATCTGCCGCTATCTATGCACTGCTGATATGCCTTATCCTGCTCTTCGCTAATCCATTCGCCTCCCTATTCCGCTAGATGGGAAGTGAAAAGGGGCATGAGATGCTGGAAATAGATGGAGCCACGATCCTCCTCCAGATCGTCAATTTTCTCGTACTTCTTTTTCTGTTATCCCGGTTTCTGTACAAGCCGTTGCAAAACAGGGTCGCTAGGCGAGC
>CAYPON010000076.1:0-1093 GCA_964412315.1 uncultured Anaerolineae bacterium | reverse complement strand
CTGCCTATATTTGGCAGCAGCCTCCACAGGAGATCAACGAACTCCGTTGTGCTCTTGCTGAGGGCAAAGACGCGATTCCGGTTTATACGCCGTTCCCCTTGACCGAGAGCCAAGAGAGAATCATCACAGGCACTCTTTCCTCATTAGCTAACCGACCTGTGGAATGCCAGGTCCGGTTGGCTTCCTCTCTAATCGCCGGGTTGCAGGTGCACATCGGCGGGCACGTCCTGGATAATAGCTTGCGCAAACAACTCGAACTAAGCCGGGATCAAGCAGGCCAGGAGTTGTGTCAACGTTTGAAGATGGCAGGGTGCTCCGATTCGCCGGTGAAACCCGCTGAAATCAGGCCGTAACTCCACAAGCCGAAATCCGTCTGCTTTATATAAGAGTTGTGCCATCATCAGCCAAGTTTGCGCGGGTAGGAAACGGTTTCGGTGCAGAGGCGTCCCCGATAGGATCTTCAGAAAGCGAAAGTTGCTCAACTTATGCATTTCGTGTTTACACCTTTTGCCATCCCCCTATTTCTTGCCGCCCTGGTCGCCGCCGGGGTCGCTGGGTATACATGGAAACACCGTGCTTCCCACGTCAGTGCTTTGCCCCTCACCTGGCTTATGGGCGATGTCGTTCTCTGGCTGCTCGCCTATAGCCTGGAAATCCTGAGCGGCGACCTGCCCGGCAAAGAGCTCTGGGAAACCCTGGTCACTATCTCTCAGGCTTTCATCGGCCCCCTCTGGCTCATCTTTGCCATCCAGTATGCTGAACGACCGGTGGGGAGACGGCCGCTCACCAGTTGGCTCCTGATCTCCCCAGGGCTTTTGACGGCGGCTTTGGCCCTTACGAATCCCTGGCACCATCTTCTTTGGACCCAGATGATACGGGATGCCTCCGCGCCGTTTCCCGCCATATTCCCCAGCCCTGGCCCCTGGTTTTGGGTGCTCGCCGTTTACCGTTATCTTTACGTGTTGAGCGGGACTAGCCTGGTTCTGCTCACGCTGGTTCGCTCCCCCGCATGGTACAGGAGGCAGGGCCTCCTCGTCGCCGCTGGCGGGCTGTTGCCCCTCCTGGGCAACTCCCTTCACATCCTCGATCTCGT
>CAYPON010000075.1:10916-12606 GCA_964412315.1 uncultured Anaerolineae bacterium | reverse complement strand
GTAGAGCACCCTGGAAAGCATGTCTCGCCCTTGCCGGTCAGTGCCAACGAGGAAGAGCGTTGCCCCTGGATCGCGCACGCCCAGCAGGTGAAGGTCAGTCTCGAATCCCCCAGGCAGTTTGTAACGAACTCCACGGACGAAGAAATGAATGTAGTACTTCTTCGTCTTGTCTGTCTTATAGATCATCTCCAGGGTACGCAGGTCCCGCGTCGGCACAAGCGCGTAGACAAACGGACGGAGGTGAAAGCCGCTCTCATCTATGAAGTGAAGGCGTTGCGGTGGGGCATAGGTATATTTGACGTCGTATTTCTCTGGATCATAGGGGGTGAGAAACTCACAAAAGAGGCCGACGAGATAGAGCAGGATGATGATGACACTGCTCACAATCGCTGCCTTATGCTTGCGAAACTTCCACCACATGAGCTGCCATTGTGAGGCGACATAAATCCGTTCCTCCTCCCTGGTGGCAGCCGGTTTGACCTCTTCGCCCTCCAAGAGTGATCGGCCCGCTGACATTTCAGCTCCCTCCCAGGCGAATGCGGGGATCAAGCCAGGCCAGGAGGAGGTCCGAGATGAAAGTGCCGATGACCGTCATAATGCTCAAGAGCAAAACAAAGCTCCCTGCCAGGTACATGTCTTGCGTCATGAGCGCATCGAGAAGAAGAGGGCCGTTTGTCGGCAGGTTGAGCACGACGGAGATGATCGTCGCACCCGAGATGAGGCCCGGCAGCGAAAAGCCCACCGTGCTAATGAAGGGATTCAGCGCCAGCCGCACCGGGTATTTCCACAACACCCTCCCTTCTTTCAGCCCCTTGGCGCGGGCGGTGATGACATAGGGCTTGTGCAACTCATCCAGGAGGTTGGCGCGCATCACGCGGATCAGGCCCGCCGTGCCGCCCAGCCCCAAGACGAGCATGGGCACCCAGAGATGCTTGAGCAAATCCGCAACTTTAGCCAGGCTCCAGGGAGCCTCGCGGAATTTGAGGGAGAAGAGGCCGCCCGCGCTCACCCCGAACTTGGAGAGGGCGATCCACATCAAGATCAGGGCAATCATAAAGTCGGGGATGCCGCGCCCGATAAAGCTGAGCATGGTGAAGAAATAGTCGCCGATGGAGTATTGGTGCGTGGCAGAATAGACGCCAATGGGGAGGGCGATTATCCAGGTGAGCATCAACGTGCTGAAGGAGACAACAAAAGTAAGGAGGAGCCGCTCCCCGATCAACTGGTTCACCGGCTTGTTCCAGTGGAAAGACATGCCGAGATCGCCGTGTAGCACGTTCCAGAACCATTTGAGGAACTGCACATACACAGGCTCGTTGAGGCCGTAGCGCACCTTGAGCGCAGCGATCTCGGACTCCTGGACGATGGTGCCCGTGCTTTCCAGTTGGGCGATATAGGCGCTGAGGTAATCGCCGGGCGGCAACTGGATGACGATAAAGCTGATGACGGCGATGGCCAGCAGGGTAGGGATTAGCAAGAGTATCCGTCGCAAGATATACTGGAGCAAGTTGGCCTCCTTGTCATCGCAAGGGAACTGGAACACGAAAGCCACGAAAGGCCGCGAAAGTCACGAAGCCTTTTCGCGGCTTTCGCGTTGCTTCGTGACCTTCGTGCTCCGGTGTTCTTACTCCCAATTGGGAATCGAAACCTGCGCCATATAGTTGGACTCGTTGTAGCGTGGCGGGCGGAT
>CAYPON010000075.1:5341-10816 GCA_964412315.1 uncultured Anaerolineae bacterium | reverse complement strand
GCCCATCGCCCGTCCAGTTCACCGGCGTCAACGCGCTCGCATAAGGAATTAACTCAAAGCTATCCAGCATCCTGCCCCGGCAATCGAACACGGCCATGATGCCGGGATGCCCCCAGAAGTTGATCGTCGTGTACTGCAAGCCTGGGACATCCGGGCGCACCTTGGCCACGGCCAGCTTTTGCACGTGGCCTATCTTGTGCTGCGCCAGCACCTCCCCTTTGCTGGTAGCCAGGATGAACCCCTCCTCGCCGCAGGCCAGCCCGATAAGCAAATCCTGCGGGCGATTGGGGTCGAAATGGCCGATAGCGATGGCATCCTGGTGATCGCCGTAGGGCAATTCCCAGAGCAGCCTGCCATCCTGGTCGAGCATGGCATAGCCGGCCATCACCTCGTCGCGGCCATCGCCATCTATGTCATAGGCGTTCGGGAAGTGTCCCGTGATGCACTCGTGGCGCCACAGTTCGTTCAGGTTGGCGTCCAATGCCCACACGTTGGCGTAGCGATCCTTGAGGATGATGTTCCGTGGCCGCGGCCCGCCGTCCAGGTTGCAGATAAAGATAGAATCGCCCAGGATGCGCTCGTAAGGCCGGCCACCCGGCGCGACGGAGAGCCGTGCACGGGGCGTTGGCGCAGAGCGGATGACCTTGCCCGTTCGTCCATCGGCGACCGAAATCCTCAAGTCCTTACAAAAGATCACCTCCGCGCAGCCATCGCCATCTAGGTCGTACACCTGGAAGCAATTGTCCGACATGGCCACCGGCAGGTGGGCACTCGGCTCGCCGATCCGCCAGAGAATGTTCCCCTCCAGGTCTATGGCCGTCAGGCAGGTGAGAGTGCAGTAGTCGGTGCCGGCGAGGTCGAAACGCTGGGTGACGAGGATCTCCGGCTTGCCGTCGCCGTTGAGGTCGCCGAAGCGAAGGTTACGGTCGGTGCCAAAGCCGGGGGTAGGGATCTTTTTCCAGAGCACCGGCTTGGGCAGAGAATCGCGCAGCGCGCGCTCCTCCGCAGCCCAGCGGTCAAGGTGTGCCTGCGCCGCAGCCTGCGCCTCGCGGCTGGTAGTCAACCGGAAGGCGGCAAAGTAAGCGGGCACCTGCGACCAGAAGCCCACCTTGCCCAGCGGATACTCGCTCTCCTGCGCCTCCAGCACGACCTGGCCATCCACACTCACCACGATCCTCGACCCGACGCATTCCATACGCACCTTGTAATAACGATCCACATCGAAAGGATAGCCACGGGAGGCCAGCAGCCGCTCCGCGCCATGATGGCGATAGAGCAGGGCGATCATGCCTCGCGTGAGACGCACGGCGAGGTAGCAGCGGCAATCCTGATAGCGCACGACCAGCCCACAAGCCCCCTCAAAGCTCAGGGGCCGGATTTCTCCCTCGAAGGCGTAATCCCCCCAGAAGCGCTCACCCGTGACGAGCATCGGCGGCCCGGCCAACGCCTGCTGCCCATGCGCCATGATGCGTCGGCCCCCTTCTTCCAGCACCCGCCAGTTGCCACTCGCCCGCGCCGACCAGGAATGGTGGATGGTAGCGAGCGTCCAGCGGCCCATGGTGCGATCCACGACGTGGTACTCCCCCTCGGCAGTGGAGGGCCATTCCGAGGCTCTACCAAGCTCCAGGCCGGCGAAATCCTCCTGGAACAGGATGACCTCATCCAGGCTCATTAACGTGATGCCTCCTTTCAATGAGGAGTAGACCTGACAGGTTTTGGGAAACCTGTCAGGTCTAGCTTTGAACGGGATTCTATTCCTGTATCCAATACTGGCAGGTGTTGGTCGTTGGCGTGCCCCCCGCTGTCCAGTCAATGTCCCAGCCTTGGGCGGGCACGTTGCGGAACTTGTTGGAGCAGGCGATAGGCACGGTGGCGCGGTCGCAGATGCCCATGTGGAAGCAATTCTCGGCATGGATGTCCATGATCTGCGCCCAGAGCTTCTTCTGCTCCGCTTCGTCTGCCGTGACCAGTGCTTGGTCATAAAGCTCCAGTTGCTTCTTGACCTCGGCAGGCGGCTCCTCCCCCGACTTGCCCTTGCTTGCATACCAGAGACCCCAGAGCGGCGCCCAGACGTTTTGCGCGCCAACAGGGATGTAACGGGTCGGACTCAAAAGTGGGTACAAGCCGGTTCCGGTATAGTCCACACCCGCGTCAACCTCGTTGCCAGCCATGCGCGTGTTGTAGAGCGTCACATCCAGGGGCTTGACCGTAGCCCTGATACCAACTTCCTTCCATGTCTTCGCCATCATCCCCAAGGCATCAATGAAATCATCGCGGTGACCCATCACTTCCAGGGTGATGGCGAGAGGCGTACCGTCGAAGCGCAACCTGTAGCCTTCCGCGTCTTTCTTGGTGAGGCCCATCTCGTCCAGGAGGGCATTGGCCTTCTTGAGATCGAATTCGGTGAAGGCTTTGGCCGCTTTCTCATGATAGAAGGGAGAATGGGGCAAGGCCACGGCCTGTCGGATCTCTTTCGGTTGGCCGAGGTAGACCAGTTGCCGGATGTCCTCACGATTGATGGCCAGCGACATGGCCATACGGAAACGCTTATCGCGGAAGATCTTACGCAGTCCCTCATCCTTGTGGGTCATGTTGAACCCAAAGATGAAGACGTTCGCCTCGCTAATGGGCACATCAATGACGTGGTAGTTGCCCATCTTTTCGTTCTTCTTGAGGATCATGGTATCGGCAGGGAACTGGCCGGGAGTGAACTGCTGCAAGTCAACCTCACCGGAGAAGACCATCATCTGCGCCGCTGCCGTGTTGGCCGCCATGCGGGTCACGACCTTGTCAATGTACGGCAGTTGGTTACCCTCGGTGTCCACTTTCCAATAGTAGGGATTGCGGACATGGGTGGCGCCCTCTGGCGTATAGGTGTCCAGGTCCCAGGCGGTGAGTCCGGGCATGCCGGTGCTGGTATCAAAGCTCATCTCGCTGAGGAAAAGCTTGGCCCAGCTATCGAATTTCTTCTCCGCAACCTTCTTGTCCAGCTCTGCCTTGTCTACATACTTGGCATGGAACTGCTTGAGGTAGTGCCTGGCCCTGTACGCCTCGTTGAATGGGATGGCAGCCCGCCGTATGAAGAATGGGTTGACCTGAGTGTAGGTAAAGCGGACGGTGTAGTCATCCAGCCTTTCCGCCTTGGGCTGGTCCGCTCCCGCCATAAGCCAGACGGGATACGTCGGATATAGGTCTTTGTTGCTCACGATATCGTCGTGCCAGAATATGATGTCGTCAGCAGTGAACGGCTGGCCGTCGGACCATTTGATCCCCTTGCGCAGATAGAGGGTGAAAACTTTGGCGTCCTTTACCTCCCACTTCTCCACCAGGTTCGGCAGGATTTCCAGGCCACCTATGGAAAGGTGCAGGAGCGTCTCGCCTTGCAGCATACCATAGACCTGGTAATGGGGAGTGCCGCGCACGCCCAATCTCCAGGTGCCGCCGTATTTGCCGACCTTTTCATGGGGCTTGATCACCGGCGGGTTCTGCGGCAGGCGTTGTTCCACTGACGGCAGTTTCCCCGCCTTGACCAACTCGGCCAGCATGGGCGCTTCCTTGTACGCGACCTTGGGCACAGGGGTTGCCGTCGGTGCAGGGGGCTTGGTTGGCTCCGCAGGCTTGGGGGTAGCGGTTGGCGCGGCGACGGGTTTGGTCGGCGCCGGAGTGGACGTCGCCGGCGCACACGCGGCGAGAGCTGCTCCTATGGCGGTGATCGCCGAAAATCTCAGGAAATCACGTCGGCTCAATCTGACCTCTTTAGACATCGTTTCTCCTCCTTCGGTAAAACCGATAGATATGAAATCTCACCCAGTACAATCCAACGAGAAGCTGATTGAGGACTCCCTGTTTTCCGCTAGTCACCTCCTCTCTTCAACTGCTGTGAAAGTGCAGATCCATCAGAAAATACAATATCACATTTGTCGAGACCTGTCAAATCCGGTAGTCTCCCTTTTGAGTGTTGCTGCCCCTGGTCTTACCGCAGAGCACGCAGAGGCCGCAGAGAAGATAATGGAGAACTCGGCGTTCTCTGCGGTCTCGGCGGTGAAAACTGGCCGGGACACTTAGGCAACACTTGACGGGGAGACCACCTCAAATCCAGGGCCACACTTACTATAGTGGCGAGGTTACCTTGCCCTACAGCCTGAGGAACTGACGTTGGGTTGCAATTTCTAGCGGCGGCTCTTCCAGGCCGTCGCTACAGCCATATTTGACGAGCCTGCCAGTCGAGATATAATGAGCGCGCAATATGACCCTTGTCCTGCCAGATATTCTATGGACGCGAGAGACGTTCATCTGAGAAAGGGTAAGATGCCCGTCACCATATACTTGAACGCCACCGACTTTCTGCGCGATGCCCAGCCCTACCTGGAAAAGCAGGAGGCAGCGAACAACCTCATGCTGAGCATTTGCCTGCGCTTGCAGCGTTACCCGGAGAGGATCAAAGCTGCACCCTATCTAGCCACGGTCCACGATGAAAAGGGGCTGATTGTGGCCACGGTGATGACACCCCCACCCCCGCACAAGCTCTTGCTCTACGCTGACCAGGAGGAGTGTCAGGAAGCGGCGAGGATGGTGCTGCATGATCTCCTCGATCACGGTTGGACGGTTCCAGGCGTGTTCGGCCCCACTCGCGTCGCCGAGCAATTCGCTGCTGCCTGGGCTGCCATCTCCGGCAAAAGTGCCAAACCCGGCATGTTCCAGCGGGTCTACGAGCTAAGGAAGGTCAACCATCCTCAATATAGCCCCGGCTCGATGCGGGTGGTGACGGAGGCTGACCTCCCCTTGATCACCGAGTGGGCCTATCAATTCACCCTCGATTGTTTCGGCAGCGCAGACCAGGCCGAGGCCGCCGAGCTGGCGCAACGCCGTGTAGGTGACCGCGACGTGTATCTTTGGGAGGATGGGCAGCCGGTCTCCATGGCCGCCAAGGCACGTCCAACCATTAACGGGATCACGGTTAATCTGGTCTACACGCCGCCGCAGTTCCGCCGCCGGGGATATGCCACCTCCTGCGTAGCCCGCCTGAGCCAATTGCTGCTCGACTCCGGCTGGAAATTCTGCACCCTGTTCACTGATTTGGCGAATCCGACCTCCAACGATATATACCAAAAGGTCGGCTACACGCCGGTGTGCGATTTCAACGAATACATCTTCTAGCCAACAGCTTCCAAGGAGTACAGGATGCCCTTTGCTGACCGTGATCGTCGTATCGTGCGCGAACTGGCCCGCCAGGTGATGGAGATTGCCACCCTGCCGGTGCAGGAGGAAAAACGGGCCATGTGGCGCAAGCTCAATCGCCTGGAAAGGGTGCGTCCCCTGGTCTGGATCAACGAGATCCCCTGGGAGGAGTTGCAGGGAGAAGAGTTGGATTGCCAGGCGGAAGACGGGTTTTGCCGGGGCATAGAAGAACAGCTCCGGCAGACGCTCTATCTCTGGCGGCACATGCGCACCGACATGGTGGTGGACGGCGTTTTC
>CAYPON010000075.1:0-5241 GCA_964412315.1 uncultured Anaerolineae bacterium | reverse complement strand
CACTCCCCTTATATCTACTATGACACCGGTTACGGCCTGGAAGCGCAGGAGGTGGCGGCCAAGTCCGACTTTGGACGGGATTGCCGCGATTTTGTCCCAGTCATCAAAAGCGAGGCGGACATCGAAAAGATGCAGATGCCGGTCATCACCGCCGATTGGAAGGCGACGGAGCGCAACTACCAGATGGCCTGCGAGCTTCTGGACGGGGTGATGTCTGTGCAGAAGCGAGGTGTCCCACACATGTGGTTCGCGCCTTGGGATGACCTGATCCGCTGGTGGGGGATCACGGAACTCTACACGGACATGGTGGATCGCCCTGCTTTCGTGCACCGGGGGATCGCGTGCATGGTGGATGCGCATCTGGCGCGGCTCGACCAACTTCAGGCGCAGGGGCTGCTCTCCGTCAGCGACGGCAATCACCGCGTCGGCTCAGGCGGGCTGGGCATCACCGACCTCCTGCCGCAGCCTGATTACGACGGCATGCACGCCCGCCCCATAGATCAGTGGGGCACAGCGACGGGGCAGATTTTCTCCGGAGCCTCGCCGGCCATGCACGATGAATTCTGCCTGCAACATGAAATGCGCTGGCTGGAGCGTTTCGGCCTCAATTGCTACGGCTGCTGCGAACCGCTCCATCACAAGATCGGCATCCTGAAGAAGATCCCCCGCCTGCGCCGCATCTCTATGAGCACCTGGGTGAACGTAGAGAAGGCAGTCGAAGCCATCGGGCAGGATTACATCTTTTCTTATAAGCCCAACCCATCTGTCGTGGCCTGGGACACCTGGGATGCGGAGCAGGCGCGGAAAGACCTGCGCCGTGTCCTGGAAAAAACCAAAGGCTGCGTCGTCGAACTGATCCTGAAGGACATCACCACTTGCCGCCACGAGCCACGCCGCATTTGGGAATGGTGCGAGCTGGCGATACAAGAGGCAGAGCGATGTGCGTAAATGTGTCAGATATCGTGTTGAAGACGTTGGAGGAGTTGAGGTAATGGACGCTGTTCACTTATCCTCTATTCCAGTGCCACTGCGCTGGGATGTCCCGCCCCTGGATTGGCAAGTGATCGGAGATAAAGCCCTTCGCCTCACAGCGGGCAGCATGACCAATCTATTCTGCAGTCCACAGGGGAACTTTGTTGGGCAGAATTCGCCTCGCCTGGTTTTCAAGCCGGACGGGGATTTTCTGCTGAGCGCCAAGGTGGTCGTGGATTTCGCAGGGACCTTCGATGCTGGCGTCCTGCTGATCTGGGAGCATGAGACCTCCTGGGCCAAGCTCTGCTTCGAGTTCTCCCCGCAGCGCCAACCGATGATCGTCTCTGTGGTGACGCGCGGCCTCTCCGATGATTGCAACTCTGTGCCGATCAATGGCAACCAGGTCTATCTACGCATCGCCAGGCTCGGTCGTGCCTTCGCCTTTCATTATTCGGCGGATGGTCGCTACTGGCATTTCGTCAGGCATTTCACCCTCGATAACCCCGACAGTGTGCAGATCGGCTTCTCGGCGCAGGCGCCCAGAGGAGATTCCTGCACGGCGACTTTTACTGAGATCGCCTATGCTGCTCGCAAGTTGGCAGACCTCCGCAACGGAGAATAATCAAGGAGAAAGCAATCATGCCCAACCCAACAGACATCAAACTTCGTTCCCTCAAGCCAGCGAAGCTTTTCTCCGTCCTCAACCTGGACTACCCCGGCCTGGAGGAGGTGAAACGGGCAGTGGAAGCTGGCGACCGGGGGCAAGCCCTGGCCGCGCTCCTGGCTTACTACCGCCGCAAGTATCCCCTGCCCGATCCACCTCCGCGTCTGGATGCCAAAACCCGCCAGTTGGCCGATGATGCGGCACAGGGGATCTTTCAATTCCTGGGGTATTCACCGATCAAGTATGAGCAGCCGATTGACTGGGAACAGGACCCGCACGACGATATCGAATGGGTGGCCTGCGTCTATCGCTTCCAGTGGGCCAGGCCCCTGGCCGCGGCCTTCGCCGCCACGCGCGACGAGAAATATGCGCAGGCCTTCGTTGACCTGACGACGGATTGGATCGCCAAGCACCCTCTAGAACAGCACGAGCGCACCCATCGCACCCTGACCCATTGGAAAGGCTTCGCCTGGCTGGATATCCAGACCGGCATTCGAGCGAGCAGCCTTTGTATGGCCTTCCCCATCCTCATCCACGCCCAGGCCTTCACGCCACAGTTCCTCGCCATCCTCCTGGCAAGTTTCTACGATCACCAGGTCAAGTCGGAGCTTCTGCCGATGACCATTTACCACAATAAGGCGCTGATGGAACTGAATGGCTACATGGAGATCGCGGCCATGCTCCCCGAATTCCGCGACCAGCCGCACTGGATAGAGGTGGGCCACTCCCGCCTTTACGACAAACTCCAGGGGCAGGTGACGAACGACGGCGTGCAACGGGAGTGGTCTTTCGGTTATCACTGGCACGTCCTGAGCGATGCCGTGAGTGTGATGGAAATCCTGGATCGGGCTGGCATCCGCCCCTCAGATGAGTTGCGCATCCGCCTCCACGCCATGTACGAGTTCCTCTTTGGCATCGCCACCCCCGAACTGGGCACGCCGATGTTTGGAGATACGTCCCGCGAGCTGCCGGAAGAGGCGGATCGCAAGTCGCGCCTCCTTTATGGCGCCTTGCTGAAAGGGAGCGCGCTCTTTGACGAGCCGAAGTACACTGCGCTGGCCAATCTCGACCCCAGCCAACTGTCCCCTTGCGCCAGCTTTGCCTGGCGGGAGGCAGGACTATACGTCATGCGCAACGAATGGGGGCCACAGCAGGTCTATTTCGCCCTGCACGACTCGCCGCCCGCCATCTCCAGCCATGACCAGGACGACAACGGCACCTTCGAGCTTTACGCCTATGGCCGCTGGCTGATGACCGATTCCGGCTATTACACCTACGGCCACGACAAAGTCGCCCGCGCCTGGCATCGCCAAACCGCCGTCCACCAAACCCTCACCTTCAACGGCGAGAACAGCCGCAGCCTGGCCCGACATCGCCTCTGGGTTGTCGGGCCGGATTTTGACGCCGTCTGCGTGGACAATGCCTCCTACGACGGTCTCATCCACCGGCGGACGATCTGGTTCCCTGGCCGTCGCTTCTTTGTTATCCTGGACGAGGCGATAGGCGAGGCGAAAGGGGTGCTCGACCTGCACTTCCAGTTCGCTCCTGGCTCCGTCAAGCTGGACGCGGCCCGCAAACGCGCCTACACCCTGTTCGACGACGCCAACGTCCTGGTCTGGATGGATCCTGTCGCACCGGTGACGTTGGAGGAAGAGGAGGGGTGGACGGGCTGGTACTATAACAAGCGGATGCGCCGCACCGCTTGCCGTTTTCGGCATTCGGCCTCAGGCGCCCCAGCGCATTTCCTGACACTGCTCGTGCCTTGCCGAGGAGACAAAGTGCCGCCGGTGCAGGCAGGCCTGATAGGTCTTGAAGACCTGTCAAGTCTCAAGGGTCGGGTCGAGATCACCCTTGATCTGCTCGGCCAAAGCTGGCAGGTGGGCTATGATCTGGCGCAACGACGCGCCTGGTGTGAAACCAAACAGAAACGGGGATACGCAGGATGAACAGGATGTTCTCTTCTGTATATCCTGTTCATCCTTGTGAATTCTAGAAATGGAGGGAAATATGGCTGAACCGAAAATCACCAAAATCGAGCTTCACGAGTACACTTGCACGCAGCGCGACCTGGGGACGGACTACAACGGCTTCAACACCGTTTACGTCCCCGGCAACACGCTCACGCGCAAGGGTCATATCCTCCGCATCCTGACGGATGTCGGTGTGGTCGGGGAATTCGCCGGCGGCGGCGGTGCCGAGTATTCCACCCTCCCCACCATCGCCGGCTACCTGATGGGCAAGAATGCGCTGGAGAGGGAACGGTTCTACACTGATGTGCGACGCGCCCTGCGGCAGATGGCGCGCATCGGCATCGGGCCGGTGGATGTCGCCCTGTGGGACCTGGCGGGGAAGTATTACAACGCCCCCCTCTACCGGCTCCTAGGCGGCTATAAGACGAGCGTTCCCTGCTACGCCAGCACCTACCATGGAGATACCAATGGCGGCCTGTCCAGCCCGGAAGCCTACGCCGACTTTGCCCTCCAGTGCAAAGAGATGGGCTATCCCGCCTTCAAGATTCACGGCTGGGGCCGCGCCCCCATCTCGCAGGAGATCGCCACGGTACTGGCCGTCCGCAAGCGAGTCGGGCCAGAGATGGATCTGATGCTTGACCCAGCCTGCGAATACATCACCTTTGGCGACGCGCTCAAGGTGGGCTGGGCCTGCGATGAGGCCAAATTCTTTTGGTATGAGGATCCGTACCGCGATGGCGGCATCTCTCAATTCGCCCATCGCAAGCTCCGCCAACTGATCAAGACGCCACTGCTCATGACTGAGCATGTGAGATCGCTGGAGCCGCACATAGACTTTGCTCTCGCCGAGGCCACCGATTTTGTGCGGGGGGACGTGGGCTATGACGGGATCACGGGAGCGATGAAGCTGGCCCATGCCTGCGAGGCGCTTGGCCTGGACATCGAGTTCCACGGCGCCGGCCCCGCCCAGCGGCAGTGCATGGCCGCGGTGCGCAACACCAATTATTACGAGATGGGCCTCCTTCACCCCAAAGCCCCCGCCAGTTCTGTTAATGAACTGTACAAGGATGGCTACCGGGACGATCTCGGCGCGATAGACGCGAACGGCCACGTCCCTGTGCCGCAAGGCCCTGGCCTGGGCGTGGAGATCAACTGGGAGTGGGTGGCCAAACATCGCACCGGCGTGGTGGAGTACAAGTAGTCTGAATTTGTGTCGTGGATGACACGTGGTCGGGGCTGTTATTCAGACGGAGAAAGAAAGGAGGAGATCCTCCTGGCGATTGCTACCTGATGCCTATCCCTTCGCCCAATTGCCCACGTAGACCAGTACTTTCATCGCCCCCTCGCCGCCATGCTGGGCTGTTTCAAAAGCCTCTGCTGCCTGCACCAGATCGTAGCGGTGGCTAACCAGCGGCAAAACCTGTACTCGCTCCGCGGTGATAAGGCGGATCGCCTCCTCAAAGTCCGTTCGCGTATACATGAGCGTGCCAATCAATTCCAGTTCATGATCCTGCACGAGCGCCATGTCCACACAGCTCTTTTTCCCAAAGACGCCGGCGACGACGATGGACGATCCCTTGCGCGCGACCTGGATGGCCGAGGCGATGGTGCTCTCCACGCCGACGCACTCATAGA
>CAYPON010000074.1:0-12774 GCA_964412315.1 uncultured Anaerolineae bacterium | reverse complement strand
CATCAAGGGGATGAAACGCCGGTTGAAGCCGACCATGGTCAGTAGCCCTTTGCGCGTCGCGGCCTCGGCCAGGCTCTCTGTCTGGAAGGTGGTCGTGGCGGGCGGCTTTTCGATGAACACGTGCAGGCCGCGCTCCAGGACATCCATGACGATGTCGAAAAGGTGATAGGGCGGCATGAGGATATAAACCGCGTCCACTTTTTCCTGGTCCAGCATCTTGCGATAGTCCGTGTATCTCTTGGCGATCCCAAAGGTATCCGCCGTGCGGGTCAATTTCTCCTCGATCAGATCACAAAGCGCGACCATCTCCACATCCGGCATCTGCTTGAGAGAGGGATAGTGCGCCCGGTTAGCCAGTGCTCCCGCGCCGATGAGTCCGAGCCTTGTTCTGTCAGCCATGGACCAACCTCCTGTTCTATCGCAAAGCGGCTATCCGCTCGCGCACATGCGCCTGCAAGTCACGATAGCCGCCGATGAATTGCGTCAGCGTCTTGACCACCGGCCCGAAACGGTCGAAAGCTTCCGGCGGCATACCTTCCTCCTCGTATGCTCTAATGAAATCGGGCAACTTCGACGAAAGCGTCTGGATGATCTCCGCCGGGACCGGCGATTCGATGCCAGGCTTCGAGGGGACGCTTTGCGCCGCCATCTTGTCCTCAATGTCCAGAGGCACGGAGACGACATACGGCCCACCGATGAAATCGCCGGGGTCATGATAGGGGCGGAAGGAAGCCAAAAGCAACGTGCCTTCGTACTTTCTGGCCTGGAAGATCGCAAAGGCTTTTTTCGTCACTGCCTCTCCCGCGTAGGTGATGAACCCCTCTGGCACGTCTATCTTTTCCTCGCGCGCCACGTCCCGCAGGTGATCATCTAACCTGCCGGTCATGATCACGGCGTAGTTGCGGACGCGGCTGGCCTCCACCCCGCCTTGTCGCGCCCTGGCGAGGCCGCGGCGGAACGCCTCGGCCACGGCGACGACCTGGGGAACGCTGTAGCTGAGCGTGCCCACCGTGCTGATCCCCTGAGCCGTCAGTCCCTCGATGGCGACCAAGCCGGCTGCCGTCACGGGGATTTTGATAAGGAGATTCTTGGCCCAGCGGTTGATGGTCGCCCCCTGCGCGATCATCGCCGCCGCATCGTCGGATTTCGTTGGGTCAACCTGGACGCAAATGCGCCCTGTCCACCCGGCAGTGCGGTCGTAAACGGGAGCGAGAATGGCAGCATTTTCCTGGGCTATGCCCCGAATCACCGCCCAGCAAATCTCTTGGACATCGGAAGCTGGATTACGCCGCGCCCGGGCCTCGATTTCCACATCCCAGCGAGCCGCTGAGGAGCGGGCCGCCCGGTACATTAAGACAGGGTTGGTGGTGATCCCCGTCGCTCCCCAGGTGACGGCCCGCCTGATTTCCGCCGGCTCCGCCGAGTCGTGCCAGAATTCGGTGGGGTAGCGGTGTGTCCATTGCTGGAAGTAGTTTTGCGATGCTATCATGCCAGAACGTAGCCTCCTGTGTGGTCCGATTTCGCCAACCGGGCCTCTGCAATGCCCGACATGATATGCCATTTGGCCGCAAGAGGCAAGTGCTAAGCCGCCTGATTGACCGACAGCGGAAACGAGATATAATGCCCCCAGGTTTTCGTGACCCTCCCGCACGTACGAGCCTGTGGGAGGGTTCAGCGACTTTTCCGAAGGAGCATCTTGTGAGCAAGGTAACCGAACTGGCACGTCGGTGCATATTGCGCCGTAAAGAGTACGTCCCCGGCAAGCCGGTAGAGGAGGTCAAGCGAGAGCTAGGGCTGAACGACATCATCAAAATGGCTTCCAATGAAAATCCCCTGGGCACTTCGCCCCTGGCCTTGGCGGCGATGGTCGCCGAACTGCAGGAGAATGCCAATCGCTATCCCGAAGGGCTTTGCCCGGATCTGAGGCGGAAGCTGGCCGAGGTTCACCATCTCACGCCAGAGCACCTTTTGATTGAAAATGGCGAAGATGGCGCGATCACTATTTTGGGCCTCACCTTCGTCAATCCAGGCGATGAAGTGCTTATGGGACAGGTCACTTTCTCCGCCTACGAGAACATGGCCGACAAGATGGATGCCGTTTGCGTCAAGGTTCCGCTGACGCTCGATTACCGGCTGGATGTGGACGGCTTTCTCTCCGCGATCACGCCCCGAACCAAAATGCTCTTCCTCTGCAATCCCAATAACCCGACGGGAACCATCAACACTCAGGACGAGTTTGACCGGTTGATCAAGCAAACTCCGCGCACAGTGCTCCTGGTCATTGATGAAGCATATCACGACTTTGCCGACGATCCCGCCTATCCGCAAACGATACCCTACCTACGCGATCATCCCAACCTGGTTATCCTGCGGACCTTTTCCAAGATCACGGGGTTGGCAGGGCTGCGCGTGGGCTATGCTATCGCCCAGCCGGAGGTCACTAAGCTGATGCTCAAGGCGCGGGAGCCTTTCCCCGTCAACCGGATCGCGCAAGCGGGGGCGCTCGCTTCATTGGATGATGCCGACTTTGTGCGGCGAACCCTGGAGGTCAACCGGAAAGGACGGGAGCAGTTCTACCACGCTTTCGATGAGATGCGGCTCAAATACTGCCGGAGCCAGGCCAATTTCATCTTTGTGGATCTGGGACGCCCGGTTGAACCGGTTTTCGAGGCCCTGTTGCGCGAAGGCGTCATCGTGCGGCCTCTCACCTCCTTCGGCCTTCCCAACGGGATGCGCATCAGCGTGGGAAGAGAGGAGGAGAACGGGCGCACCATTGCCGCGTTGAAAAAGGTGCTGGCCCAGGTTTGAAGGAACTGGAGGAGCAAGGGTATCGGGCGCGGTTCGATCCCTATTTCTGATGCCTATGGATTATCTAAGCGCCTGTCACCAGGTGAGCAAAACAGAACACCACGAAGGACACGAAGAGAACAATGGTTCAGTTCATGACCTTCGTGCTTTTCGTGGCGGGTCTTTTTCCGCCGCCGAGGTAGAGCGGCTAGCTTCGCAAGCCGCTCAACTCTTTTTGTCGCATTTCCAGACGAGCGGCGGGTATCTGGCCGAGGCGATCACCTTGCTGTGCGAGATGGCAACCCTGGACGACACAGCCCTGGCCGAGGCGGGGTGGCGAGAGTTGTTCTCCCATCTGGTGGAGCCGCTGAGCGATTCCTTCGATCTTCGCTATTGCTCCCTGTACGACAGGCTTTTCGCACAAGTGGTGACCTTCTGCCGGCGGCTGCCCGGCGCGGAGGCTTTAGATAGTGAGTTGCGTCGTTTTGGCCTGAACAGCGAAGCGGATATCCTGCGGCGCAAAGAGCGGCTACAAGAACCGCCGCCTTTTTCCGCACAGCAAGGCGAAGCAGTTCGCAAGGTGTTCGTCCCTTCGCGGGTCACTTTCGGCGCTGACGTGGCTGTGACCAGCGTCATCGTGGCGGCGGCGAAAGAGATTTTTCCACGGGCCGAAATTGTGCTCCTGGCGCAGAGGCAAACCGGGCAGCTTTTCGCCGGGGATGCGCGCGTGCGAGTTCACCCTGTGGAATACGACCGGGGAGGCCATCTGCTCCAGCGGCTCAACATCTGGCTGGAGATTGTGAAAGCAATTGACGAGGAAAGGGAAGGGCTGCGGCCCGAGGAGTATTGGGCCATTGACCCGGATTCCCGCCTGACGCAGTTGGGGGTCCTGCCCCTGATCGAGAATGAGGGGCAGTATCGCCTTTTTCCGAGCCGTGGCTACCGGAAGGAGGGGATCGAGGCGCTCGCTGGACTTGCGAGAGCCTGGCTGGAGGAATGTTTCGAGGCAGCGGGCGCTCCCTATCTCGCGTTGCATGATAGCGACATCGCCTATGGGCGGCGCATCCGCCAGGAGTTGCGGGAGAGAGGTGCGCAGCACATCGTGACAGTGAATTTTGGTGTGGGCGGCAACGACCGTAAACGGGTGGGCGATGAGTTCGAGGTCAAGCTGATCTCTCGCCTGCTGGCCGAAGGGGGCACGGTCATCCTGGCCAAAGGTGTAGGGTCAGTCGAGGTGGGGAGATCGGAACGCCTGGCAAGCGTCCTTCGCGAGAAGGGCTGGCGCGTCATCGAAATCCGCAAAGAGGAGACTATCTCGTCTGTGAATGCAAGTGAGGCGAGTTCCCCGCTACTCGTCACCTGGCAGGGGGAGATCGGGGCTTTCTGCGGCTTGATCGCGGCCAGCGACCTGTATCTTGGCTACGATTCGGCAGGCCAGCACTTTGCCGCGGCGCTGGGCGTGCCCACAATTGACATTTTCGTGGATCGCACATATCCTATGATTGCCAAACGCTGGCGGCCTTCTGGCCCTGGCATCGTCAAACTGGTTGACGCAGTAGCTGGTGCACATGCGACGGGCCCAAGAGCCAATGAAGGTTTGCTGAGCCAGGTCTTGGAATGCTATCACCAGATCAGGGCCCGCTCATGAACAATATTTATATCCCCTACTCCAATGTAATAGGGGACAAGAAATATAAATGTGGAAGAGAAGAAGGTTCGATACGATTTGAAAAGGCGAAGGTAGAGGATGCTGAAGCTCTAACTGAAGTTCAGATACGTACTTTTGATGATGATTCTCGAAGATTTGGAGGTAGGCCCGGTGGGGGACCTCCAGGATATGACTCAGTTAGCTGGCAAATTGAGGCAATGGAAAAGGCAATATACTATAAAATACTGGTCGAAGATAACATTATTGGCGGGGTTATTATATCTGATATGGGGGGCGGGCATTATGAATTATCCAGGATTTTCATCGCTCCTGACTTTCAAAATAAAGGTATAGGTACTCAGGCCATTCAGTTTATAGAGAAGGCTTTTCCGGCAGCTAAAAGATGGACGCTAGATACCCCTTGCTGGGCTTATCGAAATCAGCATTTTTACGAAAAAATGGGCTATGTCAAGGTGGGAGAGGCTGCACCCGACAAACATCGTTGGTTTTCCTTATTTCTCTATGAGAAAAACGTGACTGAGCCGTGCGCCGAATAATTGACAGAATTCGTTAATATGAGTTCAGGCAAATTCTGGGGGCCTGCCTTATGGTTGAGGGACCGAATGCAAGTTTACAAGCAAGGAGGGTAAAATGGCTGAACGTTTGCTTTTCCCAAAGGGCTTCTTATGGGGTGCAGCGACGGCGTCCTATCAGATCGAGGGGGCCTACGATGAGGACGGCAAGGGGGAGTCTATCTGGGATCGTTTCTCCCACACGCCCGGCAAGGTTCTCAATGGGGACACCGGCGATGTGGCCTGCGATCACTATCACCGCTACGTCGAAGATATCGAACTGATGAAGAAGCTCGGCCTGCTGGCCTACCGTTTCTCCGTCTCCTGGCCGCGAGTCTATCCGCTGGGCAGGGGAAAGGTGAACAAGGCAGGGCTGGAGTTCTATGACCGCCTGGTAGATAGGCTGATGGATGCCGAGATCATCCCCTTCGCCACGCTCTATCATTGGGATCTTCCTCAAGCCTTACAAGATGTCGGCGGGTGGGCCAACCGGGATGTGGCCTATTACTTCCGGGACTACGCGACGACGGTGGGCGAGGCGTTGGGAGACCGGGTGCACTATTGGATCACCCATAACGAGCCGTGGGTCACGGCGGTGCTTGGCTATCAGATCGGCAACCATGCGCCGGGCATCAGAGATCAGGCGACTAGCGTGCGTGCGGCGCATCATCTGCTCCTTTCCCACGGCGAGGCAGTGCACGCGCTGCGCCAGGTGGGGGGAAAAGAAGCGCGCGTGGGGATCACACTCAACCTCACCTCAGCCTATCCGGCGACGGAGAGCCAGGAGGACGCAGCGGCAGCCAAGCGGGCAGACACTTTCAGCAATCGCTGGTTCCTGGATCCTGTGTTCAAGGGACAATACCCGCAGGATTGGCTGGGGATGATCGGCGAATTGGCTTCTAACCTGGAGATGGGGGATTTGCCCGTCATCGCCTCGCCGATAGATTTCCTGGGCGTCAATTATTACAGCCGACAGGTGGTGCGTGCTGATCCGACGACGCCGAGAGGTTTTAGCGGAGTGCTCGTCCGAGATGCTGAGTACACTGACATGAATTGGGAAATCTATCCTCGCGGCCTCTACGACCTGCTGACTCGTCTGCACCGCGACTACGGCGGGCCAGAGATGCATATCACGGAGAACGGCGCAGCTTTCGAGGACAGCATCGGCCCCGATGGCAAGGTGAGGGATGCACAGCGCATCGCCTACCTGCGGGCGCACTTTATCCAGGCCCATCAGGCTATTCAGGATGGCGTCAAACTGCGCGGCTACTTCGTCTGGTCATTGATGGACAATTTCGAGTGGGCTTATGGCTATTCCAAACGGTTCGGAATGGTCTACGTGGACTATGAAACCCTCAAAAGGATTCCCAAAGAGAGCGCGCGCTGGTATCACGAGGTGATCAAAGAAAATGGGCCAGAACCCTAGACCTGACAGGTCTCGAAGACCTGTCAGGTCTGATTCATGGTCCCCAGAACGAGTGCGAGATCGCTTGATCTCCTTGCAGGCGGCGATACGCGAAACGGTTACCGCTAACCTGCGCAGCCAGCAGGCGGACGTTCTATCCCAGGTGGCGACAGAACGTGGCGGGGATACCATCTATGCTCTGGACGTGCATGTGGAAAGCGTGCTCCTCGACTTTTGCGAAGACTGGGCGGAAGAACAGCCTCTCATCCTTATCGCCGAGGGAATCAGCGAGGAGGATGAGGAGGGCAGGGTCACCTTCCCACGGGGGACGCCGGAAAAAGAGGCGGCTTTCCGGCTGATCGTAGACCCGATAGATGGCACGCGCGGCCTGATGTACGACAAGCGAAGCGCTTGGTCGCTAGCGGGAGTGGCTCCCAACCGTGGCGCGGAGACAAACTTGGCCGACATCATCGTCGCGGTGCAGACGGAACTGCCGGTCACGAAACAATACCTGGCGGACATCTTGTGGGCGATCCAGGGGCGTGGGGCACAGGCAGAGCGGCAGAACCTCCTGACGGGGGAGCGGTACCCTTTCACGCCGCGCCCTAGTCAGGCCGCCGACCTACATCATGGTTTCGCCATGCTGAGCGAGTTTTTCCCCGGCCGCAGGGCGATTGTCGCCGATATTCAGGACCGCCTCGTGGCCGAACTGGGAGCCTTCGACGACGAGAGCCGGGTACGAGTTTTCAACGACCAGTATATCAGCACCGGGGGGCAGCTTTACGAACTGATCGTCGGCCATGACCGTTTCAATGGGGACATCCGCGCACACCTGATGAGAGCGCGACATCTGCCAGGCTTGCCGCCAGGGTTGGCTGTTCACCCTTATGACATTTGCACTGAGTTGATCGCGCGAGAGGCGGGGGTCATCGTCACCGCACTCGATGGGCAACCTTTGCGCGACCGGCTTGGGGTGGATGACAATGTATCCTGGTTGGCGTATGCTAACCCTGCTCTTCGCGCGCGCCTTGAGCCGATCCTCAGGAGACTGTTCGCCGAACATGGCCTGACTTGAACGGGCTAACGCAAAGCCGCGGTTCAAAAACGATAAAGGAGTATGACATGCATTTAGGGGATATCCTCAGCGCAATCAAGATATGGGTCGAATCATTGATCAGCACAGTGGGTTATCCAGGGCTGGCGCTGGTCATGTTCCTGGAAAACGTTTTTCCCCCCATCCCCTCCGAGATCGTCCTGCCTCTGGCGGGGAGCCTGACGCTCACTGGCCGCTTCACGCTCCTGGGGGTGACAGTCGTGGGCATGTTCGGCTCGGTTCTGGGCGCGCTCGCCTTTTACGGTATCGGGCGAGGGTTCGGCGAAGTGCGCCTACGCAGCCTGGTCGCCAGGTATGGCCGCTGGATACTCCTTTCCAAGGAGGACATAGATCGCGCCGACGCCTGGTTCAGGCGGTACGGCGAATACGTCATTTTCTTTGGGCGGATGGTGCCCATCATCCGCAGCGTTATCTCCATCCCTGCCGGCCTGGCCGCGATGCCCCTGCTGCGCTTCTGTTTCTATACGGCCATCGGCACCGCCATGTGGAGCTTTGCTCTCGCTTTTGCCGGGCGGCTGCTCGGCGCGAGTTGGCCGCTCGTCGCCGACTGGATCAACAAGTACCAGAACCTGGTGCTTGTTTTGCTCGCCCTGGCCATCGTCATCTTTGTCGTGCAGCGGCTGCGGCGGATATTTTTCACCAAACGACCTACGTAGCACATGGTGCAAGTTGCCACCCCGTGTTACCTGTGATTTCCTCGACATTTGCCCTGCGCCCGACTACCAGTTTTTCGGCCACTTGTAGTGCTTGTTGATATCCTCCACGTAGGCCATCGGCTCATTCGGCTCCATCGCCAGCAGCGCTTCCAACACCTGCACCGCCTGGTCGTAGGAGCGCGTCTGGTGGCTGGTGAGGATGCCCCACAGCAACATGGATTTGTCGCCCGACAGGAGCGCCTCCAGCGTCCGCTCCATCTCCAGCCAGTCAGGATAGATGTGCTCCAGCATGATCTTGGGCGGCAGCGAGCCGACGCAGAGCGGTTGGATGCCCTTCTTGTTGACTACCGCCGGCACCTCTACAGCGACATCGTCCGGCAGTCCGGCCAACGCGCCGTTGTTCAGCACGTTCACCTGGAACCGGCCTTCGTGGTCGTTGACCAGTCCATCAATGATGGGGATATGTTGCTCGGTGGTCTTCTGGCTGCCAAAGAGAGCAATGGGCCGCACCTTCGCGTCGTAAGCGGCCTGTTTCATCTGCTCGTATTTTTCCTCCTTATGTTTGAGCACGAGATCGCGCCCCTGCGGCGTATCGCCGCCGCCGGAGCCGCCATACCAGCGTTTCCGTGTCTCTAGATCGGTGTGATACCACCATCCACCTCCGCGCGGCGTGTCGCCGACGGGCATCAGTCCGAACATCTTGTACTGATGAATGGCCGATGGCGACATCTGCGCTGGGATTTCCCGCCCGGCTTTTGCCAGTTCCTCCCAATAGGCCTCGGCCTTGTTGGCAATCCACTCATCGAGCAGGGGGTAGGCGTCTTTGCCCTCGTAATAGAAATGGGTGAGCCAGATGTTATGATTGAGGCCCGGCGCCTGCCAGGTGACACGGTCGGGATCCAGGCCGATTATCCGCGCAATGGCGCGATAGCCATAGTGGCCATGGCACAGCCCGCAGGCTTTGATGCATGTCTCGCGGCCCATCAGCGTCGTGCCATCAAAGACGGGATTGCCAGCCTGCAACACCCAGGCATCGGGGCAAATCCTCTCCATATCCCTGGCCACATCCAGCATGAGTTGCAGGTTGTGGTATTCGGGCATACCACTGTGACCGTAAAAGTACCCGAACTTGGCCACCAGTTCGCGCCGCCGCTTCATGAAATACTCATTGTGCGTGACAGTGGCCGTGTTGATCACAAAATCAGCATCTTGCAGCGATTCCTCGCGGTTCAACGTGCGCTCGAATTTGAGGTTAGCGCCCAGGTCTTCGGCGTAACGGAGGCCCAGCCGGTAGACGACATCCAGCCGTTCCTCGTTGATGTCCATGAAACAGACCTTGCTTCCCGCCAGCCCTTCGGTCAAGCAAAAGTCCTTGACCAGTCCTAGAGAAAAAACGACGCTGCCTGCCCCAATGATCGTGACTTTTACACTCGACATTTGACAAGCTCCTTTCTAGGTTTGAGCACATTCTAATCGAATGACCCCTTTCGTTCAAATCCACTGCACCGGCGTGACGCTTCCTGCGCGTTTGACTAAAAGTCGCACTTCTCTTATCCTTGTTCCCAGGCAAGTTACGATGCCCGCAGGATAGAGACAAAGATGCAGCTACCAAAAGAGTGTCTCGGCAGACTCATGGAGATAAGGAGGAACGAGGATGTGCCCATTCCCCATCAAGAATGTGACGCTGGAGATGAGCCTGAAGCCCTTCAAGGTCATGAGTGACGTCGCGATCCGCGCCGTCTGTCAGGAGCTTTTCCGGCAGTGGGATGCCCTGACCCGACACGCCGATATGATCTCCGTCATGCTCTGGATCGCCGACGGCTCAGAAATCCTCGACTATCGCGGCAATCTGGACGATGAGATCGAATGGGGCCGCTACGCAGGCATGGCGAACCCCTTCTATCCCCCACCGCCGACCCACGATCCGGAAAACGTGGCGCTGCACAGCGGCATTATCGTCTATATGGACAACCCGCCGTTGATCACCTACCGCTGGCTCAAAGGCATCGTTGCCACGCTGAAACAGGTCGGCCAGGAAATGAGCGGCAAGCCGATCCGTGTGGGCGCTACCTTCGATCCAGGAGACGAGTTTGCCATCTCCACTTTCAAGTACCAGCGACACCCCGAGATTTGCCTGGGCTACACGCGAGGACGGGCCACCTTTGTGACCTGTTACGCCACCCTCAATGAAGACCGCGAAAAGTACGCCGGGTTTCCCAATGGCATCCCCCAAGGTACCCCTTTCGGCACCTTTTTCGGGCGGCAGTGCCAGCACTTTCTGAACGACCTCGGCTTTGACTATATCTGGTTCTCCAACGGCTTCGGCTTCGGCCTGGAGACCTGGGCGACCACGGGCGCGCTGTTTGATGGAACGTCCTTCAAACCGGAGCGCGCAGCGGAGATACGGGAAAAGATCCTTGGCTTCTGGAAGGCATTCCGCGCTGGATGCCCTGACTATCGCATCGAAACCCGTGGCACCAACCTGATCACCGGCGTTGACCTGGCGAGCGATGCCACGCCCCTGCGCGACATCTATCGGGGCGGCTTCAACATGATGCCTCCGCCCAACTCGCCCTGGGCGGCCATTGATGGGGACTTTGGGCTGGAGCTGGTGGGGTATATGTCTCGCATCGCCGAGCTACCGGGAGACAAACTCTATCCCTTCCGTTTCTATCTTCATGACCCCTGGTGGCAAAACAGCCCCTGGACGGATCGCTACGAGAGCCAGCCGCACGATATTTACCTCCCTCTGGCCCTATCCCGCATCAATGCCAAAGGTGAGGTGGAGAACCCTTCCTATATCGAGTTCCTGACGGTGGACAATACCTGGGGCGAGATACCGGTTAAATACCCCAACGAGGTGATTCTCCACATCCTGAAAGCGCGAGAGGACTCGCCGGATGGCCCAGGGCCAGTGGTCTGGGTCTATCCTTTCGATGAATACCACGACCTGACCTTTGGCTCTGAACCAAGGTTGAGTGAGGTGTTCTTCGGTGATTGGCTCATGCGTGGCGCCGTCAATACCGGATTTCCGCTCAGCACGGTCATTTCCAGTAAGAACCTGATCTTCTCCCTGGCCGCCAGGCCGGATCTGTTCGACGGCTCGGTACTGGTGACGCCCGTCCCCGCTGTGAATCCCGAGCTGGAACGGGCCTTGCTGGAATTTATGTGCAGAGGTGGGCAGGTGCTTTTATATGGGCCTACCGTCCATGCCAGCGAGACGCTAAAGAGGGCGCTGAACCTGCAGGAAGCGACGCCGATCTCCGGCGAGCTAGAGCTGAACGTCAATCTGCAAGGCGACCAGTTGACGGCGGACCAGTTCCGCAGGACGATCAACCACCGCGAGTTGATGTGCGGCGGCGGCATCAGCACGGTGTTGCTTGACCCGCAAGACGGCGCGACCCGGGTCATCGCTACAGTATCGCATGGCGGCCAGATGCGGATCGCCGGCGTCATCCGACGAGAGCCAACATGGAACGGCGGGGCGTTGGCCTGGCTTCGCGGCACGAACTCCAACGACTATCGAGCCGGAGAAAGGCTCCTGGTGCCTGACGATCCACTCATTTACTTCCGTGGCGAGCTTTTGCTGCGTTGGACACTGGGGGAGCTTGGCTACGACCTCAAGGTCAGCAAGAGCGCGGCGGACATGCGCGATCCGGTGACCTGCGTCGCCCGTAGCCGCAATGCCTACATGTTCTCAGGATACTGTCCGAACACGCTGGCTACGCTGCGCCTGCGTTTTCCTCAGGGTGCACCCCTGCTCGTGGGTCACGAGACCACGTTGGTTGACGGCCACTCCACCTACACACTGCCTCGCGCCTGGCACCATGAGTGTCGCGTCTTTGTGCAGCAAAAGCAAAATGGCCCGTTAAGTTGCAGTGAGATTTGCCCCCTGGAGAGACGGCACCTCAAGCGACATCTCGCCGTCACGAGGCTAATTGACGCCACGGTGCGCTTCTACCCGGAGCCTGGCTACGAGCCTAAGGTATTCCTGAGAACGCCTGAGCCTGGCGGCAAGGTTCCTTTCAATGTCCGTGTTCCATTTGAACGAGGCGAGGATGCCAGTGGGCCGTTCATTTGTGTCAAGCATTTTACGGGGAACCTGATGTTTGCCTGGTGATCTGATCTGGGAATGGATCCGCAGATGACGCAGATAGATAGTCCTGTTTTCATCTGCGTATATATCTGCGGATGATTTACTTATGGAAGGAGACAACAAATGGAGCGCCATGAATTCGCCAACCCCGGCCTGGAGCACCGGGGCGTGACTTTGTGGATGTTGAACGACAAGCTCGAGCGTGAGGAGATCGCCAAGCAGGTCGGCGATTTCTACGCGGCCGGCTGGGGGGCCTTGATCACGCGAACTTTCAACGGGCTGCGCACGCCCTATCTGAGCGAGGAGTGGATGGACATCATCCAGCTCATCATCGAGCGGGCAGGCAGCTATGGCCTCAAGGTATGGCTGCAAGCCGGGTATATGCCCTCGGCCATCCCCGATCTGGAGGAAAGCGAAACCCACAAGGTAGTCGTTCGCAAGCCCAAAGGCCAACCAGCGGAGAAGGGGGAAACCCTCCTCCATCAAGAAGGGGAGT
>CAYPON010000073.1:0-12868 GCA_964412315.1 uncultured Anaerolineae bacterium | reverse complement strand
TTCAGCGCGGAACAGATCGTGGCCAGTTGCTGGATGGATCTTTGCAGTTCCTCGGGCGAGATGGACATCTTGGTCTCGTCCATATGGGCGTTCAGGGCCACTTCTTTGCAGTTCAAATCGGCCAGGATCTGTGGCAACACTTGGGCAGATGGCGCGGCCCCGTAATCCACGACGATGTAGCAGTTCGCTTTTTTGATGGCTTCCACATCGAGGGCAGACATGAGGTTAGTTGTGTACCTGCTGATTACCTGGGGAGCATAATCAATCTGGCCGATTTGGTCGAGATAGACACGGCGGAAATCCTCCCGGAAAAAGACACGCTCAATGTTTCGCTCCGTGTTCTTATCCAGGTTAAGTCCGCGCTTGTCCATGAACTTAATATCCACAACTCGCTGGTCATAGGGCGAGACACGCACATGAACCCCTCCTGCTGCATCGCTGATCCTGGTGATATAGCGAGCCACGGGGATGGGGACGAAGCGCAGGTCTGCCACATTGATGCCAGCCGAGGGCAATCCGCCGATGATCCCCCGCTTGATCATGCGCGCACTGCGGTGCAAATCGCGGTTGATCGTCACGGTGGAGCCTACGGGCAAAGAAGCGCCGAAAGCCGCCCCCAATTTGGCGGCGAACTCGGGGGTGATATCCACGTTGACCAGGCCCGACACGCCATACCGCCCGAAGAGTGTGCGCCTGGCCTGGGAGCCCCAGATAACGCTCGCCTTCACCGTCGCGCCTGCCTCGACCTCTTTCTCCGGCCAGATTTTGACGCCAGCATGAATCACGGCATCCTCGCCCACTGTTACGTTGTCGCCCAGCACCGCTCCTTCAAAGACGACCACCTTGCTTTTCAAACTGCACTGTCGGCCCACGATGGCACCCCGTAATTCGGCGCCTTCCCCGATATAAGAGTTGCGCCAGACGATGCTGTGGTCCACATAGGCCCGCTCATCCACCATGCTGTAGTCTCGAACCACCGTCGGGCCGCGCAAGATGGCTTTGCTTTTGATCTGCACACCATGGCCGAGGAATATCGGCCCATACAGTTGTGCATCGGGAGCGATCTGTGCCTCCCCGTCGCACCAGATGCCGCCGCCGATATGTTCACCCAACGGATCCAGATGGACAAGCCCCTCCAACAAATCCCTGCAGGCACGCACGTACTCTTCCAGGTTTCCCACATCGCACCAATAGCCGCTAGCGATGAAACCGTACATCGGATCGCCCCGCTTCATCAGGATAGGGAAAAGGTCCTTGCTGAAATCAAAGGGAACTCCCGCCTCGAAATAGTCCAGCACTTGAGGCTCCAAAACGTAGATGCCCGTGTTGACCGTATCGGATATCACTTCGCCCCAACTCGGTTTCTCCAGGAATTGCCGGATGCGACCATCCTCGCCGATAATGATTACCCCATACTCCAAAGGATTGGGAACGCGGAAAAGCGTGATAGTGGCCAGAGCGCCCTTCTCCTTGTGGTAACGGATGATCGCGGAGAGATCAAAGTCCGTTACCGCATCGCCGCTGATCACAATGAAAGTGTCATCCAGATACTGCGCGGCGTTCTTCACGCTTCCCGCCGTGCCCAGCGGCACTTCCTCGAGGGCGTACTCGATATTCATGCCCAAGCTGCGTCCATCTCCAAAATAGTCCTGAATCCTTTCCGCCATATACTGGACAGTGACGACAACGTCTGTAATGCCATGCCGCTTGACTAAATCCAAAGCATGGGCCATCACAGGCTTATTCACCAGGGGAACCATCGGTTTAGGGCGAGCAATTGTCAAGGGCCGCAAACGCGATCCCGCGCCACCAGCCATCACTACCGCTTTCATGGTTCTCCCCCCTTTCCGCTAGTGCCTATCCGGCAACTCTCTGCGCGAGGGCGCACCCACAAAGGATGCGACTAACAGTCAGCAGATAGGCTCATAGCGATAGCCCCGTGCCGACAAGCGGAGCGCAACAGTCTCTTGCTACACCTAATCATAGCATAAAGCCCTCAAAATGTAAACTCCAAGTTGAGGTTTTGTCAAATCTATGGTAGAATGAACGTGCAGAACTCTTCTACCCCGGAACTTTTCGCGATCAGGCAACGTATTATCGCTGTCACGCACTCTGCCTACGGGCAGGTGTATCGGAACGGCGTTGTATCATGGACTAAATGATCTCTCTAACTTGGCGTCAGAGGAGGAATTGGGATGACGGCTAGAGAACCAAGAGGTACCGAGGATCTGTTGGGGCAATTCCGAGAGCTGGGTCAACAGTTGGAAAAGGCGATTCGCAGGGCCTGGGAAAGCGACGAAGGGCAAGAGGTTCGCGAGCAGATCGGCAAAGGCATCAAGGAGTTGAACGAGCGACTGGGCAAGGTGGCCGAGGAAGCACGTAAAAGCCAGACGGTACAGGACATACAAAAGCAGGTCAAAAGCGCTGTCGAGGTAGCTCGCACCGATGAAACGGTAGAAAACTTGCATAAGGAGATCAGCCAGGCTTTGCAGTCGCTCAACGATCAGTTGAACAAGCTCATCAAATCTGTGCCCGGTGGCAGGCCCCAGAAGTAGAACTCCGTTAAGCAAGCATGGAATGGGAAGAGTCTTACCACGCCAGGATGCTGCTTGAACGAGGCAGAGCAGCCCTGGCGGCCAAGCGCAAAGATCGGGCACAGCGTCTCTTCGCCGCTGCTGCCGAAGTGGACCCCAACAACGCGGAAGCCTGGCTGGCGCTGGCGGAAGTCACCGAGGATGCCCGCCAGCGCATGACGCACATTGCCCGCGCTTTGAGCCTGGACCCGGAGAATCAGCGAGCGCGAGAAGCACTGCGGCAGGCGAGGCGCGATCTGGCCCAAGACAGGGCTGGAAGACAAGCTCCGCGCTTCCAGAGCGCGACTTTTACACCGACAAAAGACTCTTCGCTCCTTCGGTGGATAGGCGGCCTTGCTTTGCTCGGCCTGTTCATCGTAGGCTTGGGCCTAGGCGGCCTGACCGCCTTCCGCGGGGGTGGCGCCTGGCTGGCGTCGTTTCTCCCGCCAACGGTGACACCCACCGTGACGTCGACCGGCACGGCCACAAACACGCCGACCTCTACAGCCACACCCACGGTCACCTACACGCCCACCGCGACGCAGACACCCACACATACATCCACCGCGACAGCCACGCCCACGTCAACTCGCACTCCCACGTGCACTGCGACCTCCACGCCGACGGCAACCCCGACGCCAGAGAGGTGGATAGACATAAACTTGGCCGCGCAAACTCTAGTCGCCTACGAAGGGAACAAGCCAGTACTGACAACCAAGATTTCCTCCGGCGCTATGGTGACTCCCACCCTCAGAGGGACTTTTCGTATTTATCTAAAACTGCTTTCTCAGACCATGAGCGGCCCGGATTACGTGACGCCAAATGTTCCTTACGTCATGTATTTCTCCGGCAGCTACTCACTGCATGGGGCCTATTGGCACGACGAATTTGGTCGGCCGAGAAGCCATGGCTGCATCAATCTCCCCGTCGAAGCTGCCAAGTGGGTTTACTATTGGTCAGGGCCCCAGGTTCCTCCTGGCTGGACCAATGTGCACGCCAGCGAAAGCAACCCCGGATCGCGGGTCGTCATACACGACTAGTTTGACTTAAAGCAGGTGTCCAAAAGGGGGGCAAGTTTGCAAATCCGCAAGATCGCTCTGCCCATCATCAGCCTCGGCCTGATTGCTCTCGCTATACTGGCCGGAGCGGGTTATCTGGTGGCGACGTTCATCTTGAAAAGCCAGCCGACAGGCAACTTCGCCAGCGCTTCCCTGGCGATTGCCTGCCTGGCAGGATATTTGGGAGCCACCCTGGCACAGGAATTCATCAGAGATCGGCGCGGCCAACCCTTTCGCCTGCTGCACCTTCGCCGTGTCTGGCTGTGGCTGATCCTGGCTGGCATTGGCCTCTCCGTGGGCGTCCTGGTGCAGCAGTCACCCTGGGCGAAATATCCCCTTCCCCCATTCCATGTCCTAACCCTTGCCGCCTGGGCATGCTTTCTATTCTCGATGGTGTACTCCTGGTTGCCCCGCTTAACCATCCGTGAGACGGCTTTGCAGGTGACCTACGGCGCTTTCGTCGCGACGAGCGTAGGGGGACTTTTGGAGCTTATCCTGCTTCTCCTTTTGGGGGTGGCCGCTGTGGTTGCAGCAGCCCTCCTGCCAGGCGGCCAAACCTGGCTGGAAACCATCCGAAATGCCCTTCGCGCTCCTACATTGCTGAGAGATCCGAAGCACCTGGCCGAGCTTCTTCTCGTTCCGCCAATCACTGTCACCCTGGCCGGCGGATTGACTATGATGGTGCCGCTCGTCGAGGAAAGCGTGAAAAGCCTAGGGGTGCTCGCTTTGATCCATCATCTGCCCGAGCGGAACCGGTGTCTGGCCTGGGGGCTGCTATGTGGCCTGGGGTTTGGCCTGGGAGAGAGCATGCTGAGCGTGGCCAGTTTGGGAGCAAGTTGGGGCGTGACCATTGTGGCAAGGATGCTCACCATGATCCTCCATACGCTCACGGGGGGCTTGATGGGAGTGGGATGGTATTACGCTGTACGCGAACGACGCCTGTGGAACCTCGTCGGCTTGTATGCGCTCAGTCTGGCCCTCCATGCCCTTTGGAACGGCGTAGCTGTGCTGGGCAGTTTGCAGGCCCTGCTCCTCATGGCCAGATAGACTCCAACTTCTCTATCACGTCTTGACCTCTCCCTGCACGCTAGACAGCGGCTGACCCCTGGGAGCAGAAATAGACCCGGCAACCTATGCGCTCTTGCCCGTGGCAGGCTCTCCCGCGAGTAACTTTTTCAGCTTGCCTGCTAGAATCTGCTTGGAAACCGCGCCGACCACCCGATCAACCACCTCGCCCCTCTTAATAAAGAGCATCGTCGGGATACCCTGAATGCCGTAGGAATTAGCCAGGTCGGCGTTACGGTCCGTGTTCACCTTGGCCACGATCACCCGCCCATGGTAGCTGCGCGCCAGTTCTTCGATGATAGGTGCAACCACCCGACAAGGATAACACCAGGGCGCCCAGAAATCCACCAGCGCAGGCAACTCCGCCTGCAATATCTTCTCTTTGAACTCGTTCCCCTCTACATGGAGGGCGAACTCTTGTGCGTTGGCCATTATATCCTCTCCATTCGACATATAGGCTACCCCTCTAATGTATTTGGCCTCTATCCCACTCGTGACGACCATAATGGTGTACTCCACCGAGTAGTCATCATAGCTTGGCGTTTTCATCCTCTGGGGGGAAGGCTGCCTCACTCATCCCGCGGCATCGGCTGTTCGGGAGCCTTGATCTCCACAACCTCGCCGTGCACGTTGATCACCACGCGGAAGCCCATCATGCCGAGCAAGTTGCGCGCGTCCTCCGGCAAGCCGTATTCGAGGAGACGATCCATGTTCTCGAAGGAAGCGTCTATCATGGCCTTAGTAAAGATGTCGTCCTTGCCCAGCATTTCCATCATCTTGGCCGTGACGATCTCCCGATGGGAGAATATCTGCTCACGGAAGGCCTCAAGCACCTGTCGGTCAACGGCCTCGCTGTCTATATGGCGGCGAAACTCGCCATCCGTGACCACGTAGCACGGCGTACCTCCCACCGAGGTGACCTCGACTGGATTTCCCGCTTCGTCATACACCAGGCCAGCGAAAAGGGCTGACCCTCGTTTCGCCTGGTTCACAACTCGACTTCCTCCCCGAACAATTCGGCTTTCCGTGCGGATGTCATTTCCATACATTACTCGGGAGAGATTATATGACGCGCCGCGTATGGCGTCAAAACTCTGCTCAGGGAAATCACGCCCAATAAAAAAGCCATCCTCACGCGGAGGATGGCCAATCAGTGTATCCCAGCCGTGCGCAGGGCTGTGGATCATTCCACCTTCTCGACCATGATGGAACAATCGGTCACCAGGGCAGCGATGGCACCAATGGCCGCCCAGACCGGGAGCAGAGCGATACCCACGACACCTATGGTGAGAGGTACCTCAATGAGAGTTTTCCCCTCACTGTCCTTGATGATCAGGCGGCGAATGTTCCCTTCGTGTAGGATCTCCTTGACTTTGCGCACCAACTCTTCGCCTGTGGTCTTGAACTCCAGCTTGCGCACCTTCTTTTCCTCGGACATGCTGTTCACCTCCTTTCAGCTCATGATACTCTGAAGTATTCTACGCATCAGGAGGTATCGGGTTGCGTGAACAGATAGTACTATGTGTCATTGCGAGAATGACCAAGCCGCCGGGCGTCATGCGCAAGGACAGGAACTTGCCCCACTGTCACTGCGAGCGCAGTTTGCGAAGCAGTCTCAAGACGGGACTGAGATCGCTTCGCAAAGGACGCTCGCGATGACAGACCGCCAAGTTTCTGAGTAGACCCAAAGGGCCAAGGCGATCCCCAAGGAGAGTGCTTCGCTTCGCTCGCAGTAGGCAATACTTTCTAACTGCCTCTAACCCTCAACAGCCTCATGCCATTGGCAATGACGACCATGGATGTGCCGACATCGGCGAAGACAGCCATCCAAAGGGTCGCCACGCCCGCCACCGCCAATCCCAGGAAGAGCGCTTTGATGAACAAGGAAATGGCGATATTCTGTTTGATGGTGCTCAGTGTCTGGTGACTCAAGCGCATGGTAGGCACCAGTTTGGTGAGGTCATCGGCCATAAGCGCGACATCCGCTGTTTCCAGTGCTGCATCCGTACCTATGGCCCCCATGGCCACGCCGACGGTGGCCTGAGCCAGAGCTGGTGCATCGTTCACGCCATCGCCGATCATCGCCACCTGGCCATGCGCTGCGAGCAGGTCCTTGATTGCCTCCACCTTGCCCTCCGGCGATAGGCCAGCGCGCACCTGATCCACCCCTGCTTGTCGGGCAATCGCTTCCGCCGTGGCCTGGTTATCGCCGGTCAGCATCACTGTCTGGACAACGCCGCTTCGCTTCAAATCAGCGATCACCTGCGGCGCGGAGGGTCGCAAAGTGTCGGCCACAGCGATGAAAGCGCGCCGACCGCAGCATTCATCCTCCACGACCACGGTCGTCTTTCCCTCAGCAGCGGAAGCGTCTACCAACTGGCAGAACTCCGGCTTGGCGACATCTTTGTGGTTCTCGTGGGTGTAACTGTGGCTGCCTACCGCCACTTTATGGCCTTTGACCACACCGCTGATGCCGCGCCCCGGCTGCGAACGCACGTCCTCAGCAGAAGTCCGAGCGAGATCCACGCCGTAATTCCCCGCTTGGGCAACGACGGCCCGCGCGATAGGATGCTGCGAGTATTGTTCCACAGCCACAGCCTGGGCGAAGAGTTCCCGGCATTCGGTGCACTTCTCCGACGCAATGTCACTATCATGCAATTCGCACTGAGCACCGACGACGACCGGCTGCCCCTGCGTCAGTGTTCCAGTTTTGTCAAAGGCCACCACCTTGATCGCTCCCAACACTTCCAGATAAGCCCCTCCTTTGACCAACACTCCCATGCGCGCCGCCGAGGCAATGGCACTCACGATGCTCACCGGCGTAGAGATGACCAGGGCGCAAGGGCAGGAGATGACCAACAGCACGAGGGCGCGATAGAACCATTGTCCGAAGGCGCCCGCTCCAAGTAGCGGGGGAATGATCGCTACGCCAACCGCCCCCGCGATCACCAGCGGCGTATACACGCGGGAGAAACGGTCCACGAAGCGTTGCGATGGCGCTTTGCTGGCCTGGGCTTCCTCTACCATGCGGATGATGCGGACGATGGTATTATCTTTGGCCAGCCGTGTGACGCGCACCATCAGGGATCCCTCGCCGTTCACCGTGCCAGCGTAAACTTCGTTCCCCACCTCTTTCTCCACAGGGATGCTCTCTCCCGTGACGGGGGCCTGATTGACGGCGGAATGTCCACTCTCCACGATGCCATCCATCGGGATGCGCTCATCAGGCCGCACCAGAATCCGGTCGCCCACGGCCAGGGTTTCCACCGCAACTTGCTCCTGTCTTTCGCCGGCCAGTCGCAGGGCCGCCTTCGGAGCCAGGGTCATCAGGGAGCGGATAGCGGTACGGGCGCGGCTGATGGTGTAGCTTTCCAGGGTGTTGCCCAGGGAAAAGAGAAAGATCACCATCGCCCCTTCCGCCCATTCGCCGATGGCCATGGCACCGACAGCAGCCAGAGTCATCAGAGCATTCATGTCGAGGGAGCGGGTGGCGAGGAAGCCGTACCAGCCAGCGCGCGCCACATTATATCCTCCGACCAGGATGCCGAGGGCATAGAGTGCATTGCTCGCCCATTCCGGTGTTTGTAGCAAATGGGACACAAAAGCGATGGAGACAAGCAGCCCAGAAAGGCCAGTGAGCAGGTCGCGACGGTGCTCACGAAGGCGTGTGATCCAGCCTGCCGCTTGGGCTGTGGCCTGCGCCGGTTCCCCACGCAGGGTGGCAGGATGGCCCATTTGCTGGCCAAGCTTTTCTATGGCCCGCCGCAAAGCCTGCCGCTTCGCCGGATCGGGGGTCGCTGGCGCCACAGCCAGGGCCGCTGTGGCGAAATTGAGGGTGGCTCCGCTCACTCCCTTAAGCTTGCGCACCGCCTCCTCAAAATGGGCGGCGCAATCTGCGCAATCCAGATCGCCCACATCGAAGACCAGCTCTTGGGCGTCCTTGTCTTGCGCCGGGCCAGCCTTCATGGCTCCAGCCTGGGCGTCTTTTGAAACATCCGTAGCCACAATCCCTCCTGTTTTCTCCATGACCATGCAAGCCCTGACTAAGAGAGCCGCACGGGTTGCCCCGAACGCATGGATTGGTAGGCCGCCAGGACAATCTCCAAGGGACGGCGCTGCGACCGCCCGCTGGTGATGGGCGGCGTCCCTGTGCGGACGGACTGGATAAAATGCTCGACTTCCAAGAGAAAGGTGTTTTTCTCCGGCACGTAGATTTGATGCTGAATGAGCGTCTCCCCTAGGCGGAAGTCATCCCGCTCGCTGAACAGACGAATGATGTTTCTATCTTCCACGACGATGCTTCCCAACTCCCCGTCAATGCGCAGTGTGTGCACCTCTGATCCGGCAGCCGTGGTCAGGCTCTTCATGATAAAGGTAAGCACAAAGGTGCCGACCGCCCCATCACGAAAGCGAACCAACGCCACGCTGGTATCGTCACCCTCCATCTCTATGAATCGCTGCGGTGCGCGCAGGGCATAGACGCTCTCTATCTCGCCGATAATCATCCGCGCCCGCTCAAAGTCATGGACGCCACCGGCCATCATCGCCCCACCCGCCGCGGCCTCAGCATTCAAGAACCAGGGCCGCTCCTCTATGAAGGAGCGCGTCAGATAGCACTGTCGCGTCACCTGTAGCAGGGCGGGCCGACCGATGACCCCGTCCTGCACCAAGTCGCGCACCTTGCGCCAAAGCGGGTTGAAGCACTCGTTCTCCGCGACCATAAGGATCACGCCCGCCTGCTCCGCCGCTTCAATCATCTGGTCGGCTTGCACCAGGGTGGCGGCGATGGGCTTTTCACACAGGATATGTTTTCCCGCCTTCGCCGCGGCCACGGATACCAGGGCGTGGAGATTGTGCGGCAGGCAAACATCCACTGCGTCCACTTTCGGATCGGCCAGGGCCTCCCGATAGTCTATGGTTACGTGCATTTCCCTTGGCCCCCCTCCCAGGGATGCGTTCAATGCTTCGGCGCGGGCCAAGTTCACATCCACGGCCCAGCGCACCTCCGCCCCACATTCGGCAAAGGCCTGGGCATGGCGTGTTCCCGCCCAGCCACAGCCGATGATGGCAACGTGCAGTGGCTTTTCTATAGTTGCACTCTCCATTTGGCCTCCCGGCTGAAGGAAGCGCCTGTGTCCAAGAAAAAGCCGGAGAGGCACGGCGTCTTCTCCCGGCTTTTTATCTTGTCAGATAACAGGCCATCAATTCATCAAAGCAACTTCTTGAATTCCTCGATTGTCATCCCCCCCATCTTTGATAATTCCGCCCATCGTCAAAGCGTTGATCGGATTGGCGCGGGGGACGATGATGATTCGCTCACTATTGGTCATAGAGATATGCTTGCCTTCGCGGACAACCCAAAAGCCTGCCTTCGCAAATGCCCTGACAGCGCGCTGATGGGATATCCCTGGAAGCTTGGGCATAGCTATACTGGCACCTCGACCAGGCAGGTGGTCTTATCTTTCGTCAGTTCCTCCACCGTGGCCAAGTAGGTCATGATGGCATCTTTTATGTTTTCCAGCGCTTCCTCTTCAGTCGCGCCTTGCGACCAACATCCTGGCAAACCAGGACACCAGACAGCGTAACCTTCGTCGGTCTTCTCCAGCTTCACCCTGTACTTCATAAGGACCCCCTAAAAGTGCCTCGCCTATCTGTCCCTTTGCAAATAATTGTATCACAAGCGGGCTGCAACAACAAACCGATTCGGTTGCAAACTCGGCAATCTCTTCTCTATTGGATTCGGGCAGAACCTGCCACGGCATCGAGCCTCCCGTCTATTACGGCAATCTAACGGCAGCAAGTTAAGTCACACCGCTGGTAGCAACGTCAGCTCTGAGGAGTTATTAAGCCGTTTGCCATCTTGAAGCTGTCAATTTTCGCAGTGCCTCCCGAGCTTCCAAATGGTTTATGTCCAGCGCCAGCACCTCTTTGAACGCCTTCTCGGCCTGAGCGAGCTGTCCCAAGCCAAGCTGGGCCAGGCCGATCAGGTAGGTGTATAGGATACGGTTGCGCTTTTGCGGGTCGTCCTCGAAAAAGATGAATCTGGGCGCGGAAGTGATGAACCCAGGTTTGCTGGATGCCCCCAACTGTTGCGAGGCGTAGTCAAGCAACTCCTGTAGCCGTTTGCGGCTAGCTTCCTCCTGGCCCAGTTTTTTCATCGCCAGCGCCTGGTAATAGGTAAGGAAGGAAAAACCAGCCTTCGCCTCCGCCACGCGCTGGAAGCAGGCTCTGGCTCCTTTGTCATCTCCCAGGGCTTCTTTAGCCAGCCCGATGAAGTAATAGATGTGCGCGTCAGGGGTCAGCGGGTGTTTCCCCTCACCCAGATTCTCCGGGTAGGTTAGGGCTGCTTCAAAGTGAGCCAGCGCTTCCGCTGCCTTGTCAGCGTCGAGGGCTACCTGTCCCAGGAGAAGATGCGCGGCGATGTACTGGCCAGAGACGCGGCCTTCGCCACCCTCCCAGGGATGGAAACGACGGGATCGAATTATGTCCAGTGCCTTCTGGGGTTGTCCCAACTGGTTGTAGAGGGTGGCGCGTTCGACGGAAAGGTCATCGCGCTGCTGTATCAGATCGGGATGCTGTTCCAGGCGAGCCAGGCGCTCAGCAGGAGGAGTGCCCAGCAACCTCAGCAACTGATCCAACTCGGAGAGCAGGCGGGCATCGCGTGGGTTGACCTCGAAAGCCTTCAGGTAGCAGGCTTTGGCTTTCCCTGGATCGTGGCGAATATTACAATAAGCGATGCCCAGGTTCCGCCAGGGGATGGAAAAATCTGGATGCAACCGACAAGCGGTTTCCCAGAGCCGCATCGCCTCTTCGTGGTGCTTCTTGTCGTAGAGCAGGTTGCCCAGATAATAGCAAGCCCTGCCATCCTGCGGGCTGACCGAGAGAACATGCCGTAGGATCTCCATCTCTTCCAACCGCACCGGGAAGCAGTAATCGGGCGGCATCTCTGAGGCGCGGCGGTAGAATTCCCGCATTTCCTGCTTCTGGCCCCTTTGCCAGGCAAAGAAGCCCAGGGCGTATAGAACCATCGGATAAACGGGAGCTTCTGGGGCTTTGGGGTCGAGCAGACGGGTCAGGAACTCGCTGGCTTCATCCCAGAGTCCAGCCCCTGCGTAATCAAAGGCGATGTCAAAATAGGTCTGCACCCTTCCATGCCCCTCGTCTCCACGCATCAGGCGGGTTAGCTCCCGGAGGTGCTGTTCAGCCATTGCTGCATCGCCCTTTGCCCGATCCAGCAGCACCATCTCGTTACGCGACCAGAAATCCAGCGGATCGAGGGCCATCGTCTCGCGGAGGCAGGCTTCCGCTTCCATATATCGTCCCAGCCGGCGAAGGACGGCAGCCTTCAAGTTGCGTGCCTTCGTATGGAGTGCATTGGTGAGAAGCGAGCGTTGGAGATGCTCCAACGCGCTGCTTAGATCCCTACGGAGACAATCTATCTCGGCCAGGGCGTAGTACCCAGCGGCCTGCCAGGCATAGCTCCAGATAGCTTTGTAGAAGGCGGTGTAGGCTTCATTGAGGTGCCGTTGGTATTTGAGGGCCAGGCCCAGGTTGTAATACGGCTCTCCATCGCGGGGATTGAGGTTGCGCTGCGTGAGCGTTTGGATCGCGCGGCGGAAATGCTGCTCGGCAAGGGCGAAATCTCCCCGGCGCAGATACGAAAGCCCTAGCGCGTTGTTGCTGCGCACGTCTCCCGCATCCATACGTAGGGCAGCTTCCCAGTAAGGCTCAGGGGCAATGGTGGGATGCCGGTATTGCTCCAGATGCAAGCCGGTCAGATAGAGCGATTCGGCGGTCTTGTAGTTTTCCGCCGGCGGCGGTGGAGTGGCAGGCTCCGGCAAGGGCCTCTCCGACGGCTTTTCGGGCGTATATCGAATCAGTTCTTGGCCGTCTACATCGCACACCCTGAGAAGAAGATCGGTCTCGTTTGCCCCGTCAAGCTCGACCTCTTTGACGAAGGGGGCACCAGGGGCCAGTTCGCCCTCCCACTGCCCCAGAATCCGCTGCCCGGCCACAAGGCTGACCGAGGCCCGACGGAGAGCTTCCGTGGCATAGACGCCCACTTTGGCCTGCTGCCCATGAGTTTCCAGGTTGACGGCCACGTAGCGGTTAGCGTTCTTGGCCGGGCCGATCTTTTGGAAGGGGTACCAGTATTGGCTGAAGGTCTTGGTT
>CAYPON010000072.1:0-12902 GCA_964412315.1 uncultured Anaerolineae bacterium | reverse complement strand
GGCCATGATGGGCTGAAGGCGCTGGAAGTGGCGCTGGCCGCCTATCGCTCGGCGGCGACGGGGCGCCCGGTGAAGTTGCCGATGTAGGTTTGTATTACTATCTTTGCACTATGTCATTGCGAGAATAGCCATGCCGCCGGGCGTCATGCGTAAGGACAGGAACTTGCCCTACTGTCACTGCGAGCGCAGTTTGCGAAGCAGTCTCAAGACGGGACTGAGATCGCTTCCCCTTCGCAAGCTCAGGGTCGCGATGACGGACCGCCAAGTTCCTGAGTAGCTTTGCCATAGCGCTGGTGCGCCACGCATTGAGTAAGAAACAAGCCTTGTTTCTTAGTAGCGACGCGAAGCAATCTCCTCGCTGCGCGCGGGCACGCCGCGCCCGACGGAATGACAGGGTAAGGATAGGGGCAGGTCTCAGACCTGCCCCTACACGGAATGCATTTACGGCCTTACGACTTGAAGAAGAACTCTTCCTGCGTGAAGGAGGCGACGATGGCCCAGCCTTTGTTAGGCACGTTGCCGAGCCTGTTCGAGCCGAGCAGCGGGTAGACCGCGTTGTCAATGGGCATGATAAAGGGCACTTGTTCTTTCAGGATCTTCCACAACTCCTCGTGGATCTTTTTCACCTCGGCCTCGGACAGCAAGAAAGTGTCGGCCTGGTCGGCAATCTCCCAGAGCCGCTTGGCCCACGGCTCCGGCTCCTGGCCCTCCTTGCCGAGAGTGTCGTACCACATCCCCCAGAGCCTGGAGCGGTCCTGCACAAAGTCCGAGCTGCGTGGCGCGTCGCGCCAGAAGCTGGTGTGCGCCCAGCCCATGAAGACGAACAGGTCGTTGTTGGTGTGGCGCGTGGTGTAGAGCGTGGCCTCCACGTTCTTGAAATCCGTCTTGATGCCGATGTCCTTCCAGTACTCCACCAGCAGCTCGCAGAGCTTATCCTGCTCAGGGGTGTAGCCCTTCATCACTTCCAGCGGGAAGACAAAGCGCTTGCCATCGGGCCCCAGCCGCCACCCTTCCGAGTCTTTCTTGTCCATGCCCATCTCGTCCAGCAGCTTGGCCGCCCCCTTCGGATCGTATTCCAATCCCGTGATCGCTGTCGGCGGCGTGCCGAAGCCCTGATAGACGGCGTCCACGACCTTCTTGTGGTTGATGGCCATATTCATCGCCTTGCGGAAGCGCACATCACGCACCACCTTCCGCCAGTTCTCATCGGGATGGGTAAAGTTGAAGCGGACTTGCAGCGGCGCCACATGCATTTGCATGATGTTGACCTGGAAGCCGCCCTTCTTCTCATTCTCCTTGTAGAGCGGATAGTTCACCATGGAGGCGTACTCGCGCGCCCAGTCCACCTCGCCGGCCAGGATCTTCATGGTCACCGCTTCAGAGTTGGCGACGATCTCGACCCGTAACCGGTCAATGTAGGGGAGCTGGTTGCCGGCGGTGTCCACCTTGTAGTGATACGGGTTGCGCACCCAGGTGATCACGCCGGGGCCCACGTTCTCCAGCACCCACCCGGAGAGCCGCGGATATTTCGGGTCCAGGGACTTGACGTTGCTCCAGCCCAAGGTACCCTCGTCTCTCAGGGTGAAGAGCCTGAACCACTCCGCCTCGGGCAGCTTGTTCTCGTCCAGCAGCTTTTTCAGCTCCTCGGGCTTGGCGTACTTTTTGTGGAACTGCTTCAGGTAGTGGGCGGGGCGCATGAAGGAGTGCCAGTTGGCGCTGTACCCGGAATATATGCTGAGCAGATGCAGCCCAGGCTCAGCGAAAACGGTCTTGAAGGTGTAGTCGTCAACGATCTCCAGCTTCATGATCTCGCCGGTGGGCAGGCGGCGGGACTTGTAATCCTTGCTCGGGATGGGGGTGATATCCTTGTTGAGGAGCACATCCTCGTACCAGAACTTGACGTCGGCGGTGGTGCACGGCTGGCCGTCCGACCACTTGAGGCCCTTCCTCATGTACCAGGTGATGCTCTTCATGTCCGAAGAGATCTCGAAGGCCTTGAACAGGCTGGGCTTAACTTCGGCAGCGAACGCAGCGGTGAGCTTGCCGGGGACGATGAGCGGCTGCTCAGCGTTAGAGTCGTACAGTTCGGCGCAGACGTCGGTGCGGGCGGTGCAATAGCGCATCGTTCCGCCATACTTGCCGACCTGCCAATCTACCATGTCTGCCGGGATTAGCGTGCCAGGGCCAACCACCATAATATCCTGCGGCAACCGCTGATCAACGGGCGGGAGCTTGCCGGCCTTGACTAACTCGGCCAGCATGGGCGCTTCATTGAACTTGGTCGGTGCTGCAACAGGTTTGGGGGTAGCGGTCGCTGCCGCTGGCTTGGGTGGGGCCGCGGTTGGCTGGACGCAGGCTTGCAGCGCGGCACCCAGAACCGTGATCGCCGACACTTTCAGAAAATCGCGCCTCGTCAGTCTTTTCTCAGACATTCTTCACTCCTCCTTTGGAATTCATCATGTTATTACTATCTTTGCACTTTCTCAACAAACGCCAGCCAAGCTGTCATTGCGAGGCCGGAGGCCGAAGCAATCTCCTCTCCGCGGCGACTGAGATTGCTTCGTCGCACACGACGCTCCTCGCAATGACATAGTGCAAAGATAGTGATGTTATGGCCCATGAAGTAAAGTCGAAAATAACTCTTTGTCCCGGTGCACCTCCTTTCATCTCCGTGTTTGGCCGAAAGCGAACAGGCAGAAGGTCGCGCTCGACATGCGAGCGCTGTGTTCTGCCTGTTGGCTGGTCGGCTTTCGTTTCACCTGTATAGACCTCTCCAGAACTACAAGCGGCAACAAGATAGTCAAGTCCTGTATTATTATATCACAACCTTCGGTTGCCTGTCAAATTCTCTATTGTCCGTTCGCCGTCCCAATCCTGTTGACGCCCAGGCGATTCAGGGTGACCAGCGGCACTGCGGTGAGGCCGGAGGCGTTGTGGGTCTCGATGCCCAGCTCATGGAAGGCCCGCAGGAGCGCATCGCTCGAGGGCGCGGAGACGACGATGAACTGTGCGCACCGGTCGAGTCCCGCTTTTCTGAGGAGTTGCCAGCGGAGCAACTGTCGCCGCATTCGCTTCAGGAGGCCCTCGCGCGCCCCCAGATAAATCCGCCCGATCCTGCTCCGCCGCATGGCCTCCCATATCTTCTCGTAAACGAAGGGCACCGCGAAGAATATCATGGGCCTTACGCGGGGCAAGGTACGCTGCAGTTCCCGAAAGTCTTCGAGGAAATACAAATCCAGGGAAGTGGGAGCGTAGTAGGGTGAATACGTCGCCAGGATGCCCTCCAACACATGGCGCATGGGTAAAAAGGAGAGATAGGAGGCCGGGCTATTCCTGGCTTTCCACGGAAATAGGGAAGCCACGGCCTCCCCCATCCGGCGGAGATCGCCGTGCGTGAAGGCAGCACCTTTGGGTTGGTCGGTGGTGCCGAAGGTGTAGTCGAGCGTTGCCAGGTCTCTAAAAGTCACGGGTGCGGTGGTCGGCATCTCGCAGCCTGCTCCCAGCGCCAGGAACTCGTCCCAGGGCATGACCTTTCGCGGCAGGTTACTGGGAGGCTGTCCCCGGCAGAAGGAAACGATGGGGATTTGCGCCGTCAACTCGCTCAGCCTCTCCAGCAGCCTGGGCGCACCTATCAGAAGGAGCCGCGAGCCGCTGGCCTGGATGATCGCGTCCAACTCGGCTGGCGGGCTGGTGTAATCGAGGGGGACGCTCGCTGCTCCCAGCAGGCCGATGGCCACATCCAGTGTGAGATAACGGGTGCTGTTAAGCCCCACAATGGCGACACGGTCGCCGCGGCCAATGCCCAGGGAGCGCAACGCGCCCGCCGCCGCCAGCATATCCCGGCGCACCTCGCCAGCGCCGCGGGTCACAATCTTCCCCTCCACCACATCGTGATAGGCCACGCGCCGTCCCCTGCCTTCCAGCCGATAGAGGATTTGCTCATGAACCGTTCGCTCCGACCTATGCAGGAAGCCCATGTGCACCGCGTACTCCAGGATGTGAGGCAGGAACTCGCGCCATTTCATCTGGTAAGGGCCTAGCAGCCGGTCAACGTTATCCCGCTGGAACTGCCGGCGCTCGCCCAGGTACGGCAGGATGGTGACGAGGGAACTGACCATGCCTCGTTCCTCGCGCTTGGCTTCCCGCCCCGGTTCATACCGTCCTGCAATCGCTGGTAGGGGCAGGGGGATGAACAAGGGTCGGGGCAGTTTAAGGCCGAGATGTTCCCTGGCCCACTGCCGAATGAAGTATCCTGCCTCCTTCGCTGTAGGCAGGGATGCGTAAGGTGCGGTCAGGTGGAAGTTCAGCCCCTCCGCCACAGGCTCGAAAGTGAGGCGCACCACCGCCTCCGCCACATAGTCTACCGGGATGATGTTGGCAGGGAGATCGGGGCTTGATGGCAGGCTTCTGATCTTGCCCGTGAGGTAGAGCCGTACAGGGAAGTAAAAGGTGTTGAAGGTCTTGATGGCTCCCGTGCGAGAGTCGCCGACGATCATCCCAGGGCGAAAGACCGAGATGGGCAACTCACCTTTGGCTGCCTGCACCAGAAGCTCGCCTTCGTACTTGCTCAGTTCGTAACCATTGGCAAAGCCGAACTCGTCGGTGAGGGCATCTTCAGGCACCGGCCCTTTGCGGCGCCCAGCCACGTAAGCAGTGGAGATGTGGGAGAAGCGTGTCAGGCCGTGGTCTTTATGGATGGCGCGGGCGAGTTCTAGCACATTCACCACCCCCTGGACGTTGGTACGGCGAAGCTCACTAATCGGGCCGTCAAGGCGCAAGTCGGCTGCGGTGTGGATGATGTGGGTGATCCTGTGCACCAGGCTTGCACAGGTGGCGTCGTCGAGGCCCAGGTGGGGTAGAGAGACATCGCCGCACACAGCCTCAACTCTCGCTCCAATGGCGCCCACCAACTCGGGCCAGTCCCACCAGGCCCGAGATAGCCTGCGCATGGCAGCCTGCTTGTCCTCCGCCCGCACCAGCGCGATGATAGTGTGATTCGTATCTTGGACAAGCCGCTGCGCGATCCAGGATCCCAGAAAGCCCGTTGCCCCTGTGAGGAAAACCACGCCGCTCATGACATTACCTTTCATCAAGGAAAGCACACATACATGATACCTGGAAGTCGCCAGAAGGTCAAGGCGCGGTGTTCTCATCAGGCACAAGGACGATGGTCTTATTTTGTTGGGAGAGGCGAGTTGATGCTATAATGTTTCCATGAAAAGAAGGCGGAGCGGATAAGGAGATGACTCATGTCACATCAGAAGAAAATCATCATGTACGGCACCATCTGGTGCTCTGACTGCCACCGCTCGCGGGAGTTCCTCGACAAGCAGCGCATACCCTATGAATGGGTGGATGTCGAGCAGGATGCCAAGGCGATGGCGTATGTCACGCAGGTCAATCAAGGCCAGCGGCGCGTCCCCACTATCCTTTTCCCTGATGGCTCCATCCTGGTTGAGCCGTCGGATGCGGAACTGGGCGCAAAACTGGGGCTGGCGACCGAGGCGAGCTAAGGCCGGGTATTGTTTGCCATGCAGTGGCTTGGTAGGCTCTTGCCAGGCTCAATCTTACATAAGGAGGTGCTACGATGGTTATGGCTTCACGGGAGAGGGTTTTAACCGCTTTGCGCCGGGGGCAGCCGGATCGCGTCCCTTACTGCGAACTGGGCGTAGATCGCTCCCTGGCGGCGAAGCTGGTGCCGGGGTTAAAGGCGGAGAGCCAGGCTCAAGACCGTGAGACCAATGTCTATACGGTGGAAGAGGCCAAGGCAGTTGCGGCAGCGATCAAGGCCGATAACATCTGCTACGTTTTGCGGGCACCGGTTTATGCACAGAAAATCCCTGGAAAGGATGGGCGTCTCTTCTACGGCGAGGGGATGATCAAGACCGAGGCCGATCTTTCCTTGCTCAAGCTGCCCGACCCTCGTAACGATGCATTGTATGAAGAGGCCGCCAGGTTTGCTCAGAAGAAGGGGGACTATGCGGCCTGGTTCGTGACGCGCATCGGCATCTTTCCCACCTGGCTCAGCATGGGGCTGGAGAACTTTAGCCTGGCCTTGTACGAGAAGCGGCCTTTCCTGGAAACAGTCCTCGACCGTTATTGCGACTGGACGGCTGCCGTGACGGAACGTGTCTGCAAGCTCGGCTTTGACATTTTCGCCTCCACGGATGACATGGCTTTCAAGAGCGCGCCTTTCTTCTCCCCGAAGGTTTTCCACGATTTGGTTTTGCCTCGCTTCCAGCGCGTAGCGAAGCATATCACTCTCCCCTGGGTGATACATAGCGACGGCAATCTGCTGCCTTTTATCGAAGACCTGCTCAGCCTGGGGATCACCGGGCTGCATCCGAATGAGAAGGGCGCGATGGATATTCGCTTCATGAAGCGGCAGTACGGGCATCGCATCTGCATTCTGGGGAATGTGGACCTAAATCTCCTGGGGCTGGGCACGCCGCAGCAGGTGGACCAGGAGGTGCGCGAGTTGATCCGCGACGTCGGTCCTGGCGGGGGTTACATCGTGACCAGCGGCAACAGCCTGGCGAGCTATTGCCTGCCGGAGAATGTGCTGGCGCTGTCCAGGGCTGTACAAAAGTACGGCAAGTACCCTCTGAAGAACCTATAACAGATCAAAACATATGGGATTAACGCAAGGCCGAGCATCGCACGCTCCGAAGCGGCGACCACAGAAAAGGATTAAGGAGGGTGTACGATGAGGGTCTCTACACAAGATTCTATTTGGCTGAGGGGTTGGAAACGGATCTGGACATTTTGGTGGAGATGGCGCGATTTGCGCTGGCTCGTGGTCGGTGGTTTGTGGTTGGTCGCCCTGCTTTTGGGGTATGTTGGCTTTGCCAAGTATACGACAGCGATGGGTGATAAACGCTCGCCCTGGGACCTGTTGTATCTGGCGCTGCAATTGTTCACGCTGGAGTCTGGTGCGATTCTCGCCCTCAAGCCTCTGGAACTGGAGGTAGCGCGGCTGCTAGCACCAGCAGTCGTAGTTTATACGATCATCCAGGCATTGGTGACGATTTTCTACAGGCAACTTCAGTTCCTCGACCTCTGCCTCATGCGGGATCACGTGATCATCTGCGGGCTGGGCCGAAAGGGCTTCCTGCTGGCCAAAAGGTTCCTGGCGCGTGAAGATCAGGTGGTGGTGCTCGATCGAGACCCAGATAACGTTTTCTTTGAACAGTGCAAGGAACTGGGCATCATCGTCTTGGCCGGCGACGCGACCAATCCGGAATTGCTCAGCAAGGCGGGGGTCCACAAAGCCAAGTATCTCATCGCTGTCTGCAACGATGATAGCGTCAATGCGGAGATCGCAGTTCAGGCTCGCGAATTGATGAGAACCCGCAAAGGCAAGGTGCTGCCCTGTTTCGTGCATATCATTGATGCCCAACTGCGCGATTTGCTTAGGGGACGAGAACTGGAGATAGCGAATGCCCTTTCCTTCCGGCTGGAGTTTTTCAACATTTTTGACATGGGTGCGCGGGCCTTGCTCAGCGAGTTCTCGCCTTTCGACAGGATAGCGCAAGCACCTGAGCGCCTGCCGCACCTGCTGATAGTGGGACTGGGGCGCATGGGACAAAGCCTTGCCGTGTATGCCGCCAGAAGTTGGCATCCCCGCTATAGTGCCATAGGAAAGCGGCTTTTAATCACCGTGGTGGATAAAGATGCCAAGCGCAAGGTGGACATGCTTTGCCTGCGCTATCCTCAATTGTCCAGAGTCTGTAAATTGAACACTCAGGAGATGGATATTCGCTGGCCCGAATTTCAGCAAGCCGGGTTCCTGTTCGATGCCCAGGGCCAGTGCGATGTGACGGCTGCATATGTTTGCCTGGACGACGACCAACTGGCCCTGACGGCGGGGCTGGCACTGTTCCAGCGGTTGAGGGAGCAGGAGATCCCGATCGTGGTGCGGCTGACGCATGATACAGGGTTAGCCGGGCTTCTGCGAGGAGGAGTGAGCGCCGATGGCGCTTCCGCCAGGTTACATGCCTTCGGGCTGCTGGATCGGATATGCAGGCCGGATTTGCTGCTCGGCGGCATCAATGAAATCCTGGCCCGCGCTACCCACGAAGATTATGTGCTCCATCAACAGCAGGCGGGCCAAACCCCCGCGACTAACCCCTCGATGGTGCCGTGGGATGAGTTACCGGAGCACCTCAAGGAGTCCAATCGGCGACAGGCGGATCACATTGGCGTGAAGCTACAGACGGTCGGCTGCGGCATTGCTCCCCTGACCGATTGGAGCACGGTGGAGGTCTGGGAGGCGGAGTCGTTCACGTTCTCGCCGGCAGAGGTGGAGCGAATGGCCGAGATGGAGCATGAGCGATTTGTGGAGGAGCGGCTGCGTGCCGGCTGGCGGCCAGGCCCGGATGACCCCAGCAAGCGGATCAGCCCCGATCTGGTGCCATGGGACCAACTCCCCGAAACGGTCAAAGAGCTGGATCGCGACTCGGTGCGTGGGTTGCCTGTCTTTTTGGCGAAAGCGGGCTTTCAGCTCTACCGGCTGAGGCAAGGTTGAGTGGAAGGAAGATAGGCCATGGCCGGCCAGCAGCGCGTCATACGGGTGTTTATCTCATCCACCTTTCGTGACATGCAGGCGGAGCGGGAAGAGTTGGTCAAGCGCATCTTTCCCCAACTCCGCAAACTGTGCGAGCAGCGTGGCGTCACCTGGGGCGAGGTGGACCTGCGCTGGGGCATCTCCGATGAACAGCAGGCGGAAGGGAAAGTGCTCCCCATCTGCTTGCAGGAGATCCAGCGCTGCCGGCCGTACTTCATCGGCCTCCTGGGCGAACGCTACGGCTCCCTGCCCGCCGAGATACCAGCGGCCCTCATCCAGCAAGAGCCTTGGCTGGTCGAGCATCTCGACCGTTCGCTCACCGAGTTGGAAATCCTTCACGGCGTCCTCAATGACCCCCAGATGGCGCAACACAGCTTTTTCTACTTCCGCAGCCCATCTTTCCTAGACAAGTTACCGCCGGATCAGCAAGAGGCATTTCGAGAAACGCCAAGCCCTGATGAGGTATCTCGATTCGGCCCTGAAGAGGCGCAACGCCGGAGGGAAGAGCGCCGGCGCAGGCTGGCAGCCCTGAAGGAGCGTATTCGAGGCAGCGGCGTGCCGGTGCGCGAGGACTACCCCGACCCGCAGACTCTGGGCCAATGGGTGCTGCAAGATTTGAGGGAGGTAGTTGATCGCCTTTACCCGGAAGGCTCGCAACCTGATCCGCTGGATCGCGAGACCGCTGAACACGAGGCGTTTGCTGCAGCGCGGGCCAAAGTGTACATCGGGCGGGAGGCGTACTTCGCACGGCTGGATGCGCACGCGGAAGGGAATGAGCTGCCACTGGTGGTGTTGGGGGAATCTGGCGCGGGCAAGTCGGCGCTGCTAGCCAACTGGGCTATCCGCTACCGTCTTGCGCACCCTGAGACTATGGTGTTGATACATTTTATTGGCGCTACACCCTACAGTGCCGACTGGGCATCCATGCTGCGACGTATCATGGGGGAATTCAAGCGACGTTTCAACTTTGAGGGGGAAATCCCGGATAGGCCCGATGCCTTACGGCTGGCCTTCGCCAACTGGCTGCACATGGCAGCCGCGCAAGGGCGCCTCGTGCTTATCCTCGATGCCCTTAATCAATTGGAGGATCGCGAGGGCGCCCTCGACCTGGTCTGGCTGCCGCCGCTGATCCCGACTAACGTGCGCCTCATCCTTTCCACCTTGCCTGGCAGGCCGCTACACGACCTCAGAAAGCGCGCCTGGCCTACCTTACAGGTGGAACCGCTTCAGTCTGAGGAACGGCAGATGCTCATCCAGACTTATCTTGAGCAATACACCAAGGCATTGACCCGCCGACAGGTGGAACGCATCGCCGACGCTCCGCAGACAGCCAATCCGCTCTACCTGCGGGCGTTGCTGGAGGAACTGCGGGTCTATGGCGATCATGCCACCCTTGACCGGCGCATTGACTACTACCTGGCGGCCAACACAGTGGCCGATCTGTACGAGAGGATTCTGCAACGTTACGAGGAAGATTACGAGCGGGAGCGGCCCGGATTGGTGCGGGGAGCGATGGCGTTGCTTTGGGCAGCGCGGCGGGGGCTTTCGGAGGCGGAACTGCTGGAGCTGCTCGGCGCGAATGGAGAGCTGCTGCCGCGGGCGCACTGGTCACCCCTCTATCTTGTCGCGGAGCCATCGCTGGTGAGCCGCTCGGGTTTGATCGGTTTCTTCCACGACTATTTGCGGCAGGCGGTGCAGGACCGGTATCTCCCCGCTGGGGAGGAGCAGCAGGCCGCCCATCTTCGCCTGGCCGGCTATTTCGCGGGCCGCGATCTGGGCCCCCGCAAGGTGGATGAACTGCCCTGGCAGTTAGTGCAGGCGGAGTCATGGGAGCGATTGTATGCCCTTCTGGCCGACCTCTCGTTCTTCAAGGCTGCCTGGGCAGCGGATCAATTTGAGGTTAAGGCGTACTGGGCACAGGTGGAAGCGCATTCGCCTCTGCGCCTGGTGGATGCCTGCCGGCCGGTTTTGGATGCACCGGCGCGGTATGTGGATTATGTATCATGTTTCGAGAATATAGCAGTGCTCCTTCGCGACACCGGCCACCCCGACCAAGCCTTATCGCTGTTGACCTACCTGGCGGAGCATTATCGGCGCATCGGGGATCAAGCCAAGCTTCAAACCACCCTCACCGATGTGGTAGGAATTTCTATTGACCGCGGGGGAGATTTGGATGAGGCGATGGCGCTGCTTAAAGAACAGGAGCAAATCTGCCACCAGTTGGGGGATAAAAGTCTGCTGGGTGCATCTCTCAACCTTCAAGGAAAGCTCTTTGTTATCCAGGGCAAGTTGGACGAGGCGATGTCCCTTTTTGGGGAGGTGGAGCGGATCGCTCGCGAACTGGGCAACGAGATCGGCGTGGCCAAGTCCCTCAACAATCAAGCAGGGATCCTCCACAGTCGCGGTGACCTGGATGGGGCGATGGCCTTGCTTCGGGAAATGGAGCGAATCTCCCGCGAAGTAGGGGATAAATTCGTACTGGCCTGGTGCCTCGGTCACCAGGCGAACATCCTGGATGACCGTGGCGACCTGGACGGGGCGATGGCGTTGCACAAAGAAGCGGAGCAGATGTTCCGCGAGGTCGGCGACCGCTATTCGCTGGCGACTTCCCTCGGCAACGAGGCGCTGGTGCTCCGGCGACGGGGGGACCCGGCAGGAGCGATGGTGCTGCTCAGGGAACAGGAGCAAATCTGTCGCGAGTCGGGCTACAAAGAGGATCTAGCACATTGCCTTCAGCATCAGGCCACGATTCGCCAAAGCCAGGGCGACCTGGGCGGAGCGATGGTGTTGTCTGAAGAGGCAGAGCAAATCTGTCGCGAGTCGGGCTATAGAGAGGGTCTGGCGCTCTGTCTCAACAATCAGGCGATGATCCTCCAATGCCTTGGTGATCTGGACAGGGCGATGGCGTTATGCCGGGAAGCGGAGCAGATATGGCGAGAGGTGGGCAGCAAACGTATGCTTGCTCTCTCTTTCGGCCGCCTGGCGAGTATCTTCCGCATTCGTGGCGACCTCGATAGTGCAATGGTACTGGTTAAGGAGGCGGAGCAGATCTGCCGCGAGGCGGGTTACAAGGTAGACCTGGCCTTCTCCCTCAGCGAGCAAGGGCTGATTCTCGAGGAGCAGGGGGATCTCGACAAGGCTTTGGTTTTGCTCCAAGAGGCGGAACGAACCTGCCGGGAAGTGGGCTATAAGGAGTTGTTGGCGGATTGCCTCAATAGTCAGGGGCTGCTCCTGCAAGGTCGAGGGCAGCTAGACAAGGCTATGGCCTTACTGAAGGAAAACACGGAGATTTGTCGCGAGTTGGGTTACAGGAAAGGGTTAGCAGATTCACACAGCAACCAGGGTTTGATTCTCCAGGGCCAAGGTAATCTAGATGGAGCTATGGCCCTATTCAAGGAAGCGGAGCAAGCCTACCGCGAGATGGGCACGCCAGGTGGTCTGGCCACATCTCTGACGCACCAGGCGACGATTTTGGCGCAGCAAGGCCACCGCGACAAGGCACTGCCCCTGGCCGAGGAAGCGGAGCGGCTGGTCTCTAAGCATGGTCTGGCAGCACTGGCGCGGCGACTTAAACCGGTCCTGGATAATGTGCGTTCACGCTCGGCTGCGTTACATACATGAAGAGAGGAGGGAGAAATGGTTACGCTGAAGGATAAATTTCGAGGTTGCATCGCCGGCTCCTGGGTTGGCTCGGCGATGGGCGCGCCGGTAGAGGGCTGGTCGCGGGAGCGGATCAAAGAGGCCCACGGCTTCCTGAACAGGCTGCTCCCTTACCGGCACTACACAGCCTACACGAACTGGGAGCGACCGGCGGGTACCACGGAGGACGGCATCGAACGGCAAAAGCTGTTCGCTACGGCGATCATCGAAAAACAGGATCGCATCCTGGCCCACGATCTGGTCGCTGTCTGGGTTCGAGACCTCGACCCTGCCAAGATCATATACAAGCAGGAGCGCTTTGACCGTTCCCTGTTGGAACTGGCGAGGGCGGGCGTGCCCCCGTCAGAGTTGGGACAGTTGTGGCCCTTCCCTAACGTCGTCTCTATGGCGCGTGCGTCTCATCCTCTGGGGCTGGTCAACGCTGGCGATCCCCAGGGCGCTGCCGACGACTCCTTCGAGGTGGGCAAAGTCTACATCCGTGAGACCGCCTTTGGCTTGCGGTGGGCGGCCCTTTACAATGCCGCCATCGCTGAAGCTTGCAAACCGAACGCTACCGTGGCCTCTGTCCTGGAGGTAGCGAAACGTTATGTCCATTATCGGGCGGAGGCGGGCAGCCTCTATGCCCTCTACGACACCATCGAGCGGGAGGTCAATCGCGCCCTGGAGCTGGCGGCCA
>CAYPON010000071.1:0-12904 GCA_964412315.1 uncultured Anaerolineae bacterium | reverse complement strand
ACCTCCTTTCCTTGAGCGGGGAAACCGCCCCCAATGTTTTCCGGCGGTTCCTCGCTCGTGTCGCTAACAGCTTGTCTTGTTAAGCAGATGCACGCTGTGAGGCAGAGGTGCACAGAGATGACGAGGATGGAGCAGTCCTATGCGCGCGTGTTGGGGGAAATTATACCATTTACTACCTGATTTGTCAAACATGGATGTGGCTTCTCCAGAAGCAAGATTCCAGCAACCAGATTTGACAGATCGGCGTTCCCGGTGTATAATATAACTAACCGGTTAGTTACATAAGTGATGGGAGTGCGTTCCATGTCGGAAAGAAGCCACGATGCGGAAGCCACGCGGCGGCGCATTCTGGAGGCGGCGGAGGTGGTGTTTGCCGAGGAGAGCTTCAGCGGCGCTCGCGTGGATGTCATTGCTGCCAGGGCGGGCGTGAATAAGCGGATGTTGTATCACTATTTTGGTGACAAGCGCGGCCTTTATGTGGCTGTAGTGCGTCGTATGTTGGAGCATATCTTCGAACACATGCATAACACGCTGGCAGCGGCGCAAGCAGAGGATCCAGTCCAGGCGTTGGCAGACATGCTCAGGGCCTACTTCGATACCATGCAGGGTGAATCTACGTATATAAAGCTGATTATGCATGAAGCCGTCCATGGCTGGCAGACGATGAACGCCATCGAGCAGGAGCGTGGTAGCGAGAGCCTGGGGCATGACAAGATGGATGAGACGTTGGAGCGAATCCTGCCGGTGATCGAACGAGGGGTGGCTGAAGGCAAATTGCGGGCAGATTTGGATCCGCACCTTTCGATTGTCCTGGTGACCATGTTGTGCAGGTTGTATGTCCTGCTCAGGGCGCGCCTGGAGGTCTTTTGGGGCGAGCCAATGAATACCCCGCATCGCCTCGCCTGGGCACGCGAACAGATCGTCGAACTGTTCTTGCACGGTTTTGTCCTCCGGAAATAATGCAAGAGGCAGAAGACAAAAAGGATCTCATATTCTGCCTCTTGCATCTTGCCTCCTGCTGAGGAGTGGATCATTATGCTCAACCAGGTTTTCAAGAATTTGCTGCGCCGCAAGATACGAACGCTGCTGACCGTAGTCGGCATCGCTGTCGGTGTGGCCATGATCGTGGCCTTAGGCGCAATGGGTGAGGGACTGCGCACCGGCTATATATCCATGTTTTCAGGCAGCGGCGCTGACCTGGCCTTGATACAGAAAGGTTCCTACGATATAACTATGAGCGCTGTAGATGAAGGGGTTGTGAACCAGGTGGCGAGCATGCCTGAGGTCAAGGCTGCGACCGGTATGATCGTGCATAACCTGGCCGCCCCAGGCTTGCCCTATTTTTATGTGTTCGGCCATGATTTGCAGGGCTTTGCCGTCGAACGATTCAAGATCGTGCAAGGGAAAAGCCTGAGCGAGGCAACCCGCACCGCGCGGGGGAGTCGAGCCATTATCCTGGGCGTAAAAGCCGCGGAAGCCCTGAAGCTGAACGTGGGTGACTCGCTGCCACTGCCAGGTGGCACCTTTCGTGTCGTTGGCATCTATGAGACGGGCAGCGGCTTTGAGGATGCAGGATCGGTGCTCTCATTACCTGATGCACAGCAACTGGCGCAAAAGGCGCGTCAGGTCGGTGCGGTGCAGGTCAAGCTGCGCGATGTGCGGCAGACAGAGCAGGTGCGGGCGCGCCTGCAACGCCTCTATCCTCGCCTGACTGTTTCGCAGTCAGGCGACATAGCCAACCAGCAGCAGATGGTGGGTATGATCCAGGGTTTCGCCCTGGGCATCGCCTTGCTGGCTGTGGTCATCGGCGGCGTGGGCATGACCAACACCGTGATGATGAGCACCTTTGAGCGCACTCATGAGATCGGCACATTGCGGGCGCTGGGTTGGAGTCGGCAGCGGGTGGTGTGGATGGTCTTGGCTGAGAGCGTCTTACTCGGCGCAGCCGGTGGGCTGGTCGGCTGCCTGGTCGGCGCGGCTTTGATCCAACCGATGAGCCGAAGCCCCGCTTTGAGCTTCCTTCAGGGCAAGTTGACGCCCGCACTGCTTTTGCAAGGAATGCTGACCGCTGTCGTGCTGGGAAGCGTCGGAGGCATCTATCCGGCCTGGTGGGCCTCGCGGCTGCTGCCTGTCGAGGCTATGCGCTACGAGGGTGGGACTGGCGACTCCAAGCTCCGCCTGCCCCCCGTTAAATCGGAAATCCTCCGCTCGCTCTGGCGACGGCGCGGGCGGACGTTTCTGACCGTGCTGGGCATTGGCATCGGCCTGTCCGCAGTCATGGCCCTGGGCGGGCTGGCGGACGGACTCGCTGGGGAATTCAGTAGTGCCTTGTTGGCCGGCGATATGGATTTGGTTGCGCGCCAGGCAGGCATATCCGACATCGGTTTCAGCACGCTTAGCGAGCGAGTGGGCCGAGAAATAGCCGCCATACCCGGCGTGGAGGGTGTAACGGGCCTCATCATTAGCGCCGTTGCGATGGAAAAAGAGGGAATCCCGTTTCTTATGATCATGGGTTATCCTGCAGAGCATCCATACATGAAGAGCCACTTTCAGATTGTGGAGGGACGAGGATTGGTCGGTAATCGAGAGGTAATCTTAGGGCGCGCGACCGCCGACGCCCTCAACACGGCTGTGGGCAGGATTCTGAAGCTGGCAGACGGCAATTTCCGTGTGGTTGGCCTCTTTGAGACAGGAGTATCATGGGAAGAGGGGGGCGCAGCCGTTGTCTCCTTGCGGGATGCCCAGGCTATCCTGGGTAAGCCACGCCAGGTAAGCCTGTACGCCATCAAGGTCAAGGATCTACAGCAGGCGGATGCAACCCGAAAGCGGATCGAGGCGCAGGTCGCCGAGGTCGCCGTCGCGCGGTCGAGCGAGTTCACCGAGAACCTGCCAGAAATGCAGAACATGGCTGTGATCACCTGGGCGATCAGCGCCCTGGCCGTTCTCGTCGGTGGAATTGGCATGATGAACACGGTCTCAATGAGTGTCTTTGAGCGGACACGCGAGATCGGCACCCTACGCGCCCTGGGCTGGCGACGACGGCGTGTCCTGGCGATGGTGCTAAGGGAGTCGGTCGTGGTCAGTTTGATTGGGGCGCTTGTTGGTGGGGCGCTGTCCCTGTTACTGGCCTCGCTGGTGCGGCGGATTCCCATGTGGGGAGGCTGGTTGGTGTTAGCCCTGTCGCCCGGCTTGCTGGCGCGGGTTTTTGCTGTGGCCTTGGTGTTAGGTATCATTGGCGGAGCCTATCCGGCCTGGCGGGCATCCAGGCTCAGCCCGGTGGAGGCGTTGCGATACGAATAAGCAGGTGGCAAGGAGCGAGAGGAGAACTATGAAGCGTACAATGTTGATCATCACAGTTTTGCTGGTCATACTAATGGTGGCGTGCAGTAGGGGCACAGCACAGCCTATACCCTCGACCACCGTAGAGCCTCCGCCAGCGGTGGTGTCGGCTTCGGGTAAGGTGCTTCCCGCGCGTTGGGCTACGCTCAGCTTCCAAGTGAGCGGACGTGTGATGGCGGTTGATGTGCAGATCGGCGATCAGGTGAAAGCCGGGGATGTGTTGGCCCGGCTTGATGATACAGATGCCAGGCTGGCTGTCGCTCAGGCAGTCGCGGCGCTGGCCCTGGCTCAAGCACAACTGGCGCAAGTACGGCAGCCGGCGCAGCAGACTGAGCTTGCCGCTGCCCAGGCAGCGCTCGATAGTGCACGAGCGAGTTACGAGAAGGTGAAAGCTGGCCCCACGGCGGAGGATTTGGCGGCGGCGAAGGCGGCGCTGACCAAAACCCAACTGAATCTGCAACGGTTGCGAGCAGGGGCGAGCACATTGGATCTACAAATGGCCAAGTTGAGCGTGGATTCGACGCGGAACCAACTCTGGGCGGCGCAGGCGGAGCGGGATGCCGCCGCGGGCGATCCGCGCTACGGCTCGGCGGGGCGAGATGCGGCCAACGCTCGCGTGCACGTCGCCGAAGTAGCCGTGGATATGGCCCAGGTGAACTATGAGAAGGTCAAGCAAGGAGCGCGGGCAGAAGACTTGGCGATTGCGCAGGCACAGGTGGAGGAGGCGCAGGCGGCCTACAATGCGCTGCTAAACCATCCCACGCCCAGTGAGCTGGCCGCGGCAGCGGCACAGGTGGCCCAGGCGCAGGCGCAACTGGATCTGCTCAAGGCAGGCGCGACCGGGGAGCAAATTGCTGTCGCCGAGGCCAACGTCAAGCAGGCCCGGGCGGCGCTGGATGTTGCCAAGGCGCAGTTAGCCAAGCTGCAACTGGTAATGCCTTTCGATGGCACGGTCGGCGCAGTCCTAGTTCGCCAGGGCGAGCTTGTCACGCCCGGGCAATCGCTGCTGATGGTGGGGGATGTGCGCACATTGCGCGTGGAGACTACTGACCTTAGTGAACTGGACGTGGCACGGCTGCGAGAGGGGCAGCCGGTTACCGTAACTTTTGATGCTGTTGCAGGCTTGAAGGTCGGAGGCAAGGTGGCGCGCATTGCTCCTATGTCCACGCCGGGGCAGAGCGGCGTGAACTATGCAGTGCTTGTTGAGCTGGAGCGGTTGGATGCTGCGCTGCGTTGGGGAATGACGGCCTTTGTGGACATACAGGTGGGTCAGTGATGATGGCTGAGGTGCGACGTGAGAGCAAGCGATAAGAACCGGATCATCGTTGAGGCGTTCGAGTTGACAAAAGTCTATGGCAACGGCGCGGCAACCCAGGTGTGCGCGCTGGATGGCGTGAATTTGGAGATCCATGCGGGCGAGTTCGTGGCGGTCATGGGGCCAAGCGGATCGGGCAAGTCCACCTTGCTGAACATGATTGGCGCGCTGGATAGGCCGACTTCCGGCAAGGTGATCGTCAACGGCCAGGACATCAGCGCACTGCGCGATCTAGACAGTTTCCGCGGGCGTACCATAGGCTTCGTCTTCCAGTTGCATAATCTCATCACCACGCTGACGGCCAGAGAAAACGTCGAAGTGCCGATGCAAGGCATCGGAATGAGCGGCAGAGCCAGGCGGGAACGCGCTGAGGAATTGCTGGAATTGGTGGGGATGCAGGGACGCTTCCATCACCTGCCGGGGCAGCTTTCGGCTGGGCAGCGGCAGAAGGTAGCTATTGCCCGTGCCCTGACCAATCGTCCTTCTATCGTGTTAGCCGACGAGCCGACCGGTAACCTGGACAGCGCCAGCGGCGATGAGGTCCTGAGCGTGTTCGGGCGGCTCAACAGCGAATACGGTGCAACGATCCTGCTCGTCACCCATGACCCCAACGTGGCCCGCTGCACTCAGCGCATCCTGAGGATGCAGGACGGCAAGATCGTCCATGAGGACATCGTGGGTGATCCCTTTACCGAGGATCTGAAGGTGCTGGCCCGTTCGCAGTTGGGCCAGGCGTTGTTACGCGATGAGATGCTGGACATGCTTTCGCCCGAGGAGCGCGAAGTGGTGCGGAACATGTTGGGGCGCGTGGCGTAGCAGTGGAGGCATTGTAGTCGCAAGGCGCGAAAGGGGGGCAGGCTTGTTGCTTTCGCATAGTTTTATGACTACAAAGTGATAAGCTTGAGAAATGTCCCAATCGGTGACGCAGGGTTGACTGTCTGAATAATCTGCATACAATGGCCTCAATACTGCAATCCGGAGATGCTTGGTGGAAATCGGACTACCTATCATCGCTCTCGTTTTAGCTCTGCTCCTGGCCTTTCTTGGCCAGCAGCTTTTCTCCGACAGAGCGTACTTCAATCAAGCCCTTTGGCTCTATGGAGTGGCTGTGTTGGCGATGTGGGTTTACGCCTGGGTGGAGCGGCGAAGGCCTGTCATACCACGGCCCCGCAGTCTGTGGAGAGTCGGGTCGGCAGCAGGCTCGTTCCTCGCCCTGGTTCTCTGCCTTCTCTTGCAGGTAAAGGGAGTTGCCTACATCGGGCAGGCTTTCGCATGGTTAACAAGCCTTGTCTTGCTGGCTATCACTTTCGTGCCCTCCAGGCATGATTGGCGTGGTCTCTTTACCCGCTGGTGGGCAAGGAAATCCGAAATCGCTTTGATAATAGTTATCACTGTCCTGGGACTCGTCCTGCGTGCTTACAATCTGGAATATATCCCGGGCGGCTTTCACGGCGATGAGGGAGAGTTTGGAACCTACGCTCTCTCCATACTTGAAGGGAACATGTTGCCTCCCTTCTACACAGGCTGGTTTACCCACGCCAACCTCTTCTTCGAGTTACAGGCTCTCTCTATGGCCATCTTTGGCGTGAGCGTTGCCGGCATACGGATGCTTTCAGCGATCAGCGGAGCGTTGACGTTGCCCCCCTTGTATCTGCTGATGCGGCGGATGTTTGGCCCCTGGGCGGCGGCCATAGCCACTTTTTTCTTCGCTGTCTCGCCCTGGCATATCCATTTCAGCCGCATAGCCTGGAATGAGATCCAGGTGCCCCTCTTTTGTGCTTTCGGACTTTACTTCCTCTACCGGGGAATTGAGTCGGGAAGGGCGTTTGATTACTGCTTGAGCGGCCTGAACATCGGCCTTTGTGTTGTCCTCGGCAGCAAGTCCGGGCTTTATTTCCCTCTCATTACTGGACTGCTGCTTTTGTACATGATCATCACTCGACGGGGCTTTCTTCGCCAGCAATATCAGAATCTCTTTGTTCTGGGCGTAGCTGCACTCTTCGCCTTTGCGCCCCTCGGACTGCACTATATCCAACATAATTGGCGGGTTCTGCTGCTTGATCCGGTGAGAAACAAATCCATATTGCAGAACATGGATCGGGTCTATGCCGTCTATGGCACACGAGACATAGGGAAGATCCTCCTTCGGCAGGCGGAAAAGGCAGTGCTTGTCTTCAACTGTTATGTGGACAGTGGTTTCTACAGTTTTGCCCAGGAACCGGTCCTGGGTCGCCTCACTGCGCCTCTCTATGTCCTGGGATTAGCTTATAGCCTCTACCATTGGAAAGAAGCAAAGTACGCGCTGCTCTTTTTCTGGTATGCCGTTCCTGTAATGGGGAACGTAACCTCTATTGATATCCCTCAGTCTCATCGTCTTGTGGCCATGACGCCTGTTCCTTTTATGCTGGCCTCCCTTCCTCTGGAAAAACTGCGGCAAGAGACGGACGCTCTGCTGCCCTCCCTTAAGTCGCGTTGGAGGATGTTCAGCTACGCTGTGCCTCTGGTCATCTTTCTAGGCCTGGTAGGATACAAGGATTACGAAACCTACTTTATCCGCTACACTACAAGATGGCCCTGGACGGACGTGGCGGATGTAGCGCGGCAGATACGCAAGCTTGGCAACGACTACCAGATTTACCTCATCAGCGATCTCCCCGTTGGGCATGGCACGATTCGGTTTATCGCCCATAAGGTGAAAGTGACAGAGGCGCGACACATCGCCTATTTCCTCCCTATCAGGGAGGAAGTCAATAAAGATGTAGCGTTCATTGTCACACCCAGCCATTATCAGATGCTGCCTTTTATCAGAAAGTATTATCCGGATGGTGTTCTGACCAGACACAGCCAGTTTATATGCTATATTGTGGAAAAGGACGAAATCCACCGTCGCTTGCAAGCGATCGGCATGGAGACAGGTGGACTATTGGGGAAATACTACTTGAACCTCACTTGGGTGGGTGAGCCAGCTTTGCAGCGGCTCGACCCTCTCATTGCTCTCCGGGATTTCTATCTGCTAACGTCGGGGCCTTTCTCCGTGCAGTGGGATGGTCGGATTCACGCATCTCAACCTGGACGCTACACTTTCCAGGCTTTTGCCAATGGTGAGGTCTGGCTTTCTATTGATGGGCGGCTGGTGTTACGAAATGAGCAACTGATCGGGGAAAGATGGCAACCGGGGGAAATAGAGTTGGCTGCCGGATTGCATGAGATCAGCATTTACTATCGTAGTCTGAGGGTTCCGGGACTGATGGAGCTTTACTGGACGCCGCCGGGAGGGGCGATGGAACTCGTCCCGACCGATGTGCTGGGCAGGTGAGGGACCTCACGATGGCCTCTAATGAATGCCCGTTAAGCGTGCGAGAACTAGAGATCCTGGAGTTGGTGGCGACGGGTGCCAGCAATGCACAGATCGCCCAGAAGCTGGTGATCAGCGCGAATACGGTCAAGGTGCATCTTCGTAACATTTTCGCCAAGCTGGAGGTGGAATCCCGCACCGAAGCCACCACCCTCGCTATCGTAAACGGCTGGATCCGCGTGAGTGAGGGAGGAGTAGCTGTCTCAACCGCGCCGGCTGAGGCCGAGGGCGTCATGATAGGACCTCCCCAGCCGTTTTTCCCGCCACTGGCTCGCTGGCAGAAGGTCTTTTTCCTTGCCATATTGCTGGTTATGATTGCTATCCTCCTTCTCCCCCGGCCCCGGTTGGCTTCGGTGTCGCGGCCCGATCCTTTCACTGACTACCAACTGCCTCTTAGCCTTTCCACTGCAAGGTCGCAGGTATCGCGCTGGATGGGCGAGGGGCAGATGCCGACTCCCCGCGCGCGGCTGGCGGTGGTCTCTTATCTGGGCAGAATCTACGCCATCGGTGGCGATACCAAGACAGGCATCAGCAATGTGGTGGAGGAGTTTGATGCGGTGGAGAACGCCTGGCGGCATCGCGCAAGCAAGCCGAATGCGGCGGCAAACATCGGGGCAGCGGTGATCGGTGGCAAAATCTACGTTCCTGGAGGGTATGGAGCAGAGCGCAAGGCGCTCGATGTGCTAGAGATATACGATCCGGCCACCGATAGTTGGAGCACAGGGGCACATTTGCCTGAACCGCTGTTTGCCTATGCCATCGCGGCGGTGCACTCCAAGCTGTACCTCTTTGGAGGCTCAAATGGCCAGCGCTATCTTGACATAACCCTGATTTACGACACGGAGACGAACACGTGGGCGAGAGGCACACCCATGACCACGCCCAGAGGGTTTCTGGCAGCGGGGGTTGTGAACGATGTGGTCTATGTTGTCGGGGGCTACGATGGTCTTGGGGAATACTCCCTCTGTGAGGCGTATGACCCGGCCAAGGAAGGGAGCCGAGAAAACCCCTGGTCAAGGCGTGCTGCTATGCTGGCCCGCCGCGCCGGGCTGGCCGTGGCGGTTGTCGGCACTAACCTGTACGCCATCGGGGGAGGGTGGGATAGCTACCTTTATTTCAATGAACGCTATGACGCCGTCAATAACCTTTGGGCCAGCTTTGAGACGCCGGTCTTGGGACAGTGGCGAACGCTTGGCGTAGCCTCGGTTGAGTTGGGGCAGGAAAGTGTTGTCTATGCTATGGGCGGCTGGAACGGCGATTATCTGAGCAGCAACGAGCGATACCGGCCTTTCTTCTACGTCAGTTTGCCGAGCATCCCCAAATAAGGGGGTGTTGACATAATGCGGAAAGATCATCATCGTATCATCAAGAAAACGGGTTGCTAGTGAAACCTTTGTCCATTCCCGTTATTGGCATCGTGGGTTGGTCGGGGGCAGGGAAGACGACATTTTTGGTCAATCTGATCGCTGAACTGAAACGGCGGGGGTATCGCGTCGCCACCATCAAACACTCCCGTCACGCCGATGTACGTGTAGATGTGCCGGGGAGCGATACCTGGCGGCACGCTGAGGCTGGCAGCGATCTTGTGGTCTTGGCCACGCCACGACGGCTGGCAATCTTGGAGCAATTGGAAGAAAGCCTGTCCCTAGAAGAGGTGCTGTCCAGGGTCCATGGCGTGGATATCATCCTCGTCGAAGGGTACAAGTTTGCCCATATCCCCAAGGTCGAAATCTCGCGCAAGGAGCGAGGAGAAAAGCTCCTAAGCCCTCAGGAAGAGCTTATCGCACTGGTGACCGATCAAGTCTGGGAGCTTCCTGTCCCTCAATTCAACCTCGATGATGCAGCAGGCGTTGCCGATTTGTTGAAGGGCCGTTTTCTGTTTTCGCATAGTCAAAATCACTAAAAAGGCTACCGGAAATATTCCTTGGCTGTAAAAGCAAAAGCCTATGCGAAATGCTAGCACTGCTATTGGTAACCACAGCGACTCGGCTCATGGAATCACTCCTATGGCTTTACCAGCCCGCGCCGAAGCGTCGAGAGCCAACTCGATGTCTGCTTCTGAATGAACAGCCGTGACATTGGCACGCAGACGGCTTGTGCCTACCGGGACGGCAGGCGGCACTACTGGCAACATAAAGATGTTCACATCCTGCAAAAGCCGCGTCATCAGCATCGCTTTGTCCTCGTCCACGGTGATAATCGGCACGATGGGCGTCTGGCTGTTCAAGGTGTTGAAACCACGCTCCTGAAGACCGGCGATGAATAGCTTGACATTGCGCTGCAAGGCCTCAAGGCGCCCCGGCTCTTCTTCAATCACTTCCAGAGCAGCCTTGGCTGCAGCAGCGGCGGCGGGTGGCAATGCGGCGGAGAAAACAAAAGCCCGGGAGGTGTGCTGTAAGTAAGTGATCAGCTCCTTGCTGCCAGCGATGTATCCTCCTACACTGGGGATGCACTTGCTGAGCGTGCCCATTTTGACGTCAATAACTCCTTCCAGGCCAAAGTGCTCTTCGATACCGCGCCCGGTTTTTCCGAGCACGCCCAGCGAGTGCGCTTCGTCTATCATCAGCATCGCACCGTATTTCTTGCACAGGCGACTCAATTCGGGCAGGTTGATGATGTCGCCATCCATGCTAAAGACGGCGTCGGCCACAACCAGTTTGCTCTTGGCTGGATCTACGCTGGTCAGTATCCTTTCTAGCTCTTTCATATTGTTATGTTCAAAGCGAAGGAATTTGGCGCGGGATAGAAGGCAGCCGTCTACAATGCTGGCGTGATTCAGCTTGTCGCAGATCACGACGTCGTTCCGTCCGACCAGGCTGGAAACTGTGGTCAAATTCGTGACGTAGCCACTGCTATAGACAATAGCCGCTTCCGCTCTTTTGAAGGCGGCGATCCTTTCCTCAAGCTCCCTGTGCAACGGCAGCGTTCCAGCCAGAACCCGGACGCCGTGGGTGCCCGTGCCATACCGCTCGATAGCCGCTTTGGCTGCCGCATTGATCTTCGGATGGCCGAGCAGGCCGAGGTAACTGTAAGAAGCAAAGATCAGCATCCGCTTCCCGCCCACGGTGACCCATGGCCCGTCAAGCTTTTCGATGGCTTGCAAATAGAAATAGAGGTTCTGCTCTTTGGCGGAGGCCACCCGCGCGTTCATCTCCGCGATTCTTTTGGCGATTGAATTCATCTATTTCTCCTTATCTTAGCCGCTTTCACCAACTTTGCACTTTAACAGTGCCCCTAGCACGGGGAGCGGGAGACTATGTGATGTATTTGCCGATGAGCACGTGCAGGTCGCGTTTGATCTTTTCCGGAATGAGCGCGCGATCGGTGATGAGCGCCGCGGCTAAAGCGGAGGCACACTCGCAGTCCCGTCCTTGCGGAATCATCGGCACGATGTACTCGAGCGCCTTCTTGGTCACCGCAGCATTGGCCCGCAGGTTATCGAGCAACATGGCCACGCTGACTGGCTCCTCCGTCTCATGCCAGACGTCGTAATCGGTCACGTGCGCCATGACTGCGTAGCAAATCTCCGCCTCGCGAGCCAGTTTAGCCTCCGGGAAAATGGTCATGCCGATAACATCCACGCCCCACTTTCTATAGATGCGGGATTCCCCCTTGGTCGAAAATTGCGGTCCATCAATCACGATGAAGGTCCCACCCCTGTGCACCTTTGCGCCGGCCTTGGTCACCGCCTGATAGAGAAGGCTGCTCAGCACGGAGCAGAAGGGATCGGCCATGCCGACATGTGCTACCAGCCCATTGCCGAAAAAGGTGCTGACACGGGCCTTCGTGCAATCAAATATCTGATCGGGAATCACAATATCGCGCGGAGCATAGTCCTCGCGCATACTGCCGCAGGCACTAATGCCGATGATGCGCTCCACACCCAGTGACTTGAGCGCATAGATGTTCGCGCGGCTGTTCAGTTCGTGGGGTATGATCCGATGGCCGCGCCCATGGCGGGGCAGGAAAGCTACGCGGCGACCTGCCAATGTGCCAACCACAATGGCATCGCTAGGATCACCGAATGGCGTTTTGACTTTGACCTCCTGCACGTCCTTTAACGCTTCGATCTGATAAACGCCGCTGCCGCCGATGACTCCAATGCTCACCTTTTCCTGCATCTCGATCCTCCCTTGACATAATGTTTCTACTGTTCTAATGCCCGCAGCCGTTCAGAAGCACGGATTTCCCAATCAGTGCCAGGGCCGCGCTGCTGCGCGTTGGCGTAGGCTTCCCTGGCAGCAGTTTTGTTCCCCTGCCTCTCGTACGCCTCGCCGAGATGGAAATAGGCTTCGACAAATTTGGGGTCCTTGCGGATCGCCTGTTGGAAGGCATCCACCGCTTCGGCGAGTCGCTCCCGTTGCAGATAGGCCACGCCGAGCTTGTTAAAAGCCGCCGGGTTGTTAGGGGCTGCTTCGGTCGCCCGGATGTACTGCTTGAGTGCCTCCTCCGGCTTGTTCATCAGCGTGTAGGTATCTCCCAAAGTGTGATACATGGCCACATCCTCCGGGTGATACTTGAGCGAGCGCTCGAACACGCGCACTGCGTCCTCTAGGCGGTCCATCTGGCGGTAACGATCCCCCAGCTCGAACTGCAGCCCGGGATTGTCAGGGCTGGCATTGGCTGCGCGCTCCAGATTCTTGAGCGCATCCCTGTCCACAGTTGCCGCGGGGCGCGGCTGGATTGTTGGTATCGCCACGGGCTTCGCCGTCTCCGAAATAGGGCCGCCATAGAGCCGACGTGTCTCCTGGCGCACGCGGTAAATGCGGACAGAGTCCTCATCATATACCAGATCAAGGTACTGCTCCAGCATGGCGTCGAACTTGTCCAGGCCAGCCGAAGGATAGACAGCCTGCTCGAAGGGGCCCACATAGACGTACCCCACGCCATATCTG
>CAYPON010000070.1:0-12913 GCA_964412315.1 uncultured Anaerolineae bacterium | reverse complement strand
CAGCCAGGAAAGGAGTTGTCGCAATGAAAGTTCGTGTCCCGATGATGATCCAGGATCCGCTGACCAGCCGCTACAAGGGAATGGAGAACACGGAGGAGTTTTTCATTGACCGCGAGGACTTTTTCCTGGATGGCCCGGTCACGCGGCGTGTCGCCGTCCTTGACTTTGATCCCAGGAGTGGCACATTGCTTTCCGGCGCAGCCTTTCTCCCTCCCAAAGGAGAGCGCACGGTCGGGCGTTACCATGTGGCCGACGAAGGCGACATCCACGCCCGTGATTTCAACCAGGTCAGCGTTTTCGCCACGGTGTTGCGCACGATGTACATGTTCGAGGAGGAGGATGCCCTCGGCAGACCGCTGGTTTGGGCCTTCGATGCCCCCCAGTTGCTGGTCATCCCCCGCGCTGGGGAATGGGCCAACGCCTATTACGAGCGGGAATCGCACAGCCTGCAATTCTACTACTTCCCCGTTCACCCAAGCTCCGGCGAGATGATCTATACCAGCCTCTCCCGCGACATCATTGCCCACGAAACGGGCCATGCCATCCTAGACGGCATCGCCCCCGATCTATACAATGCCGTTACCCCCCAATCGCTGGCTCTGCACGAGGCCATTGCCGACCTGACCGCCCTGATGATGGCTTTCTCCAGTCATAACCTGCGCCAAACCGTACTTTCGCAAACCGGCGGCTACATCAGCAATTCGACCGCTTTCAGCGCCATCGCCGAAGAGTTCGGTCGCGTGCTCAGCCAGGAGAGCCGCGCTACCTTCTATCTGCGCACGCTCCTCAATAACAAGACGCTTGACCCGGCCGATACCAGCCTGGACGAGCGGGGCCGGCCCAATTGCGTGGCGCGCAACGACCCCTACGCCCTGAGCGAGGTGCTGAGCGGCGCACTCTACACGGTCATAATCAACATTCACGAGAGCCTGAAACGCCGTGAGGCCGCCGAGCGCGGCGAGTCCGAATACAGCGTCTCTGGCCGCGCCTTGGCGATCGGAGCGGAGCGCTTCAAGAGGATGATCTTCCGTGCGTTGGACTACCTCCCGCCTGGCGAGGTTTCCTTCGCCGACTATGGCCGGGCGATCATTGCTGCCGATCAAGCCTCCCATCCCGACCCTTCCAAAGAGCGCGACTGGCTCTGTGAGGAGTTCGTGCGCCGCCGCATGGCGCCTGATCGCCAATCTCTGGAGGTGGCGACTAACCTGGCGGAGCCGGCTTTGCAGGATCTCAACCTGGAGACTTTCGTGGAGAGCGATTGGGCCGCCTATGAATTCGCCAACCGCAACCGGGAACTACTTGGCATCCCACGCGGCATCCCCTTCCGCGTGCGGCCCCGCCTCGACGTCACCAAGCTTTACTACACGCGCGAGGGGAAAAAGAAGATTCGCGAGTGCATCTTCAAAGTTTCCTGGGAGCGGACGGAAAGCAACACGCTGAGCAAGCCCTTCCCGGCCAAACGGCAGATCACCGTCGGCACCACACTGGCCATTGACTGGGAGACGCGCGCCCTCCGCGCCAAACTGACCTCCGACCTCAGCGACGAGCAAAAGCATGACCGTGACTTGATGCTGCGCCACCTGACCGACCAGGGTTTCCTGCAATTGGAACGGCAGGCCATCGGGCCTGATGGCAAGGAACTGCGCTCGGTAGTCATCGCCGAGGCAGCAAGCGGCCTGATGCGCGTGCGCGGCGTGGCACGGATGTTGCCGATCATCGAAGCGGCAAACGGCCACAGGAAGGAGGCCTGACGTGGACTTGCTGCGTGTGCGCGTCTACAACGTCCGCTTTGGTGATGCGATCCTCGTCTCCGTGCCTGACCGCGTCCGCCCTGGCAAGACCGAAACCCGTCACATCCTCATTGATGTAGGCAATGTCCTGGGCGGAGAGGGAGGAGTGGATGCTCTCTTTCGGCCCGTGGTGCAGAACATCTGTGACGTGCTGGCTGGCCGCCCGCTCGACTTCTATGTGATGACGCACGAGCACATAGACCATGTCCAGGGCCTCCCCTACGCGGCGGAGAAGCTGGGCTTGAAGCTTGACGTACAATACGCCTGGCTGACCGCTTCCGCCGCCGAGGACTATTACGAGCGACATCCCGAAGCAAAGAAGCGGCGGCTGGAACTGTTGCGGGAATACGAGGCCATCGCTAGCTTCCTACAGGCAGCGCCGGAGCGAGAAACCTCGGCCATCCATGCACTGATGGCGAACAACAACCCGCGAGATACCTCGCAATGTGTCGCCTACCTGCGCAAATTGGCGGCCAAAACCTCTTATGTCTATCGTGGCTGCGAGCTGGCGGGCACGCATCCCTTTCGAGAAGCCCGCCTCCAGGTCTGGGCGCCAGAGGAGGATACGGCCAGCTATTACGGCATCTTGCAGCCGACAGCTTTGGGCGTGAGTCCGGGGGAGGGGGCGAGTGCTCGCCTCACGCTTGCCGAACCTTTGCCACCGTCGGGGGTGGACGCTGGCGCCTTTTATAACCTGGTGGAGATGCGCCGCCGGGGGTGCGGCGATAACTTGCTGGCGATTGACAAAGCCGCCAACAACACGAGCGTGGTTTTCTGCCTGGAGTGGCGCGGCTGGAGGCTCCTCTTCCCCGGCGACGCCGAACTGCGCAGTTGGAGGATGATGGACAGGCAGGGAATGCTCCAGCCGGTGCATTTTCTCAAGATCAGCCACCATGGGAGCTACAACGGCACACCAGCCGCTGAGCTTCTGAACAAGATCCTGCCCAAGAGGTCACGTAGCCGCAAATCACGGCGTGCCGTCCTCTCCACCTATAAGGACACCTATTATGGTGTCCCGGACGCGGAGACGCTGGCTCTGTTGAGCGGTCGTTGCACCTTGCAGTCTGTGGAAAATCTGCCCGACGGCGGATACCTGGATATCGAGTTTGAGGGATAGGTTTTGGAACTACAGATAAACATGGATGAACCCAGATAAGAATAAAACATCATCTATCGGTGTTAATTGGTGGTTACCCCAGCAAAGGAGGAGTTCAAATGCCTAAGAAGATCAAAGTTTGTATTGACCGCGCCCTGCCACGCGATGTGTTGCCAAAAGCGGCAAGCAGATCGCTGATGGAGAACCCGGCGAATGTCCCGATATACCGTCCGGGATTCGGAGTGGCTCCCCCCACGCCCCTGGAACTGGCGACCGTGACCGGCAAGCTCTGGCAAAATGGCCGCGTCCTGCGCGTCAGTTTCCTGGATGGCGTGCCAGAGGTGCAGGCCAAAGTCGCCCAAATCGCCCACGAGTGGAGCCAGTACGCCAACCTCGAGTTCGAATTCGGCTCCTATCCTGATGCGGAAATCCGCATCTCTTTCCGAGAGCGCGGTTCCTGGTCCTACATCGGCACGGACGCCCTTTCCATCCCGCAAGATAGCTCGACGATGAATTATGGCTGGCTCACGCCGTCCACCGCGGAAGAGGAGTACCGGCGCGTCGTCCTGCATGAATTCGGCCATGCCCTGGGCTGCATTCACGAGCATCAAAACCCGGCAGCCAACATCCCCTGGGACAAAGAGGCCGTCTATCGTTATTATGCCGGCCCGCCGAACTACTGGTCCAAGGCCGACGTGGATGTCAACCTGTTCGAGAGATACAGCAGGACGACCACCCAGTTCTCCGACTTCGATCCCCATTCCATCATGCTCTACCCGATCCCCAACGAGCACACCATCGGCGACTTTGAGGTGGGGTGGAACCGGGAGATATCGGCGATAGACAAGGAGTTCATTGGCCGCCAGTACCGCCGCGAGACGAAGGAAACGGTCGGGCTGACCATAGACGGGCCAGCAGTGGCAGCCGCCATCGGCAAGCATGGCGAGGAGGACCTCTTCCACTTCACTGTAGCCAGGGAGGGCCGCTACAAGATCGAGACGGAGGGGCCGACCGATGTGGTCATGGCTCTCTTCGCCTCTCACGACCTGAAGAACGTCTTGGCCGCAGATGACGATAGTGGCCGCGGCTTTAACGCCAAGATCGTGACTTCGTTGCGGCCCGGCGACTACACCGTGCGCATCCGCCACTACTATCCCAAAGGCACGGGGGATTATAAGATTTCGGTGCAGGCGATGGGATAGAAACGTTCAACTGTCAGCTACCAGCCATCAGCCCGAAAGCCGATGGCTGATAACTACAAAGGAGGAGACTATGGCTATCACTGACCGTCCCAGCGGTCACTTCAGCGACCGCCAGGGGCAAAAGGTGCGATACATTATCGTGCATTCGACGGCCGCGCCGGTGGGGGCGACGGCCAAGAACGCTTTGGACTACTTGGTCGGGCCTAATGACCGCGGGGTAAGCTCACATGAGGTGACGTTACCCGGAGATGAAGCCTACATCCTGGTGCCCGACGATCTGGCCGCGCATCATTGCGAAGGGGAGAAAGTGGTCTTTCCTGATGGCACGCCCTGGTACCTGGCCAATGAGATCACCTGGGGTGTCGAGGCTTTCCAGGTAGTGGGCAAGCCGGTGGGAGAAGAGGTGCACATGACCACGCTGAAACGGGTTGTCGCCGCCTGCCAGCGTTTCGGGCTGGACGCTAGTTCGGTGCTCGGCCACCGCGAGATAGATCCAGCCAACCGCTCCGATCCAGTGGGCATAGACATGGACGAGTTTCGCGCTGCTGTGGCCGAGCTGCTCCTGGCAGAGCAACTCCTGGCTGAGGGAGAGAAGCATCAGGCGATCCAATTCAACCCCCAGGCCGCACTGCAAAGGCGCATCTTTGCCGACGGGTTCGTGCCCAACTCGCCCGAATTTGACCTCGAACATGGTGGCGTCAAATACCGCGCTCAGCGTGCAGAGGACTTGAAAGAGGGCAAAGTGCGGGTATACTATGCCCAGATAGATGATTGGGAGCACGTGCGCTTTGCGGAGCGTGCGCCCACAAAGTAGGGGCAAGCCCGTGTGCCTGCCAAAACCACTGGCGAGCAAAGGGGGGCGAACCAGTGTGCTTGCCCCCCCATCGCCTATAATGTGTAGAGGTAGACTTGTTTATCTGCCCAGGAGAGGTCGTTTATGGACAGATTTGATGAACTTCGGGACAAGATACTGCCCATTCTGCTCCCATACGGGGTCAAACGGATCGCCCTTTTTGGCTCGGTGGTCAGGGGAGAGGAGACGCCAGAGAGTGATATTGATATCCTGGTGGAACTGAAAGAACTGGGCCAACGCCCTCCCATCGGCTTGAAGTGGTTCGGCATAGAGCAGGAGTTAAGTCGCCTTCTTGGACGGGAGGTGGAATTGGTCAGCGTGCGCTCTCTCAGCCCCCACGTCCGCCCCTATATTGAAAAAGATATGGTGGTTCTCTATGAAGAAGGATGATGCCGTCTTCTTGAGAGACATACTGGATGCGACAAACTATATCAAAGGCTACATTGCAAGAGTCACCTACAAACGCTTCCTGCGCAACAAGATGGTGCAGGACGCAGTGATGCGGCAGCTAGAGATCATTGGTGAGGCAGCTCGTAGCGTCTCTATGGATCTCCGACGAGCACACCCTTCTGTTGAGTGGGAGAAAATCATCGGGATGAGAAATCGGCTGATTCATGCTTATAACCGGGTAGACTTGGACATCGTGTGGGAAGTTGTCCAGATAGATGTACCATCAGTAGAAAGACAAATTGAAAAGATTTTGAAGGAAATTGCCTCATGAAAATTACTAATGTAAGCTACGAAAGCTATCGCTGGCCGAGGCCGAGGGCGATCCGCAACGGCAAATACATCTATACCCACGGCGGCCTCAATGTCGTCGTGATCGAGACCGACGCAGGGATCACCGGCATCGGCCTGGGGGGAGGTGGGCTGAGCCAGGCGGTGAACCGCGAGATGGTCGCTGCCTTCAAGCCGCTCCTCCTGGGAGAGGATCCCTTCAACGTAGAGAGGCTCTGGGATCGTATGTGGAAACCCAAGCTGGTCGGTCGGCGCGGCATCACTACGCGCGTCATCAGCGCCATAGACATCGCCCTCTGGGACATGCGGGGCAAGGCCGCGAATCAGCCGCTCTACAAGCTCTTAGGCGGCTATCGCCAGCAGGTTCCCGCCTACATCGCTGGCGGATATTATGAGGAGGGGAAGACGCTGGACGACCTGGCGGCGGAAATGGTAGCTAACGTGGAGTTTGGGGCGCGGGCGGTCAAGATGAAGATCGGTGGCGCGCCGATTTCCGAGGATGTGGAACGGGTGCGTGTCGTGCGCGAGGCGGTAGGGCCGGAAGTCAAGGTGATGGTGGATGCTAATAACGCCTACCGCTACTACGAGGCCATCGAGATCGCCCGCAAGATCGAAAAGTACGACATCTTTTGGTTCGAGGAACCGGTCGCGCCGGACGATTACCGCGGGCACGCCATGGTCGCTGCTGCCACGTGCATCCCTATCGCCACAGGGGAGAACGAATACACCCGCTACGGCTTTCGTGACCTGATCGAGCACAAGGCCGCGGCCATCCTCAATGCCGACGCCCAAGTCCTTGGCGGCATCACTGAGTTCATGAAGGTAGCCGCGCTGGCCCAGGCTTACGACCTCCCCATTGCCCCGCATGGCAACCAGGAGGTGCACGTTCACCTCGTCGCGGCCATCTCCAACGGCTTGATCGTCGAGTTCTACCGGGGCACGACCGACCCGATGTGGGGCAAATCGCTGCGGCACTACCTGACGTTGGAGGACGGGCAAGTTCGTGCGCCCGACCGGCCAGGGCTGGGGATCGAGTTGAACGAGGAGGCGCTGGCGCCTTATCGGACGACCTGAAAGGACAAGTTTTCCTCTCTCTCCCGCCATGCGGCCAAACCTGCTTTCCACCGAGTCCGCTGATCCCTTTTATGAGGTGCATGGATTTCGACCCTTTCGGGGCTTTCGCAAGAGCTATGTTTGATAGCGTGTAAGGAATCGGCATCTTGGAGTATACCTTGGAAAGGGCGGCATCGCAGGAGACAAGAAGACGCCAAGTCCCTATGATTCTCTCGTTCTCTTTGCGCCTTGGCGTTGATCTATTTTCTTGGAGGCTTTGGTGATCCTTACCTTCCGCACTGACGACTGGAACAGCTATATGATGAGCTACAGCGATCCGCACCGCGAACTGGAGCCGCAGGGGAAAGAGGTCGCCGTAGTGGATGAGGCGCTGCGAGCGCTCCGTGAAGCGGGGGTATTGCCCCACGCGCGCTACGACCATGCCAAGATGTTGGCGCATCGGCGGGCGGTGCGCCAACTCTTCGAGATCCCCTGGACGGCGATCACGCCCCGTATGCAACGCCTCCTCTATGCCATCAATGCCATCGTGCAGCCGCAGAATATGATTGCTGCCGGTATCTTTTGCGGGTTCACCTTCATCTCCAACGCTGGCGCCGCCGTCGGCCCCGGCGCGTGCTATGCGGCCAGGCAGCTCATCGGTGTGGAGATCGAGCCTGAGGAGGCCGCGCGAGCCGAGCGCAACGTGCGGCGCATAGACCCGACAGGAGTCGCCAGGATCATCGCCGCCGATGCCGTGGACGTAGCTGCGCAGTTCACTGGGCCAATCCACCTCCTTTACCTAGACGCCGATGGCACAGGAGGCCGGGGCAAAGGGGTCTACCTGGACATCCTGGAGGCGGGATACGAGCGGATGCCCGCGGGCAGCGTTGTGCTGGCGCACAACAGCGCGAACATGGCCAAACGTCTCGCCCATTACTTCGACTTTGTCCGCGACCCGGCGCACTTTCGCGCGAGCGTCAACGTCATCTTGGATCGCGAGGGATTGGAAGTCTCCGTGAAGTAGGGGGGATTCCATCATATCGCGCACAACAGCTATCACACCAACGAGATCATCAGCATCCGGCACATGCTGGGCCTCTGGCTGGAACGAACCTAGGGCGAAATGCCAACAACTCTGTTTGCATCCCCTCCGTTTTGGATTATACTGTTATATGAACATCCTGCGGCGTTTGCTCGTAAACAACAGGAAGCGATTGTTGAGGCCTTTAACCATTTGTGCAACGTCTCGCCCTTTTGGCATCCTAATCCAACTGCGATCAAGCCTTTGAAGGTTCCACTATTCCACGGTATGCATTCTCCCTCGGTCTGGCTGCTCTTTATTGTTAAGGGTTGTGTCGAGGTATAACCTTGCCGGCAAAACAGAGTGACAGCAAGTTGACCGGCAACCAGCATCCGGTCACCTTTGAGAATCTGATAGATTGGCTGGACGGACGCCTGGATGCACAGACGCGCCAGGCTGTGGACAAGCACCTGTCCGCAGGTTGTCCGTCCTGCGAAGCTGACCTGGCCTGGCTGCGCCGCATCATGGGAAGGGCAAAGTCAGATGACACCGTCAAGCTCACGGCGCAGGCCAAGGGGCCCTATCGTCCGTCCATGTCACGGCCAGAACAGGGGCTTCACCCCTTCCGCTTTTTCCTCTCGCGTCAGTTCGCGGCAGCAGTGCTGGCGCTACTGCTGTTGATCAGCTTGACCTTCATCCTTTCCCAATTGCCTACCTTGCGTAGCCAGGAGGCGATTCTAGCCGCCGTTGAGGAGTCAGCAGAGGCACAGGCTAGCGCGGACGCGCCGCCGCAGCCCATCCAACTGCACGCTCGCCTGCACGAAAGGGATCAGATGCGCGTGTCGGGCGGCACAGCCATTCTCAGGCTCTTCGATGGGAGCACCCTGGAGATGCAGCCCCAGGCTGAGCTTATCCTTTCCTCCCTGCGTTCCGGACTCCTCGGCACACCCTATCGCATCGTCCTGCACCAGGGAGCCGGGGCTGTGCGCTACGATGTGCCCCCGCTGCGTGGCTGGCGCTCCACTTTCCAGGTGCAATCGCCTACCGCGCGGGTTATCGTGCGGGGCACCAGCTTCATCATCAGCGTCGAGAGCAACGGGGAGACCAGTGTGGAAGTATTGCACGGCGAGATCGAGGTCGCGGGAGCGGTGGACAGTGCGCTCCTCACCTCCGGCCAGGTAGTTCGTGTTCCGGCAAACGCGGCGCTGCTTCTCCTGTCCCTTCCCCTGCACACGCCATCGGTGGAGGCCCAGGCCACCACGCCGCCATCGGCGACATTGCAGCCAACCACGGAGCCGACACAGGTCTCCGCCACACCGTCGCCACGCATCGTAATGCCTAGCGCCACCGCCGTTTCCCCGCCGACTGCCCTGGCGTTTGCTTCGCCCAGCGTCGTACTGACTTCTACACCCACACGCGCGCCGACGCTCGTTCCAACAAGTTCACCCATCCCGACCCTGATGCCTGGTGGGACGCCCATCAGTATACAGGCGCTGCTGCCAACAGCCACACCCAGTTCACCCCCTACGAGGACCCCCACGCCAACGCCAGCAGCCACGTCCTCCCCGACTTGCACGCCGACAGGCACCCTCACAGCCACCGCCACGCGCACGGCAACCTATACGCCTACAGTCACATCCACATGTACAGGCACGGCGGCTACAGCAACGTCCACCTTCCTGCTGGCAAATACATCCACGCCTGCACACACGGCAACGGGTACACTGACGCCTGCGTCCACTGCTACGCCATCGGTCACACGAACGGCCACCTCCACGCCTATGCCGACCGATACGCCAGCGCCAACGTTCACCGATACGCCGCTGCCCACCTCTACTCGCACGCCGACCAGGACCCCGTTGCCTACATCAACGCACACTCCAACACACACCGCCAGGCCTACCCTTACGCACACGCCAACGGCCACGCTTACCGCTACGCGCACACCCTTAAGTTACTCGGTGACTTTGCAACAGGGCGCCAACGGGTATGCTGGCTGCCAGGATGTTGGCATCGTCTCCTCGGCTCCTGAAACCAATTTTGATGGTGGCCCGAATGACACGATGGAGATCAGAACGAACGATCAACTGGCGGGACTGATCCGGTTCGACCTTTTCGGCATCCCGGCCAACGCCACAGTCCTCGGAGCCACCCTGAGCGTCTACACGCCGGAGCGGTATGGCCCTCGCTCGATCACCGTCGGCGCGTACGAAGTCTATCGCCCCTGGGTCGCTTCGCAAGCCACCTGGAACCAAGCCGCAAACGGCGTGCCCTGGAGTTCGCCCGGTTGCAACGACACCAACAGCGACCGCTCTGCCCATCCCGCTAGCAGTGTCACCATGTTCGACATTTCGCGATGGTATGATTTCGGCATCACCAGCCTCGCGCAAAAATGGGTTAGCAACCCAGGCTCGAATCATGGCCTGGTGTTCAAGGCTTTTGGCGAGCCAGCGGGCATGAAACTGGTGACCTGTGAGCATGGCGGGACGTGGATGCGTCCCAAGCTGACGATCATGTATACCCTTCCGGGAAGCTAAAGATGAAATAGCCTATCGTCAGGCCTTCGGCGGACGGCATCACCTGGTTGTCTCGCTGCTTTTCCCAAATTTCATCCTGGCCGCAGACAGCACCTCTTGGATATGGGCGATGTGCTCTCGCTCATGTTCCAGCAAACGGCGCAGCGCCTTGCGCGCTGTCCACAGCTCATCCGGATGCCTCGTCCAATGAGTCGGGCAAAAGACCTCCGCCAGTTCCCGGTCAGTCAGGCGGCGCAGCCGTTCTAGCGTGGTGCGCCGTTCCATCTCCAAAAACCCAAAGATGGGCATCGCCTCGTCGTGTTCCCACTCCGGTGGCAATGTCTCCAGGGCCACTAGGCGGGAGACATACCACTCCTCCGCGTTGCCAATATGGCGCAGGATTTCGCGAATGCACATAGAGTCCGGGCCAGCACGCCAGTCCAGGATCTCATCCGGCAATTCGCGCACCAGTGCCAGCAGGTCAGCCCGCGAGTAGGATGCGCGGCGAAGGCAGGTCTCCATCTCTTCGCGGTTCACCGGCAGGCGGTCGGGTGCAAACAGGGCGGCTTTGCTCCCCCGCCAGAAGGGCACAAAGCCAGTGACGACCTCGGCCACCTGCAGCGCAATAGGCTCAACTGGATCAGGGAGGCTTTCGCCATGCTGACGCAGCCAGGCATGATAGCCGCGAATCGCCTCAGGCAAGGCGGCCAGCGCGCCTTTCCGGCTACTGGCGCGAGCGAAGCAGCCAGGCAAGCTCGGCACATGGGCCATGCACTCCCCGCCCGGGCCGACTTCCAGGTAGATGTCGTAGCAGGTCATTGTTCCTCACCCCCTGCCCCTCTCCCTGGCAAGGAGAGGGGAAATCCTATCTCCACGCGATGTGGATCACCTCATGATGCCCCAAGGCAGGCAGCGCGAGGGTCAGGTATTCTCCCTTGCGCTCCCAGGCCAGTTCTTTGCCAGCACGTAGAGCTTGCAACCGCGTTGGTTTCCGCGCCGTGCGCAACCGCAGGACGACGTTCTCCAGAGTCTGGATCTGCTTGATCGGTCGCTCCATCTCGCCGGTATAGTTGAGGAGATGGATGAGGTAATCGCCGCCCTCCTTCTTTTCGCGCCAAATCACTTCCACCGACGACGAAGAGGCTTCCACCTGGAGCAATGGCTGCCGCCGCGCGGGAATGGTTAGCAGGTCGAAATACTCGGCGATGCGATAGAGCCAATAAAGCCGGGCGGCGTTCCCTGCTAGGTAGAGACATTCCCCCTGTCCATAGCGGTTATGAATGATCGCCGGGTCCGGGCTGAGATCCGGCTTGGGTGAATAGCGGCTCTCCGTTGGCTGGTAATAGCGGCCCACCACCTCTGCGCCGGGCAGTGCCTGGACGCGCAGTTGGTAAGAAGGGGACGGGATGTCCTCCCGTGAGAAGCCATGCCGTTGACGAAAGCCTTCTTCCAAGTACAGGAGATCCCATTGCGACAGGCCACGCGGCTCAACATACAAGGCACCGAAAACGTCGGCCAGGCCGAAATCCTGGCGCGGGCGGCCATTCTCATCAAAGAGGGAGCTATTGTTGGTAGCGATGAGCGTGCCCCCCTGACGTACCCACTCGCGGATGCGCTGCGCTGTCCGTTCCGACATGCAGGCCGTGTCGGTCAAGAGAAGCGTCTTGATGCCAGAGAGAAAGTTCTCATCATTGATGCCGAATTCGTCCACAATGATGAAAGAAGTGCCGCTGCGCATGAGCGCCTCGTACCCGCCGCTGAAGGATGACTGAAAGTCAAGCTCCTTGAGTGCTTCCGGCTTCTCCACCATAAAGTCTATCTCCGGCAGGTGAGAGCCGTAATAGTCCGCCGTATCGTGTGACCAAAGGAGAGCCGTCTCCCCTTTGCCTACCGTGTCCGAGAGGAGATCCTCATACTGTGCGAAAAAGCCCAATTCCTCCGCCACAGCCTGTAGCGAGGGATCATGCAGGTCCTTATGGTAGCCGCCGAGCCAGGGGCTGGCCCCAGCGGCAAAGGTCGCCGCCACGTTGAGGCGGATTTCCGGTGGGGTGAGCGGATACTCCCACGGCTTGTGCCCGACCGCGGTGAAAATCACCGTCGGCTTCCCCTCCGCCTGTGCTTCCAGATACTTGGCTGTGCCGGAGACCTTCCAGAAGGGGGTATCTATCGGTCGCCCATAAAAGATGAAGCCACCCTCCGCGCCGAGGATGTCCTGCACCTTCATCAGCTTGCGGTTGTGGCGCCCATTGGCGTGACCGGAGTGCAGTCCATTGGCGTTCATGTAAAGCGGCGCGCCGGGCCGGTGCTTTTGCAGGGCGCTGCGGCAGTCTCCAACGAAGCGGGCGATGCTATCATAGCGGAACTCGATGAACTCGCGCCAGTGCGGACTCCTGGCATCCACGGTTTGCCGGATGTCCAGGCCATACTTCTCCTTGAACAGGGCCTGGCAGGAAACGCAATAGCAAGTGCCGCTGTAGAAACAGGGGCCATCGAGAAAGATGCCGTCAATTGGATACTTGGCCGCCATCTCTTCCGTCAGGGCCATGATCCAATCTCGCCAGGGGGAGTTCACACAGAGCGATGTCCCTCCGCCACCGTAAAGGCCGGTGAGTGGCGTCCCGTCAACCTTGCGTTGCACCCAATC
>CAYPON010000069.1:0-12961 GCA_964412315.1 uncultured Anaerolineae bacterium | reverse complement strand
CAATCCTCCCACGTAAAGCGGCTGGCCTGGTGAAAGCCGCGTTGGATCAGTCCATCCCGCAGGGCTGTGTCTCTCAGTAGCCGTCCCATCGCTTCTGCGATTCCCTCCGTGTCCAACGGCTCCGCCAGCAGCGCGGCATCCCCCGCTACCTCTGGCAGGGAACTGGTGTTGGAACAGACCACCGGCGTGCCACAGGCCATCGCCTCCAGCACCGGCAGGCCGAACCCCTCGTACAGGCTGGGCATAACCAGGAGTTGCGCACCGCTGAGAAGCGCAGGGAGATCCTCTTGGGAGACATAACCAGGGAAATGGACATGGGTGGTGATGTCCAACTCCTCGACACGCTGGAAAATGTGGTTGTATAGCCACCCTTTCTTCCCAGCGATGACCAGGTCTGGCAACGTGCTCTTGGCCAGGGCACTTTGGCGAAGGAGCGCATAAGCCTCGACGAGACGCACCAGGTTCTTGCGCGGATGCAACGTGCCGACATGAAGGACATACGAGTTAGGGAGGCGGTAGCGCTCTCGCGTCTTGTGCAGAGCTTCGGCATCGCGGATGGGACGAAACTCCTCACTGCATCCCGGATAAACTACAGTGATCTTGCCCGCCTCTGCTCCATAATGGCGGATGAGATCCTGGCGCGTCGCCTCCGAATCAGCGATCACATAAGAAGCGGCCCGCGCATTGTAGCGGGTGGAAACATCCAAATACAGCCTGGAAAGCGGCGTGTGTGCCTCTGGATAGTAGAGATAGCCGAGGTCATGCACTGTGACCACACTGTGACGCGGGTGAATCAGAGGCAAGACGTGCGCCGGTACAAAGAGCACGTCGGGAGGGTCGCGCCACATTTCCCAGGAAAGGCGCGCGTGCGTCCAGAGGCGAGGGAAGGGGACGATGCGCTGTTCGGCGTGAGGAACCGCAGGGAAAAGCCCCGCTTCAGGAGGCGCATTAAAGTAAAGACGATAGCGATGTGTCGTATCCAGGGTCAGGAGGCGACGGATCAACTGGTAAGAATAATTCTCCGTGCCGGTGCGCTGGGCGAGGACAGCGCGACTGGCGTCTATGCCGATGAGCATCGCCAACCCCTAGACTTCCGACCTAATCTTTTTTTTCATTTTGAGTCAACTATCCCCTAATTGGGGCAAGATTTGGGTCCGAGGTCTATACCAGGATCAGATATCCCACCCCGGCAGATAAGCTCTGGAGGCCATCAGCATCTCGTTGAACATTTGCCAGGCATCGTCAATCGGTAGATTGGTCGTCGGATCGTTAAAAACGGCCTGAAAAGCCAGCTCTTTGTCGCCAGTAAGAGCAACTTCGATGATCATCTCCTGGTTGCTCACATGCCGGGCAAGCAGGGCATGGACGCCCGCGGGCAAGGGGCCAGCGACGAGCGGTCGCACGCTATCCTGGCTGAAGTAGGCGTTGGTCTCGACGACAGCACGCAGCGGCAGGTTGGGAATTTGCCCGATATTCTCCAAATTGACGTTGGTCTTGATATCGCCCAGGCCCAGGATGGCGGAGATTTGTCTGATCCCTTCCTCCCCTGTCTCCCGCAAGAAGAAGGGGAGCTTGCCTTCCATCAGATCGCGAGTGCGCTGGGGAGCCTCCGCCCATCGTGCCAGGCGGTAGGAGATCGGGGTGAGGATAACGCCCCAGCGCCCCAATTCCTCCGGTGATCGGGTGAAGCCGGGCATGAACTCAGCCAGGTGGCGATCTCCTGCGGCGGCGAGGATGCCATAGCGTCGGAACAACTCGAACTTGATCTGATCAGCGTTATGGAAATAGTTGCCGGTTGCTTCGACCTCCTCGCGGGTATATTCGCGCAGGACGCCGTGCTGGGCGATATGGTGACGAAGCAGAGCCAAAAGGTCATGCCCCTTGTATGTGGCCCGATCAATCCACGTGAAATGGTTGATGCCAGTAACATTGACCTCGATCTCGTCGCGCGGTGGCGGGGTCGGCAGCCCCAGGTACTTGACCACCAACTGGGCAAGCATGTGCTGCGTGCTAAAGACCTCGTGGCAGCAACCAAAGACTTTGAGCTTTGGAACTACTTGGGTCAAGGTGCGTGTGCAGATCGTCATCGGGTTGGTATAGTTGATAACCCAGGCCTTGGGACAATGCTCGGCGATGGCACGGGCAAAACCGGCATAGGTAATGGCCGAGAAGAGGCCACGCACCAGCCCTGGCGCGCCGGTGGTATCGCCGACGGGGAAAAACATGCCGTGCTTGGTGGCGATAGCGAGAAGCTCTCCCATGACCTCCAGAGAGCCGGGTTGGATGGAAAGGATCACGAAATCGGCCCCCTGGAGCGTCTTTTCCAGTGCAGGTTCGGCCACATAATGCCATTTGGAGACAACCCCCGGCTGATCCTGCATCCAGTTGCCCAATTGCTCGTTAAGGTGGGCGGACTCCATGTCAATATCATACAACCATACCTCACCGGTCAGATTGGGGCAGCGCGCCAGGTCGTTCATCAAAATACGTGCCCAACCCCGGCTGCCGCCGCCGATATAGGCGATTTTCAGTGCAATGGCTTCCATCATGAATTCGCTCCCATGTGTATGTTAGGTATCACTCCCGTTTTGTCAAAGCGCTCAGGGCTTCGCGTAGCTGGGCGGAACGAGGGAATTCCGTATAACCAGCCGCGCGAACCTCACTGCCAGGTTGCGCCCAGGGGGCGCCAAGCTCGGAGAACAGCTTGAACTCGGCGAAGGAACGGCGAATGATGTCTTCCATCCCCCTGATCTGGGCATCGCGATCCGGCCTGCTCGACGAGGCAGCCTGCCGATAACTCAGCGGAATGTTCAGGATGCCGCCGCTGGACTCAAAGGCGAGATCAACCGCCAGAACGTGGGGTCGTCCATTCAAGGGCGTTGTCAGGGGCCGCGCGCGCTTCCCTTCAGCTACGGCGATAGCATCACGGAAAGCGTCCGCATGGAAATCGCGCTCACTGGGGGTTTCCACAGTGCGCACCGTGCCATCGCGATAACGGATGACCGCCTTGGCACCATCCATCATCCATACCGCCGAGGCGTTTTCCGCCTCTATCTCCATGATCGGGTTCTGCAACTGGCCTACGGCGTGGCTCAAGGCGATGAAAACCTCTGCCCCCTGGTTCATGCGCGCTCGCAGGCAGACAGTATCGTAGGTAGGTATATCTTTGCCACGATAAAGCTCGGCGCGAAGGCTCTCAATCGCCGCGCGCCAGCCGCTCTCCGCATCTATCAGGTAGAACATGTTGTGGAGGAAATGCGCCAGGGCATTGGTGAGCGGGCCATCGAGCACCCAACGCCCTTCCACCTTTACCTGCCCGGCCCAGGAGTTCCGCTCATAATAGGACCTCCCGCGCGGCCAGAGCGCATAGCATTTGGCCCGCTTGATCTTGCCCAGGCGACCATTCTCGACTTCTTCCCGCAGTGATTGGATCGCTGGAGTGTGAATGTGCTGATAGCCGATGGCGCAAAAATGGCCTGTACGTTTCTCGGCGGCGATAATGGCATCCACCTCTTGCACTGTAGCCGCGATCGGCTTCTCCAGGACGACATCGCAGCCAGCTTCCAGGGCCTGGATCGCCATCTCGCTGTGGTAGGGTATGCCGGTAGGGATGGAGACGATATCAAACTTGCCCTTTTCGTTCTCCAGCATCTCGGGCAAGGAGGGATAAACTTTCCGGCCTTCTCCCTGCATTTGCTTGACCACATCGGGGTATTTGGCAGGATTGCGGATCACCGCCGCCGCCAGGTGCGCCAGCCCTTCCCGTTCGATAAAGAGGATGCTATGCAAAACGGTCGCGGCGAATCCTCCGACCCCGACTATGCCTATTCGTTTCATACTCGCCTCCTGGATATGATGATGCAAAGTTACATCTCTCGGTGGATCAGGCGATAGAGGTTAGGGAGGGTGACGCGGTGATCTCCGGTGATGTGGTAGCCATGGCCACCTAGAGAGGTTGGACGATTGACGATATTCTTGCGAGGGCGGTAATAGTATTCGGGGTTGTCATAGCCCACCGCTGCATGGTAATCGCCACGCAAGGGGAAAATATCGAAATTGGCTGTGGTGATGTGCGAGACGGTATAGCCGAGATTTCGCGCGATGGAGAGAGCCTTGAGGAACACCTCCGGCCCCAGGACGGCGGAGCCGAAATTGAGAAAGACGCCCCCCTCTAGCTCGCTCACCGCTTTGCAATAAATCTTGAAATCCTGGCCACTGGCCCAGCCGAGAGCTGCAAAGTCCACGCTTGGGTGTTGATGGATGATGTCCGTTCCGATACAAATGTGCACGGTCAAGGGAACGCGCAGGCGATATGCCTGGCCAAAAACGCTGATGTCCCGATGGCGGAACTGCTCATCGGTAGCGATCATACGCCCCACCACCTCGCCATAACCCAGGCCCTCGCGCATCCCTGCCTGGACAGCGCCATTGATGAGCGCGCCGGTCTCCTCGGCCATGCCAAATGTTCCGTCCTCGATGCTGTCGGCCACATCCTCGCTCGTCTCGCCGATCAGAGCCAACTCCATGTCATGGATGGAGCCTGCGCCATTGGTCGCCAGATGGGTAAAAACCCTTTCCTCCAGCAAGGCGATAAGGAGCGGGGAAAGACCGCATTTGATGACGTGTGCCCCGAACATGCAGATGACGGGCCGGCCAGCTTGGCGAGCCAGGATGACCTGATGGGCGACGCTCTCCAAATCCCGATTTTCAAAGGGAGGACAAGGGCCTTGCGGCCCGATCAGATCCTTGCGCGTAACCAGGTTCCGCCGCTCGCCCAGATGATAAGTACATATGCTGCTCAGGTCTATCGCCGGGTATGGCATCTCTCTCCCTCCTTACCAAGATGCGAGATGATTGTACCATTTTGGGGGTACAGTTACAAATGCGGAGGCCTGAGTCTTTAAGTACGAGAATTTGACAAAATCAAATGACAGTCGTATCCTTTCTGCCAGCGAGTTTCATCATTCAGGTGAGCGACGGTTCGCAGATACTGCTCACTCAGATGGTTCCGGAGGAGGCAACATGGCACGATTCGATATGATGGCACTGGCCAGCATTGCGCTCTTGGCGCTCTCCATCTTCGAGGCGTACCGAAATTGGGATAGGAAGGGGCTTTTGCTGTCGTTGCTGCTCCTGGCCTTGAGCTTGCTTCAAGTCTTGTGGTTGTTGCGGTTCATGGCGCCATGGGGTCATCTCGGCGTGGAGGCGTGGACGGTTGTTCTGGCAGGCATGATCTGCTGCACCTCGCTGGGCCTCCTCCGCCTGGACCTCAGCAACTACACACAATCGGGTGCAGTGCTTATCGCCATCGTATCCCTTTTGCAACTGGCCTTCGGCTCCGGAATCCTCAAAATACCCTAGACTCGACAGGTTTTTCCAGACCTGTCGAGCCTAAGCAGCGAACACATGACGCCCTGTCCACTTTTGACAGATTGTTATATTTTTGCTATATTGCTCAATGAGCCAATCTCCAACTGGCCAATTTGCGCGGAGGAGTAGGTATGAAAGGCACGTCCAGGGAGGAGACGGCCGGACGAGAGCCGCAGCCGGGGCCGATGGAAGAACGGGGAGAGGCATCGGCGGAGAGCATGTGGGAACTGTTAAATGAGCAGTATATGTATTGCCAGCCGCGGCGAGGGGACATCCGTCAAGCTACCGTACTCGACGTCAGGCCCGACGAGGTAATCGTCAGCATTGGCGCCAAGGCGAACGGTGTGGTGACGTTGAGGGATCTGGAGCAACTCGACGAGGAGACTCGTTCCTTGATCAAACCGGGTGCCGAACTAGCGGTTTGCGTGCTACACACGGACTATAATGGGGAGATCCTGGTTTCGATCAAGATGGCACAATCTGCGCGAGATTGGCAGCGAGCGCAGGAGTACCTGGAACAAGGGACAATTGTCGAAGGAGAAGTGATCGGTTTCAACAAGGGAGGAGCGCTCGTCCGGTTCGGGCATATTCAGGGGTTCTTGCCCAATTCACAGATCGTATCTGTGGGCAGGCGGACGCCCGACTCCGAGCCTGCCAGCCATTTGAAAGAGTTGGTGGGGCAGAGATTGCCTCTCAAAGTTATCGAGGTAGACCGGAACCGCAGACGGCTTATTCTCTCGGAACGGCAGGCCAGGCGGGAGTGGCAAAGTGCGCAAAGGCGTCAACTGATAGCCGCGCTACAGGAAGGGGACGTCCGCCATGGCGTTGTCAGCAGCTTGTGCGATTTCGGAGCTTTCGTTGATTTGGGGGGTGTAGATGGACTGGTGCACATCTCCGAGATCTCCTGGGAGCGCGTGCAAGACCCAGGGCAGGTTTTGCACATGGGGCAAGAGGTGGATGTCTGTGTCCTCTCTGTGGATCGGGGGAAAGAGCGCGTGTCCCTGAGTATGAAGCGTCTGCAACCGGACCCTTGGAGTGCAGCTATCCAAAAGTACCACGAGGGTCAACTGGTAGAAGGCGTTATAACCAACGTGCTCCACTTTGGCGCGTTTGCGCAACTGGAGCCGGGCATTGAGGGACTGATTCACATTTCCGAATTGGGCGCTGAGCCAACGGGAGAACTTGAGGGAGTGGTCAAGGTCGGAGATCGTTTGCAGCTACGTGTGCTGCAAGTGGACGTTGCGCGTCACCGCATCTCCTTAAGTGCACGCCAAGCGGCTGAACAGGACAAAGAACAATAAACCGATTTGCGTTCGCGCCGCCTTTCTGGGTATAATAAGTCCGCAGAGGGAAACGAGATGGAACTGAGAAGACTGGGCGGCTTTATCGCCATGATGCCCTTCGGCAAAGTGGGGAACTTGGATTGGGATTGGTTGGGTGCAAGCTTGGCCAAGACGATCGGCGAAAAGCTCATCTTTGCTGAATTGGTGATCGTCCCCTATTACGAGTTGAAACACCTCGGCCAGCAAGTGGGCAGCGAGGTGTTCATGGATTGGGAAGAGCTTGTTCGCATCAGCGAATTTCTCGAAGGTGGCCACATTATCACCGGTAGCTACATACTCGACGATAAGCAATTTGTCATCAGTGTATACGTCGTGCATGAGTCGGGCATTACCTTGCTGGCCAGAGAAGAGGATACCAGGGAGAATTTCATCCCCGTCGTCGGGCGCGTTAGCCAAAAAGTGATTGCCACCTTCGGTGGGCCAACTGATGTCGAAACACGTAACCAGTTAGAAGCTATCGCGGCTACAAAAAGCCTGGATGCCTATCAAGCGATGGCAGCCGCCCTGGAAGCATGGGCCGCGGGCAACCTGCAAACCGTACAAGAAGCTACGGAACGTGCCCTGGCTCTTGACCCATCGTTCCTTGATCCACTGGACATCCTGGTGTCAGCCACACGCGAACTGGACAATGTGCAGCATCTGCGAGTTGCGCAGAAAAGGCTACTGACCCAACTCATGTCCTCTAGCCCCTCTTTTAAGGCGCTGGTTCTCCTGGATAAAACATTGGCGTATGCGCGGCAAAGCGGCAACAAAGACCTGGAAGCGGACTGTCTGAAGACCAGGAAAGCTCTGGAAAGCGGTGGCGTCAATAACCTCGGCCAGCTTTATTGCAAGCGCGCTACTAAAGTAGAAGAAGAGCTTGAGACTTTGCTGGCGGAAAAGGAGAGGGGCCGTTGGAGGACGCTGCGGAACCGCGGTTGGGATACCGGCCAAGTGGTGGCCTTGTATCTGACGGCGCAGAGTTGGTTTCGGCAGGCAGAGACCAATCTCGAGGTCGGCTATTCTACAACGGCTCGCTGCTATGCTCTCCGTGCTGGCAGCCTATTCGCGGTTTTGGGCAGCCCGCAACGACAACAGGCGAAAAAGCTTCTCAATAAGATTGAAGCTGCCTTGAAAGCTGGATGACGAACCTTCCCAAAGGCTTCTGAGCTTTCGGGAAGGTATTATACCGGCAGCGTAAAGTGGAATGTACTGCCGCGCCCTTCCTCGCTCTCCACCCAGATTTGGCCCCCGTGCGCTTCCACCGCCATCTTGCAGAAGGCCAGCCCCAAGCCAACCCCCTGCCCTGTAGGAGCCCTTTCCCTCTCCAGTTGATGGAACTTTTCAAAGATGACTTTCTGGGATTCCTGAGGTATGGGGCGCCCCTCGTTATGAACACTGACCTGCACGACATCTCTTGAAGGCAAAACTCGGGCCGCAACCGATATCCCGGTTCCGGGCAGCGCATGGCGCAAGGCATTTCCCAGCAGGTTGCCTAAGACACGGCCAATGAGATCACGATCCGCTCTTATCAGGGGCAAATCCGCCGGCAGGTCGGCGCGAAACCTTTTCTCATCCAATACAGCCAGGGTCTCCAACTCAGCGAATCTCTGCTCAATGACCTGTTGCAAGGCGAAAGGTTGTTTGCTCAAGACAAGGTTGCCCTGCTCCATGCGGCTGATGTCCAAAAGATCGCTCACCATCTTGGTCAACTGAGTGATGCTGCTATAGGCGATCTGCAGAGTTTTGTGCTGGGCATCCGGCAGATCGGGCGTATTGTACAAAACGAATTGCAGGCCGAGTTGGGTGCTCGAGAGCGGCGTGCGCATGTCGTGGATGATCATGTTCGTCAGATCATCCTTCAACTGGCCGAGGCGGCGCAGTTCTTTATGAGCAGCCTGTAGCTCCTCATACCTGTACTGCAATTCATCATGCAACTGCTTGATGCGCAACAGCGATCTCACGCGGAGCTTCAGCTCCAGGGGATCGAACGGTTTCACCAGAAAGTCATCCCCTCCGGCTTCGATGCCCCTGATTTTGTCCTCGCTTTCTTTGAGGGCCGTGACGAGGATAATGGGGATAGAACGTGTATCTTCCCGGCTCTTGAGTATGTGGCAAAGCTGGTGGCCATCTATCTCCGGCATCATGATATCGAGGAGGGCGATATCCGGCTTTTCTTGCAGGGCTAGTTCCAGGGCTATCGCGCCATTAGCAGCTTCCAGAAAGCGATAATCTGGCTGCTCGAAGGCCAGGGAATCGCGGACCAAAGAGCGCGCAGAATTGTCATCATCAGCGATCAGTATTGTAGGCATGGTATTCTCTAGGGTCCCGACGCCGGGATAGGCAGGATCGGGCCCAAGCTCCTTTCTCAAGTCATATCGCCGGGGCTATTCAGCCAGCCGTTCCTTAAGGTAGATGATGTCGCCCACGGGCGTCGGATCGGTCTCATATAACATCGCCAGATAGTAGCTCACATAGTCGCCCAAATGAACGGTCGAGAGAAGGTGCGCCAAGCGGCTCTGGCCACGCGCCTGAACCACCCTGTAGGGAATCCCCTGCTGCCTCAAGATCTCCTCCGTCACCTGGAAGCGTCTCTCGTTCCGCGGATGGTCCAGAGAGGAGCGAAGCATGATCACTCGCATTTTTTCTTGCAAAATCTTCGGTGATTTGTACCCCAGCACTGCATTATGGTTCAATTCGGGCATCTGCTCAAAGGACGCCCAGGCCTTGGCGTTCTCGTTGAATTGTCCTTTCCAACGCCTGGCAACCTCGCTGAGATGGCCAGCGCCATAAATGACAGGTATACATCCCCAAAGCCATTGCGCTATCTGCTTGGCCTCATTCCTGGCCGCCGGCACGGTTTCGCGAATCTCCGCCTGCCAGCTTTCCACCACAGCTATCGCCTCCCGCATATCTGGCGTCTTGTCCGCTATCCAGCCCAACCGGTAGAGGATCCCTAGCACCAGGCTGAAAGAATATCCTATCGCTGCTCTCGGCTGGGACGCATACGAGAAACGGATTAACGACAGTTTATTCTTTTCTGCCCACTTGGCAAGTTCGCCGCCGGTGGTGATAGCAATGAGAGAAGCGCCAACGCCCAAAGCAGCCTGAGCCGTGATCAGGGTCTCCTCTGTGCTCCCTGAGTAACTGGAAGCGATTACCAACGTCTCCGGGCCGACGAAAGCGGGAAGGCTGTAGTCGCGATGGATCATGATCGGCAGCGGGCACTCCTCTTGTACGAGAGTGCGTACCAGATCACCCCCTATGGCTGATCCGCCTAACCCCAGCACGACGATGCTCCTGGCCTGCCGGTAGCGATCCGGCAGCGTGATCCTTTGCGCACTCTCCCAGGCGTCGCGGCATTGCTGCGGGAACCCAGAGATATGTCCCAGCATATTGTCGGGATCAATCGTCCTGAACAAAGCAAGATTATCCAAATCCAACATCATTTTTCTCCTCGTGTGGAATAAACGGCTTCGCTATTGGCGAAACCGATAGACTCGTAGCCATGCGATAGACCTGGCGTCGCGGCCACTGCGCTTGCTGGGCGATGGCCTTCGCTGCTTCGGCTGTCGCCAGGCCACTGGATAATAACTCGCACAACCCTTCTCGGACGCGATCCTCTGGCCAAGGGCCTATCTCCGCTTCTGACCGGCCTCCGATGACCAGAGTGATCTCCCCACGAGGCGGTTCCGCGGTGAAATGGGCGATGATGGCCTGGACACTGCCCCGTTGCACCTCCTCGAACTGCTTGGTCAGCTCCCTGGCTACAGCGATGGGGCGATTCCCCAAGGTCTCTAAAATATCCTGCAAGCTATCCAGAAGCCGGTGCGGAGCCTCGAAGGTGACGAGTGTGCGCCGTTCGTTCGCCCACTCCGCTAATAGCTTCCGGCGGGCCGCCCCCTTCCGCGGCAGGAAACCCAGATAAACGAAGCTGTCTGTCGGCAGGCCGGATATGACCAGCGCCGCGATCAACGCCGAAGGGCCAGGGACAGGCACCACCGGCACGCCAACCTCGAGAACAGCCAGGATGAGACGGTAGCCAGGGTCAGAAAGGCCAGGCATGCCTGCCTCGGAAATGAGGGCCACATCCCCTGCCTGCAAAGCCTGTAGGATCGTGTCGAGTTTGGCCAGTTCATTATGTTCGAAATAACTGGTAGTGGGCGTCGAGATGCCATAATGGGCCAGCAGCCGTTGCGCGGTGCGCGTATCCTCCGCTGCTATCAAAGACACCTGGCGCAGCACGTTCAAGGCACGCAGGGTAATGTCTTCCAGGTTGCCGATGGGTGTGGCCACGACATACAGCTTGCCGATTTCGGACTCCTCCCGTTGCCCAGCCTGTTCTCTTGCTATAGCTTAATCGCTTTTGCGATTTCTGTCAACTGTCGCTTGGCGCATTAGCTCCCTAATGCAACTAGAGGTCAGGGAGGCTTTGTGGTATAATCTCACCGGCAAATCCGAAGCCCACCCAAAGGAGGTGCGCGTCATTATGAAAGCATTGACTATTGCTGGACTCATCGCTATCAACTTGAGCGCCATGGTGCTCAGCTACATCGGCTTCAAGTGGTCGGCCAACAGCAGCGATTGGCGCGGCTTCCTCGCCGGCCAGGTCGTCGGCAACCTGGCGGGATTTGTGGGGGTATTGGCTCTGACATTCTTGTTGCGTTTCATTCCGCTGCATCTTGCTACGGCTATCAGCATGGGCATCGGTTTTATCCTGGTGCAAGTGATCGCGGCGCGCCTCGTCTTTCACGAAACGGTCACCAGGGGGCACTGGTTCGGCGTTGCTTTGATCGTGGGGGGCATTATCCTGATCTCTTTCGGTCAAACCCATGGCCCGTGACATCCACGCTACTCGCTCGTTGGCTCGCCTTCTGGGGGCATGGGCCAGGGCCTGCGTCAGGCATTTTGACACATTCCTGCGCCGCGTAGAGGGAGTCTCGGAATTCTCGATGTCGTCGGGCTGCATCCTGCGCCTGGCGCAACGTCAGAGCAACTGCCATATAAAGCTTTCCGACGGAACAGAGGTCCTCAAAGGAGAGAGCATCGGGGAGCTTCACCTTTGGAACGAACGCATCCCCTCCATGAACGCGGAAGGCGCCGATCTGCGCTGGGCACTAACCTTCCACCGATTATTGGTGCGTTCGTTCCAGGAACTGGCAGTCTATGTGGAACAGGCCCCCGATTTTCAAAACGTGCGGGCCTTTCGCGGGGAAATGATATTCGCCTGGGAGCGGGGCCTGGCACAGAAGAAAAACCTGGCGGCCCAGATAGGGCTTGATGTCGTCCCCATCAGGTGGCCGCGGTGGAGTTGGGGGCGTTTCGCCCAGTTTTGGCAGGGCCTCTACTGGTATGCCATAATCTGGACCTTCCAGCCTGCCAGCCTGAGAGGAAAACACCTCTTGCGTTTGCAGTGCGACCAGGTCTGGATTTCCCGTGAGGAGTTGTTGCGTCGCTACGGCATTTGACGTATTTGCCGTCCATTCTCCCCACCTTCCTTTCCAAACCTGATTACTGCCCCCCGCTCGCATAGAGCTGCGTTGAGATGGGAGGCGCAATCATCGGCACCTTATCCACCTCATCTAAGGGGGCAAGCGCCTTGCACCAGACCCAACCACGTCGCCCATCCTGCGTCTCCAGATAGCACCATTGTTCAGGATGCTCGTAAGGGTTGAGAATCGGCGTATAGCCGTGCTCGTCCACATAGTAAAGTTGCCCCAACACGCGCAACGAGTCCTTGTACGTCACGTTAGGCCCATTTCTCGCTGACCGGACCGTCGGCAGGAACCTGAGGCCGTAGGTCTCAGCGCTATCTGCCACCCTGGCCGCGACGGCTCGCGTCCTATCAATGGCGAATTCGATTTTTTGCGTATCCTTCGGTTTGAGACGCTTGCCTTTATCCTGGATGACCTCGATCAACAGGCGATACCCGCCATCCGGTAGTTCCCGCAGATCATCCACGCTGCGCGCCCAGCGATAAAGATAATGCCTGCCTTCAGGCTTCATCGTCTGATTCAGGCCCAGAGCCAGCTTCGGTGGGAAAGCGACCTTCCGCCGCGCCCAGGTTACCATGACCGGCTGAGCAGGGGCGGCCACCGGCTCTAACCACAGGGAGAAAGTCACCGAAGCCGTGCTGGTAATCACGATCTGCCAGGGAAAGACGGCATAGCTCGCCCCCTCTGTCGGCGGGATCACGGCCAGAGGAGGCGGTGTGGGTGTGGGCGGCACGGGCGTCGGCGTCGCAGTAGGGACCGCCGTAGATGTAGGTG
>CAYPON010000068.1:0-12993 GCA_964412315.1 uncultured Anaerolineae bacterium | reverse complement strand
ATGGTCGTGTGGATCACCGGCGGCGTGTTATCGCCAGTGTTGACCCTTGCTGAGAAGGGCTGGCGCACGATGGACTTGCGCAAGTATCCCTCGCGGTATCCCCGGCGGACGCCCTCGACAATCGCCTCGTACAGGTCGCCGCCGACTATATGCACATCCTGACCGATTTCGACAAAGACGACGGTGAAGCCGGTGTCCTGGCAAAGGGGAAACTCCCCCCGGCGGGCAATCTCGGCATTTTCCAGGATCATATCCAGGATCTCCCGGCCAAGCGGAGAAGGCTCAGCTTCACGCGCCTTGCACAAGGCGTTCACTACGTCATTTCCCAGGTAATAGCAGGCCTCGATGGACAATCTGGCCACAGCCTCTGTTATCTCCTGGGCGGATATCTCTCTCACATTACCTCGCCTCCTCATGCTGGATTTAATGATTGGTGCATCATTTGCTAAATCCTGTGATCGGGTGCACCATAGTGTTTATGGACAAATGCCGTTTACGCAAGACTGATAGTAGCTTCGAGGCACGACGCTTTCAAGCCTGGGAACTCAAGCAGCAGGGGTGGAAATAGAGCACCATGTTTAGAAAGCTATGCACGGACTATTAGATGCAATTGCCCTGTGTCGGCACCAAGTGCCGAGTGGGGCAAGCCGTGCCCGCGATCATTGGGCAGACGAGGCCAGATGGTCGCCGATGGAGAGCACGGCGCGGCGGTTGGCCACCACTGAGACGCTGAAATACCTGACCTCGGAAACGTAGCCAGGCGGGTCGTCCTCGCGCACGTAATAGTTCCCCGCGGTCAGATCGCCCATGCAGAAGGGCTCGCTGCTGCCATCAGTGGTGTAGCGGCGCACGGCCTGGAACTGGGTGTCCAGCACCTCAAGCCGCGCTCCCCCCAGCAACTCCTCCGTCCCAGGCTGATAGGCCAGATCGCCATTGCGATCGTGATAGACACGCACACAGAGATAGCCCGTGGTAGGCGTCGGCGTCCAGGTGGGTAAGGGCGTCGGCACCACCGGCAGGGTGGGAGTGGCTGTGTGCGTCTGGGTGGGCGCGACGTAACCCGTCGGCGTCACCGTCGGGGTGCGGGTAGCGGTTGGCGTCTGCGTGTTCGTAGGGGTGGGCGTCGCGGTCGGGACATTCTGCATGTAACGCACCGTGGTCAGGTACATCCGCGACCAGGTGCCATCCTTGTACTTGAGGCGGGCATAGATGGTCTTGCTGCCCTCACCGGCACTCCCGCCATAGGTTGCATCCGTCACATCCCAAGAGATTGTGGCCTCGTTTCCGGCTGGCGGCGCCGCCACAAAGCGGGTCTGCGTCAATACAAGTGGTGAGTTATTCTTGTCAGGCACCGGCTCGTTAGCCTGGTTCTTGGTCTGGCGGACGTGAAAAGCGCCCGGGTTGGCCGAGACGGCTATCTGGTTCACCTTCGACATATCGTCGGCCCGGATAGTGAGGCGCACCGTCGGGAGGGTGGTTATATCGGTGCCCGTGTTCGTGGTCGCAGCGATGCCCTCTTGCGACTCGCGGTCCAACGCCTGCATGTACCGCAGGTAGCGCAGGCCCGTCTTTGTCAGCGTGCCGGGATAGGAAGCATCCGTCCAGTCGAAGAGAGCTCCACTGTAGCCACATCTTCTGGTGTAATCGGGCGGGTTGATGTTCAGGCTGAACCAGAGCCAGCGCTGCACCAGGCGGTAGTCGTCGCCAGGGTAGCCGATGTTGCGGTCTTGGGCTTGCAGCAGATAGTCGAAGGTCAAGGTCATGTACTCTTCGAGGACTTTTTGCCCATAGTCCATGGAGCCCCACTCGTGGAGGTCGGCGGCACTGTACAATACGCCGTACTCGGAGATCATCAACGGCTTGTCCTGGTAGCCCTGTTCCTTCAGCCACTGACGGAACTCGGTGATCAGGCTGATAAAAGTGGCGATGCCGGCATTCTCATACGTACTGAAATTGCGCCCTTCGCGGCGCACGGTCTCCCAATCCAGGCCCACCGGGATCGGCCAGTCTGTAGCGCGTTGCTCGGTAAGGATTTGCACGTGGATATTCCAGAAATCCACGGGCACGGTCGCCCCATCATGCCGTGCCGCGTACTCGGCGGACATCCGCTCCAGCCAAATCTGGCGCAGCTTCGTCGGCTGCACCACCCCGCCGATGGCCACCAGGGCGGTCGGGTCATAGTGCTTGATAAAAGTATAGGCCACGTCATATCGCTCCGCGTATTGGGCGGGCGTCAAATGACTGGGATCTTCCGGCTCATTGCCAATGATCCAGATCATCCCCGGCGTTCGCGTCAGAGCTGTCCGGACGAGGGTCCAGTTCAGCCGATTCCATAGGTTATCTGATACATCGATCAACTGCACATACTCTGTGCCCTGGGGCAGATAGGGTTGCCAGGTAGTCCAAGAAGGTGTGAAGTCCCAATCCGAGTACCAGCCGATGCGCAAAAGATCCCAGTCGTAATCCCAGATACGCCGCCGCACGCGGGTATCGCCGCAAAAGCTAGAGGAGAACCCCACCCCGAAACGGTCTTCCAGCTGCGTCGGCGGCGCTTCATAGGCCACGGTCAGCTTGGGGCGAAACTGCTCGGCACCTTCTGACGAGGTGAACTCGTAACGATAGCCGGACGAGGTCTGGTCAACGCTGCGCAATAAGAGGCCGTGATTGGCCCCCGGGTTCGCCACCCAGGCGCGCACCACGTCGGTTACATTGAAATCATACCAGAGACCCGCGCCACGCAACGTTGTGGGTGTGGGCCATACAGGCGAGCCTTCGCGATCGGAGCCGATGCCATTGGCGCCAGGAGCCTGCCAGAAGGTGACGGCATCGGCTTTGCGCCAGGTGGCCAGCTTGGCAGTCCATGGCCGCAGCATCTTGAAGACCGCAACCTCCGTGTTCTGCGCGGTGGCGCTTCTCAGATGCAGGCTCAACGTCGCGCTAATTACAGTGGCTTCCGTAGGGATGCGGAACAGGTCGAACTTGAACAGAGGCGCAGAGATCTGCTGCGTGCCGGTGGCCCGTAGGCGCATGACCCCCTCAGACGACGTATTGGTATCCGGCTGCCAGGAATCGAGATAAGTGTCCTCCGTTGTCTGGTAGCAGCCCTCCCATTCGCAGCTTGGATTCCCACTGACCTGATGCTGGAAGACAACCTCGCGGCGAAGGGTATATGTGGTCGGCGTGGGCGTGGAGGTAAGCATGGACGTTGCCGTGCTGGCCACGGGCGGTTCACCGGCGTCGATCGCCTTGTTGCCATTGTCATCGCGCCAGGACACTACGCTGATGTCTCCCGTGCTCGGATCAGCGGCGCGCACCGGGGCAGCCGTGCTTGACTGTAGGTTGCGCATAATCAAGGGCAAATAGGGCCGCCGCCCTTCGGATAGCTCCAAGACATCCCCGAAGGGGACAGCGATGGTGACGTTGGAGGTGATCACCGCACCCCAGGCATTGTCGGTGGTGGAGATATAGCCCGGAGGGTTCTGCTTGCGCACCAGATACAGGGCCGGCTCCAACGCCGTGAAGCATGGCCGCTCGCCTCCAAGGGTGGTGGCAGTAGCGATCACCTGGCTTTCTGCCGCATTGGCCACATGCACCACTGCTCCGGCCAGCAGTTCTTCGCTGGTGGCCTGGCGCACGCCATCGCGGTTGCGGTCATGATAGACCTCGACGCATAGCCCACCAGTGCGCGGTGTCGTCGTAGGGGTGTAGATCGGGATGGTCCAGCGCAGAGAAGCATCCCACCGTGGCTTGGCCCAGACATTGGCGGCGGACAGGATCAGAAAGAGGAAAGTAATCATTCCGACGACGTGTATCGAGGGCTTTTTTCTGGTCTGGCTTGGGATCATGTCATAACTCCGCAGTACACGATGGATCGCTTATAGATTAAGGTGCTGGCCGCAGCGTGGCGAGGAGGAGAGCGTGGACGGTGTTGGCCAGCGGCGCGGCGGGGTGATTGGCCGCGGGCACGATATCATAGTGCACAGCGAGGACCTTCGAGGCAGCCTTGACATAGATGACGCGGTGCAGACGGTCGCCGCCGAACCAATCGGCGCGATAGCCAGGCGCGCCGCCCACCTGCACCCTGGCGGTAGCCCCTTCTCTGAAACGTCCCTGGGCGTCCACCGGCCCAGTGAATGGCTCGTTGGCCTCTTTCGCCCTTTTCCACTCCGCCAGCAGATGTTGTTCCGCCCACTCCACAGCCCCCAGCCCTTTCGGATTGTCGTGCAGCACCAGGTCGAGCCGGTAGGCCGGGCCTTGCCACATCCAATCGGCATCTGCGGGCCGTATGGCGACCTCCGGCCCGACAAGCTCCCAATGGTTGGCTTCTGCTTCCTGAAGGGTGGCATTGGCTGGCCCAAAAATGACAAAGCCAGGAGCGATGAACTCGCGCACCCCTTGTGCGGCGGGGATTGTCCTGGCAGCCCCTTCCGCCCCTGGCGCGGAGGCCTGCGAGAGGAGGAGGCCATAGATGTCGCTAGCGACCTCGGCCAATGGGTAGTTGAGCGAAGGCAAAAGGTCGAAGAAGAAAGCCACGGTTTTGTTCTTCAAGGAAAGGTATACCGCGCGGCGGATCACATCACCACTGAGGAAGTCAGCCTGGAATGCAGCTTTATCCCCCAATCTCACCTCGGTCACTCTGTTCTCCACGATCTTGCCGGGCTCGTTCACAGGCCCCGTGAAAGGCTCCTTTTTCCCTCTGGCTTCCTGCCAGGCATTGACGAGATATTCGCGTGCCCAGGCACTGGACCCGGCTCCCTTTGGGTTGTCGTATAGGACGATGTCCACCATGTAGCCGGGCAGTGACCATGTCCCGCCGCCTGTAACAGGGCGCACGGCGACGACAGGGCCTACGAGCCGCCAGGCATTCTCGCGCTCGCTTTTGATCGCGGCATCTGTAGGATAGGGGAGTGAGAAACCAGGCCCCTGGAATGTTTGTAACGCCACTGCGAGCGGCGGGGGTTTCTCCGTAGTGATCGTTTGCTGGCCGGCGGGCGTTGCCGTGGGGCGTTGCTGCTTCGCCAGTTCGGCGTACAGTTGCCTGGCCCAATTGACGATCTCCTTCTGGTCGGCCTCCGCTGCCATGGCCGTACCCTTGCCGCTGAAAATCAGCGTCGTGGTCATGTTGTCCGGCTTGCCGGGGTTATCTTGGAACTGATATTCAAAGGGATAGTAGCGGCCCTGCCAGTTTCGCAGTTGGACGAGTTGCCCTTCCGGGAGCGAGCCTTTGGCCGCCCCCCCGCAGCGTCCATAGATGAGTTGCCCGTTTTCAAAAGCTGCGAGGTCGTCGCAGAATCCAGCGATCCCGCCCGTAAGGTGCCAGAGAAGCACAATTCCCTGGAGAGTTGGGATTTCGGCGATGACGGGCGAGGGGCGAGGCGCGGCTGGCAGCGAGGGCGTCAGGGCCGCGATGGCCGTCGAGGTGGCGATCATTGTCGGTGTGCTGGTAGATGCTGGCGTGCTGGTGGCCGCCGGTGTGCTGGTGGGCGGAATGGCTGTCCCTGTAGGGCTGGGCATTGGCGTCCGTGGGCCACAAGCAAAGCTGAACAGCAAAAAGACAATCAAGGTGAGAGCAATCGTTCGTTTCATAGGGTGCGTGCTCCTCTCTTATTTTCACCCCATCATATACCTTTTTGGCGAGATGCAAAATGAAAGTGCTTTTTCGAGGGAGCAAAAAAGCGAGGAGAGGTCTCCTCGCTTTCGCGGCTGCTCATGGCTAGTGTTTAATGACGTCTTTTCTTTTTCTCGTCCTCATCGTGGAGAAAGATGTTCAAGATGACGCTGACGACGCTGATAACGAGGCCGCCCAGGAAGGCGGGCAGGAAGCCGCCGACCTCAAAAGGCAGCCCCAGCGATCCGGCCAGCCAGCTCGTGATCAGCAGGACGACGGCATTGATGACCAGGGTGAACAGCCCCAATGTCAGCATCATCAAGGGACAGGTCAGGAGCTTGAGCAGCGGCTTGACCAGGGCGTTGACTAGCCCCAGGATCAAGGCCACAGCGGCGATGACCATCCAGCCGCCCTCGGAACGGATGCCCGGCACGATCTTGATGGCGACCCAGATGGCGATAGCGTTGATGAGCCAACGAAGCAGGATTCTCATGCCTGTCCTCCCTTGTCATTCTGAGGGCGAAGACTCTCCGGCTTATGCACAGGAGATTCTTCGTCGCAAAAGGATGCTCCTCAGAATGACAAAGGGCGTCATTCTGAGCAAAGCGCAGAATCTCACTCGGTCGGAGAGAGATTCTTCGTAGCAGACACGCTTTTATTCTTCCGAAGCCAACTCTTGCAAGTGGGCGATGCCCTCTTCCACAGTCATTTCGCCGGCCTCGATCGCTTTCAGGATCTGCATCCTGGTCGTGGCGTGTTTTGGCTCCGATGGAGCCGGTGCCTCTGTTTTCGGGCCGGACTCCGTTGTGCCAGCAGGCACGGTCTCCTGCGCTGCCGGAGCAGCCTGGCCTGCTACCTCTGGCTCACCCTCGCGAGCAAAGACCTTCAGATCGCCGCTGACGCTGTGGAAGACGACCGGCACCCCGCCGCCGTTGATAGCGTAGCGCTTGTTGCTTCTCCTCCTCTCCATTATATCGTGCGAGAGGGAAGCCTGCAAATCGCCGCTCACGGTGCTCATCGTCGCCGTGCAGCGCGTTGCAGCGGGCACAGCGAGCTTCCAATCGCCGCTGACGCTGTCCACCTTGTATTCGCCTTCGCTCCCCAGGTCGGTTTCTGTGCGAATGTCGCCGCTGACCGTGTTCCCTTTCAGCGAGGTCAGATGGCTGGCGTTCAGGACAATGTCGCCAGAGACCGTATGCAGCCGGGCGCTTCCTTTGATCTCGCCCCCTTTAATGTCGCCGCTCACAGTCTCCAGGGAGATTTCCCCTTCGACATCTTCCAGATGCGCGTCGCCGCTGACCGTGTGCAGCTTGAGTCCACCATGCACCCCTTCCACGGTGGTCTCGCCGCTCACCATGGAGGTAGAAACCCGGCTCTGGTAGGGCACCTGGATGACGTAATCCACCTCGGCAGGCATTTTCATACCAAGCCAGCTCAGCCATTCGCTCCGTTTGACGCGGGTGCGTGCCCAAACCTCATTGCCCTCTTGACCGATTTCGATCTCAGTCATCTCATCATCGCCGTGCTTCTTGGCCTGGATCCTGACTTCTGGCTTGTCCCAGCCTTCGACCCTGGTCGAGCCGCGCACGTTGCTCACATCCAGATGACAGCCAGGGCCAACCTGGAACTCTTTAACGATTTCCTTGTCCATTGTGTCCTCCTTATTCTGAGAAAATCTCAATATGCTCGTTGTTTTCCTCAATTTCGGCATCCAAGATTTTGCCCCGGACGCCGCTATTGAGAGCTTCCCGCAATTCATCCAGATCGAACCCCTCACTTTCAGGGACGAAGCGCGCGCCGATCTTGAGGCCGAGGTTCACCAGGTGCATAGGGAGGCTGACGGTCATCTTGCTCCTCCCGCTCCGCGTGTCAGTGACGCGGATGCGCACCCAGCGCGCGCTCTCCGGCCCGCCAGCGGCCATTTCCCTTTTGGGTGCCTTCAAGGCGGCCAATAGCTTGGCGCCATCCTCCGCAGTGATCTGGCCTGCCTGAACCATCTTGAGGATTTGCATTCTCTCTTCGCTTGTAACCATTGTCTCACCTCCTTCTCTTCAAACCATCGGTTTTTACGCCGCAGCTTCTGACTTTTCTGAAGCCCGCGCGGCCTGGACAGTCTGGTGCGACATACCGTTCTCCTCTAGGTGCATGATCGCTGGCACAAAGAGCGCGCCTGCGCCCATCAGAATGCAGGCCAAGCCGCCCATAATGAACCAGGCACGCACCCCGATAGCGTCGGCCACCGGCCCGGCAATCGCCATACCCAGCGGCGACATGGCCGCAGCCAGGCTACCTATGAGCGTGAACACCCGCCCTTGCATCTCCGGAGCTGTCGCAGCCTGGAAGATGGCGTGAAGCGGGCCATTGGCGATGGGGTTCATAAAGCCCGCGACGGAAATCCCGACCAGCGCCACTACAAAGAGTGTAGCAGGCGTCAGTCCGATGGCCAGCGTGCCCAAGCCCATCCCGATCACCCCTATCAGGGAAGTCACGATGCGCCGGCGGAAGCCGCCCCACACGCTCAAGGTTAGCCCGCCGAGCACGATCCCGAGGCCCCAACCGGAGTGCATCCAACCGAGTTGAAGGGCCTCGCCGCCAAAGTATTTGCTGACCAGGAGCGGCATGAGGGTGAAGGCGGGATTCAACAGAAAGTTCAGCAGCGTGGCCATCGTCAATAGCAAAAGCAGGCCGGGCCAACTCGAAACGTAACGAAGGCCTTCGCGCACATCCTGCCAGAGCGACGGCTTGCCCCCGGTGGCGATGGCCAGGGCGCGGCGCTCCGGCTGTGGGATAGCGACGAAGAAAAGCGGCGCAATGGCGATCGCTGCGGTTACGACATCAAGGGCCATGATGCCGTGCAGCGGCATGAGGCTCAATAAAAGTGCGCCGAGCGGCGGGGAAACGATATCCAGGATGCCACGCATGGTCTGGTTAATGCCTGCCACGCGCGACAACTGCTCTTTGGGCACCATGAGCGAAGTGGAAGCGTGCATGGCGGGCCAGTGGAACATCCCTCCTATGGAGCGGGCCAGCATGATGATATAGACGTGCCACACCTGCATCCTGCCGCTCCAGAAAAGGTAGGCCAGCAGCGCCGCGGCCAGCGCGACCAAGCCATCAGCGACGATCATGATCTTGCGCCGGTTGCCACGGTCCACTACCGCGCCCGCAAAGGGGCCGAAAAGCACCCCGGGAAGCATGGCAACCAGCGTCGCGGTCGCTAATATCGTCGCCGAACCGGTGGTCTTGGTCAGCCACCAGACGAGCGCGAATTGCGCCACCATGCTGCCGATGATAGAGAACTGTTGTCCTGTCCAAATAGTGAAAAAGCGGAATTGCCATTTGGACTGACGTGACTCCGAGTTTGTCATATCCGATACCTTCCTGCAATGAGTGTTTGTAGTGCGCGCTTCAGCGCGTTTCGAGATGATAAGGTGCCTAGACGAGTTCCAGCTTCATCTGATCCAGCCGGCGCACTTCAGCGAAGCCCCAGACAACCAACGCTTCGATCGCTTCTAGGGCCGAGGCGGGTGCGCTGCTCAAAATAGGACGGCGCGGGCTGCCACTGAGCAGCCACAGGCCCTGCTGTACCGCTGCCTTTTCCAGCTTTCCGCGCTCCTCGGGATGTACCAGGAAGGCGAGGCGGTGATAGCGAGGCCCTCGTTGCGCCTCCAAAAGTGCGGCAGCGTGTGATGCCATCGGCACAAACTGCCAGTAGGTGCGCTTCCCCGCCAGGAGATCGCCCAGCCAGTCATCGAGGGACCAGCCTGTGATGCCCCGGAAATCGGCCTCCGGGGAGTATTGATACTGGCGGACGGCGGCGGGGGTCGCGGCCAGGATCAGCTGGCGAATGACAGCGCGATCCCGCCAACGCACCTTGCACCATTGTGGGGGCGGTTCATCAGTCGCTCTTACATAAGCCGTGTCCGCCGCGCGCTGCATCTCCACACGGGTGTGATAGCAGGTGAAACCGTAGCCCAGGTAGAGTTGACAGGCCGCCTCGTTATCCGCCCGCACTTGCAGGAGCACCGTCCGGCCACCTTGCGCTCTGGCCAACTCCAGAGCTGCTTCCAGAAGCTCGCGGGCGATGCCGCGCCGCCGATAGGTGGGATGCACGGCCACGTTGCTAATCACCCAGTATCCTGCCGACGGATTGGCCAGGCTCAGGCTGAGATTGCCCACGATCCGGCCGTTTTCCTCCCAGACGAATCCCGTCATGAAGGGATCCGGCAGGCTGAACAGCCAGAGCAAAGGTCCCCAGGCGGCCCAACGCCGCATTTCGGCGATGATCTCCTGGCCAATGGGGGATAGTTCGTCAGCGAAGGCAAGCGCGACGAGGTCGGCCACCTGCCCCAGGTCTCGCCAAGGGTGAAAAGGGCGCAGGCCGCTCCGGGCTACAGGTTGCTGCAACGTCTGCGCGAGCATCTAGTCTCCCAGGGCCTCGATCAACTTGCTAGCCTCTTGGGCGTTGATCTTGCCTGCCTCAACCATCTTCAGGATGGCCATAACCTCCTCCTGGCGGGCAGGCTCACCCACGTGGGTGGGCCGATGCGGGAAGTGAACGTGCTCTTTGTAGGGGCCGGCTTTGTGTTTCCGCTCCATCCGCTGCAGGGCTTGGCCCATCTGCTCGATGGCCTGGCGCGCCGCATCCTCCGCTTTGCGGCCGATCTCTTCGGGGTCTATTTTGACCTGGATCTGGCTCACCTTTTCCATGGCCTGGCGCACGATTTTCTCCGTCTCCCGGCCGACGACCTCCGGGTCTACGTGGGTGGTGGCATGACGCATGGCGCGCTCGATCTCTCGTCCGGCGCGCTCCATCTCTCGCTCCACGCGCTCCTGGATGCGCTCCTGCATCCTTTCCAGGCGCTCTTCCAGACCCTGCATCTTCTCCTCAATCCATTCCTGGAATTCTTCCTGCTCTTCGCTCTGCGGCTCGTGTTTGTCGAACTCCTCGCTGAATTCGCTCTTCTCGTGTTCCATTTTCTTCCTCCGATCATGATTTATGTGTTGCCTATGCCTGTGAATTGCCGTAACGCTGCAAAGAGATAGCCACATCGTTGTGGCATCGTTTTGGGCCCGTGCTTGAGCTAGTGGGCAGGCATGGCCTGCAGCCAGGACCAGACGAAGAGCCATGCCACCTGCAACTTCATATAAAGCGATCTTCCAAGCTCGCTGCCACGCTTCAAAAGCTGGCGCAACGGCACTTGTCCTGCCTCCTGGCGAAGCTGCTCACAGCGGTAAAGGCCCAATACCTCAACCTCATACCTGCTGGCCATTCTGTACATACTACCCATCTTGATCACCTCCTGCTTTATTGGTTATCGAGTGGAGCTAACTGAGCCGGGCCCAGAGAGATAGCCATGCGGCCTGCAACTTGAGCCAGGGCGACATTCTCAGCCTGTTCTGCTTCCCCTCGCCACCTTCCTTCAGAAAGCGGAGCAAGCGCACCTGCTCTGCCTCTTGTAGAAGCGCCTGATAATGATGACGAGCCAGTATTTCAGCTTGCCACGGATTACCTGCCATTGCTTATCACCTCCTTGCTTATCGTAAATAAGTGTCTGGTCATTCACTCGACTGCAAAAGCTTCAGGGCCTCCTCAGGGCTGATCTTGCCCTGAGCGAGGTCGCTAAGGACCGCCTGGCGTTGTGCTGTGGGGATGGCCGGCTCCTCTTCCGCTTCATAACCCAGGGCGCGGATCAAATCCGTCAGGCGTGCCCGCACAGCAGGATAAGAAAGTCCCATCTCTTCCTGCATCCGCGTGATCTTGCCCTCGCAGCGGATGAAGGTCTCGGCGAAAAGCTGCTGCTCCGGCGTGAGCTGATAAAAGCGGCTCAGGCTGAACTGTCCTTCCAGGGTGGTGTCGCAGTGACGACAGTGTAACCGAGTGACATTCATGGTCTCCCCGCAGACGGGGCACTTGCCGACGACAGGGTACATAGCTACTTACCTCCGGAGCTTAGATTTTTTGTCTTGTCGGTAAATATTATAACTATAATTTCGATTTTGTCAAGTACTTTATCTTAAATTTTCATAGCAATATTGAAAAAATTTATATCATGATTAAAAATTAACAGCCTGTGGAGTAAGTCTGACAGGTTTCCAAAACCTGTCGGGTCTGCATACCAGTTGCTTGAAATGATATTGCAATTATTTGAAAAATGGAGTATAATGGGGTGTGTTTCGGATCAATAACAGGCGGATGGAGGGGATGCGATGAAACGAATAGGGGGGATGCTAAGCGTTGTTTTGCTGCTCTCTTTCAGCTTGGTGATTCGTCCTTGCCTGGCCCAGGGCAGCGGCTTTGTTCGTGGCAGGTACTTTCCAGCGACCGGACACAATGTCCAGGGGGACTTCTGGGACTATTTCCAGGCACATGGCGGCGAGGCGCTCTTTAGCGATCCGCTGACCGAAGAGTTCATCATCGGCCAGGCCACCGTGCAGTTTTTCGAGCGGGCTGTCATCGAACGCCCTCTTGGCGCGCCAGCCAGCGCCATCCGCCTTCAGCCGATTGCGATCAAGATGGGCAAGACGGAGCCACCCCTGCCGCAAAGCGTGATCCCGCGCCCAAATGATGCGGAAAGACGATACTTCCCGGCCACAGGACATTCCGTGTGCCGGGCTTTCCTAGAGTTTTTCGAGGCCCACGGTGGCGCGTCGTTCTTCGGGCATCCGATCGGCGAAATCCGCGTCGAGGAAGGCGTCATCGTGCAATATTTCCAGAACGTCTCCCTGGAGTGGCATCCGGCAGGGGGTTCAGGCCATTATATTCGGCTAGGGCCCTTGGGACAGAGGTATTTGCAGGCGCTGGATTTGCCTTCCAGTTTGCTGAGGCCGGCGGAGCCTCTCACTGCGTCCGGGCCAGCTCCGACTCCGGTCTACACGCTAGTACCAGTGGCCACCGCTTCGCCGACGGCGACGCAAATGCCCACGCTGCCGCCGACGGCCCCTCCGCCAAGTCCTACAAAGCCGGCCGCGCAGAACCCACCCAAGCTCCCTCTCCTCCCCGCCGCTGCCAGGGATCTGCAACTGGAGGCGGCGGTCAAGTACCCGACGACCGGCCAGGGAGGGTACCAGACGGTCTATGTCAAAGTGCGCGACCGACAAGGAAAGCGAGTGGAGCAGGCTAGGGTGGACCTCATCGTGCGCAGCAACGCAGGCGCGCCACGCGCCCTGACCACAAACACCGATGCCTCCGGCCGCGCTTCCTTCACCTTCGACATCGGCTCTACGCTGCCTGGAAATCAGGTGCTGATTGATGTGCGCGCCTCGCGTGGCGGAACGAAAGGCTACACTCAGACCTCTTTTACGCCTGGGCGATAGGAATCTCGCTACACAGAGGAGGATATGACAATGGCCCTGTCTCTTATACACATCTGACGCTGCCGACG
>CAYPON010000067.1:0-13044 GCA_964412315.1 uncultured Anaerolineae bacterium | reverse complement strand
TCGTTACTCATGATACTCGTATCGCCAGTCAAGTTGACCGTGTTGTTGCCATCCGCGATGGCAAGACAAGCACAGAAATGGTGCGAGAGGTGCAGCAATTAGAGACAGTGATGGCGGGTGCAAGCCAACCAGAAGCTGGGAGCCAGCCGGGAAGCGGCGAGAATGTCTCTTATCGAGAATATGTCGTCTTGGACTCGGCAGGGCGATTGCAGTTACCCCATGAGTACCGTGAGTTGCTGAACATCGGCAACCGTGTGGAAGTGGAATGCCTGGAAAACGGGATTCTGATTCGGCCTGTCGAGGGGCGAGGCATGGAGCAGAGAGATGATGGCATAGCCAGGGATCGCACTGACCTCTACACGAGCGTAGACGCGGGGGCTGCGCCTAGAAGGGGTTTCGTGCGACGGCTGCTCTCTGCCTTGGGCCGACGACATTCGGGCAGCTAGCCATTCCCTTCGATTCTGACATCTTGACTTGACTGGAAGGACGCTATTATACAGATGAACGACAAGACGGCGACAAGCCAGGAAAAAGACCCTATGATCGTCAAAGCGGACGGGGTCACTCGCGTTTTTCAGGTAGGTAGCACTGAGGTCCATGCTTTGCGTGGCGTGAATATGGAGGTCCCACGCGGCATTTTCGCCGCAGTGAGGGGACGCTCGGGGTCGGGCAAGACAACCCTGTTGAACATCATCGGCGGCCTGGATCGCCCGACGGCAGGGAAGGTGGTGGTGGATGGGCATTCCTTGGATGGTCTGTCAGAACGGCAAATGACCGTCATGCGCCGCCACCTCATCGGTTTTGTTTTCCAATCCTTTGCTCTACTGCCCACCTTCTCCGCTTTCGAGAACATAGAGCTTCCAGCGCGCATCGCTGGCATGTCCAGGCGGGAACGCATGGAACGGGCACGCCGCTGCCTGAGTGTGGTCGGCCTGACGAGGTGGGCCAACCACCGGCCTTATGAGTTATCGGGTGGCCAGCAGCAGCGTGTCGCCATTGCGCGTGCTCTAGTGAACCGGCCAGCGCTCGTCCTGGCGGATGAGCCAACCGGCGAACTGGACAGCGTTACAGGGCGGGAGATACTAAAGCTCTTCCGCGATATTGTGGCACAGGAAGGGATCACTGTTCTCATGGTGACCCACGACCCCAAGGTTGAGGAATACGCCCAGCGCATCTATGAAATGCGCGACGGCCAGATAGTCCAGGTGCGCGATACGATGGTGACTGCGGAGGCCGCTGGGGAATTGGTGCCCGGCTAATGCTTTACTTCGAACAAGAGATCCACGAACAGCCGGCAGTGCTGGCGCGTTTCCTGGAGAAGCAGACGGAAGTCGTGGCCCAGATTGCGGAGGCTATCCGCAAGCGAGACGTCGCACACGTCGTCATCGCTGCTCGCGGCACCTCCGACAATGCCGCCACCTATGGCCGCTATATCCTGGAAAGCCATTGTGGCCTGGTCGTATCTCTTGCTGCTCCCTCTCTCTTTACGCTCTACCGCCGCCCTCCTCGCCTGGGAAAAGCCCTGGTGATTGGCATCTCCCAGTCAGGTCAGGCAGCCGACATCATCGAAGTAGTAACCCAGGCCAAGCAACAAGGTGCATTGACCCTGGCGATCACCAACTTTGGCGAATCCCCCTTGGCTGGGGTTGCGGATTGCGTCATCACCTTGCAGGCAGGCGCGGAGCGGGCCGTGGCCGCCACCAAGACCTACACGGCGCAGTTGATGGCCCTGGCGCTGCTGACGGCGACGCTGTGCGGCAGCGATGAGCAACTCGATCCCTTGCGTCGTGTACCGGAGGTAGTGGCTGAGACGCTGGCGCTGAAGGATACGATCCGACAGGCGGCGGAACGTTACCGCTACATGCAGCATGGCGTTGTGCTCGGCCGGGGATATAACTATGCCACTGCCTTTGAGATCGCTCTCAAGCTCAAAGAGACCTGCTACCTGGTCATGGAGCCTTATTCCACCGCCGATTTCCGACACGGGCCGATTGCCATCGCTGGAGAGGGTTTTCCCGCCTTTCTGATCGGGCCGACAGGGGCTGTCTTCGATGACGTGCGGGCCTGCGCCCAGGAACTGCTCGCCAGGAATGCCGAGTTGATCGCCTTTTCCGACCGCGAGGAGTTACTAGCTTTGGCGCGCGTGCCGCTGCGGATGCCAGCCTCTCTGCCGGAGTGGCTTTCCCCCATCCCCTACGTCGTGCCAGGGCAGCTTTTTGCCCTGTACCTCGCGGTGACGCGAGGATACAACCCTGATCAGCCGCGCGGTTTGAAGAAGGTCACGGTGACCTTGTAGGCAGGGCAGATCGAGGAGGCGAGATGAAAGCGGGCAAATCCCTCATAGGTCTCAAAATCCGCCCGGCCAACCTGACTAGCGATCGCCAGGCCCTTCTAGCGATTTTCCGTGAGGCAGATGCCTACCATGCTGAGAAGGTGCCCTATGCCTTTCGCGAATATGAATGCGATGAGGATGCTCTCCTGGAGCGGATCTCCCACGCGCCAAACTCCCTTTTGTTCTGTGCCGAACTGGAAGGGTTGGTGGTGGGCTTTGTGCTTTTCTATGTCCGCGAGTGGCCTCCCCATCCTATGTTCGTGCCACGGCGTTTCCTCTGGATAGATAGCATCGCCGTGCTGGAAACCTATCGGGGGCGAGGCATCGGCACGGCTCTGATGGAAGCAGTAGGGGAGAAGGCGAGAGAGCTGGGCGTGGATGATATACGCCTGCACGTGTGGGAGGCGAACGAGGGCGCTTTGGGCTTTTACCGTTCTCTGGGCTATGAGACGATGTCCCGCACTATGATCCTCAGGATGAAGAATTAAAGGAGCCATTGGGAAGCCTCGTGGACAGGGTTGGTGTGCGTGACGCGATTATGAAAACTATTGAGCTTTCAACAGCGTCAAAATCATTATCTGAATATATGAAGGAATTTGAGGATGACATTATTATTCTCACGTTCCATGACAGGCCGGTGGCCGCGGTTATCTCCTTAGCAAACACGGATCAGGAATCACTGTCTCTAAGTATGAATCCAGAATTCATAAGCATCATAGAGAAAGCAAGGGAGGAATTCAAATCCGGGAAGAGAATATCTCTGCAGAGGATTAAGCGAGAAATCCTGGGGTAGGGGCCATAATTAGCAGCTCTTGTGGCAGGTATCTTGTGCGTTAGCGCAAGCAACCCAATCCAGCCGCTCGTTGGTGAGCATGCCATAGTTATAGTAATAGACGCCCCCTGCGCCCTCCTTCATGCAGATGGCCACTTTGGCCGCCAGGTCGTCCGCCGAAGTGGCGAAGGGATGACACGCGCTCAAGCCGACGTCGAAGGGCGCACCGCCACTGAGCAGTTTTGTCCAGCGCAGATCAGCCTGCACCTCTTTAGGGTCCGCGAAATAGGATAGCGGAAGCAGGGCATCGCTGGCCTCAGCTAGCCGGCGCAAAGACATCCCCTCCCGCCAGGCGCGGGATACAGGTTGCCCAAAGGCCGCGGGCATGATCTCCAGGCGGGTGCCGAAACTGGCGGCGACGTCCTTCACTTCTCGCACCAGGGTGGCTGTGACCTCGGTGCGCATCTGGACGTACCCGTAGAGCGCTGGCGATTCGACCAACAGAGCAGGAATGTCGGCGACAGTAAAGGTGGCAGGAAGGGCGCCCCGCTCACCGTTCAGGAACGCTTCCATCCACCGGGCCACTTGCTGGCGCACGGCCTCCCCATCCAGGCCGAGTTGGGTGGCACGTGCCAGGCAGTCGGGACAGAAACAAAGGAAGGAGAGACTTGCTTCAGCCTCGCCGATAGTGGATGGGAATTTCTCATGGTGGACCCAATGCAACATCCCCAAGAAGTTGGCAGTTTCCAACAAAATCCTCTGTGGGCGAAACTGGTCGCAGATATCGGCGATCAGGCCGCGCAAATAGGCGCGGGTGCGAGGGTTGCTGGGACAGAGGATATAGTTGTATACGTCGCCGAAACAATTTCGCATACAAAGCTCCGGGTGCGTGCTGCCAAGATTGGAGTTGTGCAGCCCCACCGTCCAGAGGCCGAAATCCATCCCCTCCTTCTCGCACCATTTGCGGGTTTGCTCCAGAACATGGGCCTCAGCGACCCGTTTCTCCGCGATAGGCAAGGGTGTGCTAGCCTCATAATGCTTGGGTTGAGGCGTGAAAGCGACGGCAGCGCCTGGCCGGACATAGATTTTGGGGCCGGATATGCGTGGCCGGAAAATCCTCCCGCTGTGATAGCTGGCGGTGAGGGCAATAGCGTTGCACCCGCAACGCCCGGCCATATTCTGTAAAGCCACCTCAACCCCCTCGTCCATCAAATCCCATGGATAGGCGAAAAAGCCTTTGCGCACTTCCAGTTTCCTTTCTACGAGAAAGACCGAATAGGGGCAATAGTCAGCGGATTAAGCAGATTAAGCGGATTAACATGAACATCATCTGCTCAATCCGCTTAATCTGCTGACTCACCCTGCCCATCTCTGTCACCATCTTTTATCACTCTTGATATTTGACATCATCCCGTCTAATGAGTTCAAAAGGCGGCTCTGCACGGTAGCGCAGCCAGTCCGGGCACGGCTGCCATACCCCGTCTCGCAGCGCCAGCACCTCGATGGCCTTAGTGTCCAATATCCATAACCCGCGCGCCACTGCCGCACGCAAAAAGCCTACCTCCTCCGGCTGGAATCCCATCAGCATGGCCCCCACATGATCTACAGCCAAAGGATTCTGACCGGCCAGCGCGATCCCCAGCGGGATGTTCTTGCCCCGATGAAAGCCGGTGCCATCCCGGCCCACGATCCCTTCCACGATGTGGAGATCGGGGTGTATAGCCGTAGCCAAATCCACCAGCTTGTCGAAAAAGCGTTCAGGCTTGTCCAGGATCCTCAGATCCAAGCCCTGGCCATCATCTCCCTCGTAGCGTGGATACTGCGTGCAAAGGTGGCGATGACGGAGTGGAGTCAACATCCCCTGCATATTCTTCACAGCCAGGGTCACCGTGGCAAAATTATGGCACTTCATCTTGGGCACGTTGAGCAGTGTCCCTGCTCCTTCGGCAATCGTGCGCGAGATGTAAAGGTGGTGCAAGACGCGCCGCGAAAAGTCCGTCGAAACGAGGTAGGCGTCGCGGTTCAGGCTGCGTAGCTCGACGCCTCGTCGGGCCAGTTCGTCCGTATAGCCTGACGCGGCGAAGATTTGCTCCATGTCGTCATGCGCCTCATGGCCGCCTCCTTCCGCCACGATGATCTCCGCTGGCGAGAGGCCACAAGCCAGCAGACCATCAACCAGGCCACCAACGAAGGCGGGATGGGTGACGACGCCCGAATTGGGGGAAAAGCGCAAAGGCACGTTGGGTTTGATGACCACCGGCCTGCGCCAGGGCCATGCCAGGGCCTGGATGAGGGTGCGTCCTGCATGGCGGAAAACCTCCGCGCCAGGGAGACCATGCAGCTCCGTCTTGAGCAGATATACGGTGCGGTCTTGCAGCCGTTCGCTTTTCTCTGCCATAGGACTACCTCACCATAGTTGAAGTGGCCCCACCAGGGTTAAGCAGCGGCTTGCGCCCGGCGTGCTTCTTCAGCGCGTTCACGCATAGCCTTTCGCAGGGCCTCGATATCTTTGGGCAACACATAGGCTGTGACCAGGAAAATCATAGCGCACAAGATCCAGGCGGTCACGCAAATGGTCAGGATGGCGTTTTGCAGCGAGGAGCGCACAGCGATGAGGCCAGCGAGAAGCGGAGCGGAGGCCGAGCCACCTTCTTCGATAAAGTATTGCACGGCCAGGGCGGTGCTGCGAACCTCCGGCAGGGTGATGTCGTGAACCGTAGCCGTGACGTTTGGCGCTGCAAAGGACATAAACAGGGCCGTGAAGCCCAAAAGCACCATGAAGAGGCCGGGGTTATCCAGCGGCACATTGACGGCCAGATATAAAAGGATAGCACCCGTCAACACGGCTGTAGCGCTGACGATGGCCCGTCCGCGCCGTGTGCGTTTGAAGGCATAGTCTCCTAGAGCGCCACCCAGGAAATATCCGGCAGCCAGGGCCAGGACAGCGATAGCCATGGTCATCGTCGCCTGGCCGGTATTATAGCCGCGCTCCGTCTCTAGATAGCGGAAAGCCCAGTAGGTGAGGACGTTCCAGGGGAAAACGCCGACGAAGCCTTGCGCGAAAAGCAGCAGCAGGCTTCGCTTGCGGAACAACCCCAACGCTTGCCGCAGATCGAATTGATAGCTTTTTATCTCCCCCAGGCCAGCCAACTCCGGCTCTGCGCGGCCTCGTGGCACTTCCCTCACCCCCAGGAAAATAACAAGGGCGATCACGATCCCGACAGCGCCAGTGATCAGGTACACGTTGCGCCATCCCAGAGTTTCTCGCAGCAAGCTGGATAGGATCATCCCCAACAGGTATCCCATGGGCATCGCCACTTGCAGCAGGCCATAAACTTTGCCGCGCACCTGCGGGCCAAAGTAATCGGAGACCAGGCTATATAAGCCAGAATAGCTGGAATCATCAATGCCTGTCGAGGCGCGGCTGGCCACGAAAAGGCCGAAGCTGCGGGCTATGGCGCTCAGCCACGTGGTCGAACCCCAGATGAAAGAGGCCAACGCCAGCAATCTGGCACGGGCAAAACGGTCGTACAGATAGCCCCACAGCGGATAAAAGATGGCGGCCACCACAATCGCTCCGGTGAAAACCAGGCCCATCTGCGCCTCGTTGATGCCGAACTCCTCCATGATCGGCGTGGTCAATGGGCCGATCAACAGTTTGTCCGCTTGGTGAAGCAATATGAACAGAAAGAGGGTCAAAACGACGAACCATCGGTATCTGGAACGCATAGCTTCCTCCATGTCAGGTTCTGTTAGCAGGAGACAGACCTGACGGCTTTGGCGAACCCTTTAGATTCGCGCCTCCATTGATTCCACCTCTACCGGAATATGGAAAACATCCTCGCCGACGACGACTTGGATTCCAAGCTCCTCCGGTTCCGCTCCCATAGCTGGATTCAATGTCACCTCCAGGCTCACGGCTTTGCCCGGCTTAATAACATAGGAACGGCGTTTCACATCCAGCCGCGAGGAGCTAGGAACGATCTTGGCTTGCGCGGCCTCATAGCCGCTATTCTCCAAGGTCAGTCTGCCGGTTGCTGGTGTATCTGGTTGTGTCCGAACAAACGGAGGCAGGGTCACTCTAATCTCCGGCTTTAGCACCACTTCAAAACGGACATCGAGTTCCGCCTGTCCACCGTTGCTCTCCACCAGGAGTCCCCCTTGCTCAATGACGGGGCCGGCCGGCAGGCCCTCGCTGTCGGCGCGCACGTGGATGACCTGCGAAGCGCCCGTGGCGCACTCGAAAGAGGAAGGCTCCACCGCAAGCCTGTCGGAGCGCACCTGCACGCCGCCGCGCAGCGATCCCAGGCCGCGGTTGATTATCAGCAAGGTGCTTTCCAGCGGGGCATAGTTGACGCTGACGCCCAGGTTAACCTGGGTGACATCCACATCCAGCAGCGGGGAGGCGATAGCGATGGAGGCCGGGATCTCTCGCTCACCTCCATTGCTTATCACGCGCAGCCTGCCCCTGGCAGCATCCATGCCGTCGGGCAAGGCCAGGCCGTAGGCCATGACCTCGACCTCCAATTCCCGTCCTGCTGAGCAAGTCGCCTGATGAGGGATCGCTTCCAACCAGGCAGCATCAGTCTCGATTCTCCACTCCAGCAAGCCGGTATCGCCGTTGCGGACGATGAGCTGTTGTCGGGCAGGCGTGACGCGATCCACGATACCAAAGTCCAGCTTGCCTGGCTCGATTTCCAGGGCAGGCCGCAAGAGCAGCATGTGGAGAGGCAGGCTGGATTCACCGCCATTACTGGCGATATGGACGGCCCGGGGGATATCTATCACCTGGCCGCGCGAAAAATGGGATGTGTCCGCCATGACGTTGACCACAGTGGAATCGTGGGGAGCAATAGCGATCTCGGAGGGAGTCAATGTCAACCACTCTGGCGCGCTCTCCAGACGGCCTTGCAATGGCGCTGAGCCGGCATTATGGATGGTCAAGGCATACTGCGCCGTTTCGCCTAGTGGCACCTCGCCCAAGTCCAGCCGGTCACGATCCAGAGCCAGCCGGGGAGCCAATACTGTCACTTTGGCGGCTACCCGGGCCGTCCCGGCATTCGACTGGACAACGAGCGCTTCGGTGGACTCCGTGGCTCCCTCGGGCAGGCCAGCCGTGTCCACGATGAGGAGAACAGGGCACTTTTCCCCTGCTTGGCAGCGGCTGGACTGTGAGGAGACCCTTAGCCAGGGTTCTCGGCTGCGCAGCGTATAATCCAAATAGCCGCTGCCCTGGTTGGCGATGGCGACCGTCCGTTCAGCCTGCTCGCCCGATAGCAAAGCCCCGAAATCCAAAACGGTAGGAGCGACGGCAAGCATCGGCTGAAGGCGCGAAACGCGCACACCGATCCGCGCCTGGCCGGCATCGCTATCCACGAGCAGCGCGGCAGGCTCATCGTGGACTCCCGGCGACAGGGATTTGGGCTTGAGGATCACCTGAATCTGCGCGGAGCGTTGCGATGGGCAGTGAAATTCGGGATGGGGGATTTGCAGCCAGGCCACGCGGCTCTGTACCGTGCCCTCCAGCAGCCCTCCCCCCGTATTGGTGACGGTCAACTGCGCGGCTATATCCTTTGTGTCCTGTACCTCGCCATAATCCAAAAAGTCGGGAGACAAGGCAAGCAGCGGCTTTATGGGCACTTGAACCTGGGCGCCGATCCATTGGCGGCCCGCGTTGCTGTCCACGAGGATCGCCTGGGGATCGCTCGCGCCGCCAGGTGGCAAACGTGCTCCCCAGACAATGGCCTGTATCTCGCAAGACCGTCTCGGCGCGCATTGAAACGCCCCGCCATGGATCGTGATCCAGGCCACCTGGCTGACAAGCCTCCCCTCCAGATCGGCTTCCCCGGCATTGTGAATGATAAAGGAGACCTGTCTCTTTTCCTTCATCCCCAAAGCTTCTATATCCAAACGCTTGGGGCGGGTCAGCAAACGAGGCCTGGCGGCAGGTTCGGTCGTGGCGACTTTGGGCACCGCAGTCGGCTCAGCCCAGGCTCGCCTCACCGCAGTCATACTCGCCATGGGCACAAGCTGCGCCTGCGTCTCCGGCTCCGGTAGGGGCTGCATAGTGACCGGCTCGCGGCCCCAGAGCACTTCCTGAAAATCAGCAGCCGAGGGAAAGCGCGCAGCGGGGTCGCGGCGCGTGGCCCGAGTGAGCGCGGTCTCGACCCGCCGCGAGATGCCAGGGATAGTCTTATGCAATGAGGCCGGAAACCGCGATGAGGGCGTCAGGAGCCGCCGCGCCAGCACAGCATAAAGTAACATGCCTAAAGAATAAACATCCGCAGCGGGCGTCCAGTTACCGGTGCGCAGTTCAGGGGCTATATAGGGCGACGGTGTAGCCAGGTGAGGGTCGCTTTCCCGTTCCGGCAAGAAGATCTGCGTCAAGCCAAAGTCAACCACCTGTATCAGCCCAGACTGGGTAACCATGACATGCTCTGGCTTAAGCTCGCCGAGTATGATCGGTGGGTTTTGCTGGTGCAGATAACTCAGAAGCTCGCAAAGCTGAGCGCCCCAGTTGCAGACCATCTCCTCGCTGATCGGCAGGGAGACCTGCAGGATAATCTGGGCTAGGTTCCAACCGGAGATGAGCGGCATGAGCAGATAATGCTTATCGCCAGAGGAAAAAACGTCCAAAATCTTGGGCAGATTGCCATGCTCGAGCTGAGACCAACGCGCTGTTTGCTCCTCAAAAGCTTCTCGGGCGCGTCGTTTCTCCTCCCCCGTGAGCAAGGCGATCTCAGCGAGTTCTTTGAGTGCATAGTAAGTGCCTGCGGCCTGGCTATCTCGCACGCGATAAACCGCGCTCACCCGCCCGCGCGAGAGTGTTCCCACGATAATGTAACGCCCTTTGATCGCCTGCTGTGGCGTCTCCTGGAACATGCGAGCGAAGAGTTCTGCATCCGATGGTGCGCCCGCTTCGCACTGTGGGCAGCGTTGTGCGCCCCACGGCCTGGGCGCTCCACAGCGGGGGCAAATCTGCATAAGCGGGGCCCCGCAGGCGAGACACCGCGTAGCATCTTTGGGGTTCTGGTGGTTACATTTCGGGCACCGTATTGTCATGAACCGCGTGTACACACCGAAGAGATAAAAGAAAGCCAGCCGTTCCGTGATAAAAGATAGCGATATTCTAGCACAAGCCGATCCAGACGCCAAATAGCGGCATCGCAGGATCTGTGGCGTGCGCAACCCATCCCCCAACTTGACGTATTGCTTGAAAAGCCTATAATATCGCCGCCAATTCCAGGCTCCGAAGTTCCGCCGAACTAAGGCCGATGGAAGCGAGATCGGCCCAATGTCTTGAAGGAGGCGCAAGATGATTTTCCTGAGCGAACTAAAAGGCAAACCAGTATGGGATGCCCGTGGAGAGCAGATAGGTCACTGCCTTGATCTCTTGATCGTAGGTTTGGATCGTCCTTTCCCAGAGGTCAAGTCTCTCGCTTACAAGAATGGCAAAGAAGAGACGATACGTTATGTCAAGGCCGAACAGGTGGGTTGGCTATGGCCCAGCATCTTGCTCAAGGTGGACGCCGTCCAGTTGGAGCCTTACGAACCCTCGGCCGACGAGCTACGCCTGAGCGAGCGCCTTCTCGACCGCCAGATCGTGGATGCGGAAGGGCGGCGCGTCGTGCGCGTCAACGACATCCAGATCGCTCGCGTGGGCGATGCTTTCTGCGTCATCGGCGTTGATGTCGGGATCGCAGGCTTGATGCGGCGATTAGGCCTGGAGACGGCGACTAAAGCTGCGTTGTCTATCGTGAAGCGGCCCGTGCCGGAGACCGTCATCCCGTGGGAAGACGTGGCCCCTCTCCAGGTCGAAGAGCCGCTGCGCCTGCGCGTGTCGCGCGAGAAAATCAGTAAATTGCATCCAGCAGATATTGCAGCAATCGTCAGCGACCTGGACCGGCATACCGGCCAGGCATTGATCGAGTCGCTGGATGATGAGACCCTGGCCGACGCGATGGAGGAGATCTCTGAAGACATGCAGGTCGCTGTCCTCTCACAGTTGGAACCGGAACGCGCCGCTGATATCCTGGAAGAAATGGCTCCGGATGAAGCAGCAGACCTGGTCGCCGATTTGCCGGCGGAAACGAGCGGCCGCATTCTGGGCTTGATGGAGGATGAGGATTCAGAGGATGTCCAGCAACTGCTGGCCTATCCGGAAGATAGTGCGGGCGGTGTGATGACCACTGAATTCGCCACGGTTCCGGAAGGCCTTACTGCAGGGGAGGCACTCGATCATCTGCGTCGTTCGGAAGAGGCGCGGGAAGACGAGAGCCTCTACTATGTATATGTCATAGGCCCCGAGCGCGATTTGAAAGGGGTGTTGAACCTGCGCGACCTCGTGCTGGCGCCACCACAAACGCCTCTGGCCGAATTCATGATTGACGATCCGATCACTGTGGATCCTCTCACATCGCAACAAGACGTCGCCCACCTGGTGGCCAAATACAATCTGCTGGCCGTGCCAGTAGTGGATGAACAAGACGACAAGAAGATCCTCCTGGGGATCGTCACGGTGGACGATGCTGTTGATGCCATTCTTCCGACCGCCTGGAAAAAGAGGCTGCCGCGCTTCTTCTAAAGTGCGGCGAATACATCGTGCCGGAGGACTCGAATGACCCTGCGCAAACGACTTCGCTTCCTTTTCAGCCGACTGTTTATATTCCTGAGTATCCTCGGCCCTGGGCTGATCACCGCGAGCGGCGATAACGATGCTCCAGGCATCGCCGCCTACTCCATGGCTGGCTCCAAGTACGGTTACAGCCTTCTTTGGGTGATCCTCGTCATCACTTTCGGTGAGGTAGTCATCCAAGAAATGGCGGCGCGCATGGGAGTTGTGACCGGCAAAGGACTGGCAGACCTGATCCGCGAACGTTTCGGTGTCAAGATCACCTTCTTCGCCATTCTCACCCTTATGGGCGCCAACTTTGGCACAACGGTGGCCCAGTTCGCAGGCATCGCCGCGGGCGCGGAACTGCTGGGCATCAGCCGCTACCTGGCCGTCCCTCTGGGAGCTGTCCTGCTCTGGGTGCTGATCGTGCGCGGCTCTTATCAGCAGATGGAGAAGGTCTTGTTGGGCTTGACTCTATACGCTCTGGCCTACATTATCACGGTGTTTGTGGTTGGGCCCAATTGGGGTGATGTGTTGCGCAATGTCGTGGTGCCCACAGTGCATTTCGAGACCACCTATCTGCTCATCATGTTGGCGATCATCGGCACGACGATCACCCCCTGGGGATGCGTGTATCTCCAGGCATCGGTTGCGGATAAAGGGGTGGATATTGACCATTACAGCTATACCCGCATGGACGTGGTAACAGGGGCGACGCTGGGCAATATCGTCTCGGCCTTCATGATCATCTGCACCGCCGCCACGCTCTTTCCACGGGGGATTCAGGTAGAGTCGGCGGAGGAAGCGGCTCTGGCCTTGGCCCCTCTAGCCGGGGAATGGGCGCGCTACCTGTTCGCTCTGGGGCTTTTGGGCGCGTCGCTGCTCGCCTCATCCGTGTTACCTTTGTCCACTTCCTATGCTGTCTGTGAGGCCTTCGGTTGGGAGCGAGGGGTTGACAACCAGTTCAACGAAGCCCCTATGTTCTTTGGATTATATACGGGCATGATCGTCCTGGGATCTGTGATCGTGCTCTTGCCGCGCGTTCCGCTCTTCCCGCTGATGTGGCTTTCCCAATCGCTCAATGCCATCTTAATTCCGATCATCCTGGTGCTCATGATACGCCTGGTCAACGATAGGCGGATCATGAGACAATGGACGAATTCCAGGCTCGGCAATATCCTGGCGTGGGCCATGACGGGGTTCATCGCCCTCTCCACCGTCGTGATGTTGGGCGTATCCGTTCGCTAGCGTCACCTCCTCGAAAAAGCAAAACGGGAGTGGATGGGAGTCGAACCCACCAGGGCTGCCTTTGCAGCACCCCTCAGA
>CAYPON010000066.1:0-13131 GCA_964412315.1 uncultured Anaerolineae bacterium | reverse complement strand
CTGCCCATCAGCAGGTCGAAATGCCGCTCGCACCAGGTGAATTGCTGGGGGTACATCTGGCGAATCGCCGCGATGATATGGAGCGCCGTCCGCACGGCTCGAAAACTCTGACGGTCGCGCACATGCACTTGCACCCCCTCGCAGAGTTGCCCGGCCCATTTGCTATCGGCAGGGCGAAATTGGGTGGGCCGGAAGCGGACTCCGGGCAGGTCGAGGCGGTTGAGAGACTCGGCTAAGGCGTATCCATCCACCCAGGGCGCGCCAACGATCTGGAAGGGCAGAGCGGTGCCCCTCCCCTCCGACAAGTTGCTACCCTCGATCAGGCACATGCCTGGGTACAGGATCGCTGTTTCCAGGCTGGGCATCGCCGGCGAAGGAGGCACCCAGGGGAGGCCGGTTTCATCGAACCACATCTCACGCCGCCATCCCGCCAGCGGGATCACGGCCAGCCTGGCTCCCAGGCCGCGCTCCCCGTTGACCAGCCGCGCCAGTTCGCCCATGGTCAGGCCATGCCGGATGGGGATGTTGTGGCAGCCGACGAAAGACTGGAAAGCCTGATCGAGGATCGGCCCTTCCTGGATGGTGCCGGTGATTGGATTGGGGCGATCCAGCACGACAAAGCCGAGGCCGGACTCGGCGGCTGCGGCCATAGCCTCCACCATGGTGGAGATAAAAGTGTAAAAGCGCGCGCCGACATCCTGGATATCCAGCAGCAGGGCGTCCAGGCCGCGCAGCATCTCCGGCCTTGGCCGTTTCCCCGCGCCGCTATAGAGGCTGTAGATCGGCAAGCCGGTTCGCCGATCAGTGGCCGAGGCGAAAGGCTGGCCATCGGCCACGCTCGCGCTCAGGCCATGCTCCGGGGCAAAAAGGGCGACCAGGGATAGGCCAGGGCAGCGACGCAAAGCATCTATCGCGGATTCCAGCCCGGCAGTAACACCGCTGGGATTGGTGATGAGTCCAACCCGCATCCCGCGCAGATCGGCCCCCTGCCGTTCTAGGAGTACATCAATCCCATTTCGTACCGAAGCTTTTTCCATCTTTGTTGTTCGGCGAGACCCGACGGTAAACCATCGGGCTGAAAGCTTAAGCCGGCCAAGGCCGGCTGGAAAAACCGTCGTTTTAGCCCGGTTCACCGGGCTTTAGCTTTTAGACCGACCATTTGATGGTCGGTTGCAAGATATCAGGTGCTGCGGGATTATTTTGTTAAAATCCATGACCCTCTGAGCTACCTCCGCCTTGATCTGTACCCCCTGATTCCGTGGGCAGCGTTGCCAGCCAGGAGCGCACAAGGCCAGCCTGTGGAAGCTCCAGTTTCTCAAAGATGGCCAGGCTCTCTTGCCACATCTGATGGGCGAGCGGAGCATCCCCCTGCGCCTTAGCCAACAGGCCAAGTTGCGCCTGGGTGGCAGCGATGCCAGCTTTATCTCCCAAGGCGTTTTTGATCTCCAGGCTGCGCTGGTAATACGATTTCGCCTCCTCGAACTGGCCTTGGGCATGGGCTACAACCCCCAACTGATGAAAAGCGTGGGCTGTGTCTCGCTGGTTGCCAATCTCCTGGTGAATGGCCAGGCTGCGCTGATAATAGTCGCGCGCGCGCTCGTAATCCCCCTGCTGGCAGGCGATATTGCCCAGGTTATGGGTGTTGAGGGCGATCCAGTAGCGGCTCTGGAGTGCGGTGGCGATTTCCAGGCTTTCCTGGTGATGCTTTTCCGCCTGCTCGATGCTATCCTGCGCCATTTCGAGCAGCGCCTGCTGATGATAGACAGCGGCCATGCCGAGTTTGTCGCCGAGGCGTTCGCGGATTTGCAAGCTCTGCTGATAATACTCCGCCGCCTGGATATAATCGCCCTGCTCGTAGGCCAGGATGCCCAGGCCGTAGAGGATGGCGGACACGCTCACCATATCTCCTATCTCCTGGGCAATCTTCAGGCCGCGTTCATAACTGGCCTTCGCTTCGGCGTAGGCCCCCTGCTCGGCCTGCATGATCCCCAACTGGTGCAATGTCGCGGCCATGCCTCGCCGGTCGCAGAGATCCTCCTCAATCACCAAACTGCGCTGGTAATATTCCTGGGCTTCGGCATAGTTCCCCTGGACATGGAAGACCATTCCCAATTGGTGCAAGGTATGCGCTATACCAAGCTTCTCCCCCAGTGCGCCCTGGATGCCGAGGCCGCGCAGGTACTGCTCCTGCGCCACCTCATAATTTCCTTGATTATAGGCGATCATGCCCAATTGGTTCAAAACGCGGGCGATGCCCTGTTTATCGCCAAGTTCCTCCGCCAGGGCCAGGCTGCGCTGATAATAAGCCTGAGCCTGCTCATACTGGCCCACTAGGAGGTAGATGTTCCCCAACTGCTGCAAGTTGCGCTCTATCCCCAGCTTGTCTGCCAAAGCCTCGCGTATCTTCAGGCTATAGGCGAAATGGCGGCGCGCCAGGACATAGTCTCCCTGTTCGACGTGGATCAGGCCGAGTTGATGCAACGTGGCGGCAGCGCCGGACTTGTCGCCTAGTTCCTGGGAAATCTGGAGGCTGCGGTCGTAATACTGGCGAGCCTGGGCGTAAGCCCCCTGGTATTGGCAGATAACGCCCAATTGGTGCAACGTCGCTGAGACACCCGCTTTATCCCCAGCGGCCTGAGCCAACTGCAAGCTGCGCTCGTAATAACGCTGCGCCGAAGCGTAATCGCCCTGCGCCACATCTATGTTGCCCAACTGATGGAGCGTGGCCGCGACAACCGCTTCGTTTCCTGCCGCCTCCCCGATTTCCAGGCTGCGCAGATAGTGTTCTCGCGCCTGGGCATAGTGGCCTTGATCGTGGAAAATCATCCCCAAAGCGTGTAGGCTGGCGGCGATACCGATCTTGTCGCCCAAAGCCTCTTCGATGCTCAGACATTGGCGATATTGCTCTTGCGCTCGATTGTATGCGCCTTTTCGGTACAGGATATTCCCCAAAGCGTGCAAGGCCCGTGCTTTGACCAGGAGATCCCCCAATTCTGCGGCCAGAGCTGCGCTTTGTTGAAATTGATCGTAGGCCAGATCAAGTTTGCCTTGCGCGACATTGACCCCGCCGAGCTGATAAAGCGTGCGCGCCATGCCAGCCTTATCCTCAAGTTGTTCTTTCAAGGACAGAGAGCGTTGGTACAACTCCTCTGCTTGATGATACTCCCCTTCCGCCTGGGCAATCATGGCGGATTGATGCAGCAGATAGGCTGTGGCCACCCGGTTATTCGTAGCCTGATTGATCTCCAAGCTGCGCCGATAGTGCTCTTTGGCTCGGGCAAGGTCTCCATGTTTCTGGTAGATCTTGCCCAGCGCATGTAAGATAGCCCCGATCCCGGCCTGATCTGCCAAAAGCTCGCGCTTGGCCAGGCTTCGCTGGTAGTAATCCAGCGCTTGTTCATAGTCCCCTTGCCGACAAGCCACATTGCCCAAAGCGTGCAGCGCGCGGGCCATCGCCAGTTGATCCCCGCAGGCTACGGCGAGCGTCAGGCTGCGGCGATAGCGATCTTTCGCCACCTCGTAATCCCCTTGAAGAAAAGAGTTCGTGCCCAAGCACTGGTTGATATAAAGCTCGGCGCTCGGATTGCCTGTGTTGATGCTCGCTTCCAAAGCCCAGGAAAGATAGGCCGCTGCTTCGCGCAGATAGCCATGGGCGTGCCAGAAGGATTCCAGGCCGCAAGCACAATCTATGACGTCTTCCCAGGCCTGCCTCTGGTATGCCCAGTGCAATGCGCCCAGGAGATTCTCTTTCTCCCTGGCGATGGCGACATGATCTGCGCGTTGCGCCTTGAGATAAGCGCGATAGTAAGCCACTGCTCGTTGCCAGGCCGCCTCCGAGTCGGCGCCCAACTTCTCCCGCACCAGCTCGGCGATGGCTGGAACCAGATAATAGCGGCCGCTTTGATGGCTGGCCGGCCTCAGCAAGCCAAGCTGGCAGAAACCCTCCAGGTCGGCGCGCACAAGTTCGGCCCATTCCCATTCTATATCAGCCCAGCTTTGCTCCGTTGCTGAGGCGCCGCCCGCTCGGCCCCCAACCCTTTTCAACCAGAGATCCGTTCGCTGACGCCACTTGCCCGATACGGCGGCGGCAGCCGGCGCAGCAAAGCTCGCCCCCCAGAAAACCCCGCAGATGGTCAAAAGTGCTCGCTGCTCTTCGCTCAAAGCGTTGTAGAGAAGCTCGAAAGCCAGCCGGATAGCATATCGGGCGTCCTGGTCCTCTTTGGCCGGTTCTTGCAGCCGCGGCGCCAGTTCGCACAGTTCGGCAAATACCAGGGAGGGGCGAAGATTCTTGAGCCGCAGATAGGAGGCTGCCAGAGAGAGCGCGAGAGGATGGTTGCTCAGTAGGGACACAACATGTTGTGCCCCTACCTCGTTGCCTGGCGCACGTCCAGCGTGCGCCCAAAAGCAGGCAGTGGCTTCCGCATCAGCCAGAGGCCCCAAGATGATGGTGGAAGCGCCCTCCAATTCCACAGGCTGGCGAGAAGACACGAGGATATGGGGGGTGACGGTCTGACAGAAACGCACGGCAAGCGCCGCTTCGTTGAGGTTGTCCAAGACGACAAGAATGCTCCTATGAGCTAGAAGCGCCCTCAAGGCAGCAGCTTTTTCTTCCAGGTTTTCCATTTGGGGGATGGTTCGATCACCCAGATGGCGCGCCATTTCATCGCAGAGGCTGGCAAAGGTCAGCTTCTGAACATCGAACCAAAGGATGCCATCCTGGAAAAAGGAGGGAAACTGCGGCAAAGACAAAGCCTGGACGAGCAGCGATGTCTTGCCGATTCCAGGCGCGCCCTGAACAACGCAGGGCACGCCCGTTTGGATAGCATGGCGCACAGCCGCTAGCTCCACCCCTCGTCCGGCAAAAACAGGATCGGGGGGGAAAGGGAGGCCCCCGGGGGGTACTGTGCGCCTGGGCAGGTGAACGATGGCATCGAACCAACTCACAAAGTCGAACGTGCCCTGTGCGCTGCCATCTGTCACAGCCCATGCAGAGGTCATAACGGGTGCTCCGTCGGATTCGCTGGCTATATTGTCGGCCAAGATGCTACGAATCTCTACCTGGTCAGAAGGTTCGTTTTCACTGTCTCGCATGTTCTTGCTCCATCGGTCTTGAATATCAGTTGGATGATAATATAAGCATAGCATAAACTTGAAAATTGTCAAATCAGCCATCCCTCACCCTAACCCTCTCCCTGAGGGAGAGGGCAGGGTGAGGGGAGAATCTATGCCGCAGAACGCAAGAATCTTAATCCGCAAGCCGCCCAGTTTGACCTTTAGGCGAAGCCATGATATGATATAAATAAGCACACTGAAACTGTGCACTTTTAGTGCAGCGCCGAAATCTCCACGGATACGGGTGGCGTAGTATGGCTCTACAAGCTTACCAGGATATATCCCGTGACTTGAGATCGAAAAGTGAGGGGCTATACCTGCTTCTGCATGAATGGATGCAGGAGAGCGAAGGTCAAGCCAGGGCACTTCTAGCCTCCGCACGGCGCGTTATGGTTATCCCGCCCCGTCAGTTGTTGGGGGCATTTCTGTTCTATTCCTTGACTGCGCTGCTGATTCTGTCGCCGTTTTCCTTCCGGCATGAGGCCAAAGAGCCTGTGGTCATGGCCCCGCTACCTCCAATAGCCACTTCAACCTCCACATCTTCGCCAAGTCCCTCCCCCTCCTGGACTCCATCTCCGACGGAGACCTGGACGGTAACGCCAACGGAGACGCCTTCAGCTACTGCCACGGCGACGCTTACGCCGACGGACACTCCGACGGAAACGCCAACCCCTACTTCCACCGAGACATCCACACCAACGGATACTCCGACGCTAACACCATCTCCTACCCACACGCCGATCCATATCCCGGCTACCCGTCCACCGACGCGGATTCGCATCCCCGCCCTTAACGTGGACGCCAAGGTCGCAGAAGTCAAATGGGAAACTTTTGTTGACCATAAAGGGAGGACCGTTACAGGATGGAGGGTGGCTGATTACGCTGCGGGCTGGCATTCCGGGTCGGCCTATCCGGGACAGCAGGACAATTGCGTCATTTCGGGTCACAATAACTTCCGCGGCGAGGTGTTCCGGGATCTCTGGACACTGAAACCGGGCGCCGACGTGTATCTCTACGTGGATCAGATGGAATATCACTACATCGTCACCGACGCTTTTATCCTCAAGGAGAACGAGGAATCACCGGAGGTACGCTACAAGAACGCGCGTTGGATCGGCCCTACGCTGGATGAGCGCCTCACTCTGGTCAGTTGCTGGCCCTATCTCACGGCGACCCACCGTGTGATCGTTATCTGTATGCCGTTTCCATAGCGTTCATCAGCGCTGCCCACTCTTCCAGGCTCAGCGATTCGGCACGACGTTTCGGATCGAGGCCACAGCGTTGCATCGTTTCCTCAATAACAGCAGCAGGCAACCCCAAACCCTGAGCCAGCGCGTTGCGCAGTTGCTTGCGGCGCTGGCCGAACCCCGCTCGTACCAGGGCAAAAAAACGCGCCGGGTCACCCACTGCTAACAGGGGTTTGGCATAAGTCTCGATGCGGAGGATGGCGGAATCCACTTTGGGCCTGGGATAGAACGCGCCGGCCGGGACATAGGTGACGATGCGCGCCCTGCCGTAGAATTGGACGCTGACCGCCAGCAAGCTCATTTGCCCTGGAGAGGCAGTAATCCGCTGCGCTACCTCTTTTTGCACCATGACCACTAGCAACTCCGGCGCAGGCTTGCTCTCCAAAAGGCGGCGGAGGGCGGCAGAGGTGATGCTGTAGGGCAGGTTGGCGACCACCTTGTAGGATGCAATTCCCGCATTGCCGCTCATGATTTTCCCGACGTCAACCGTGAGAATATCCGCCGGCACAAGCTCGACGTTTGGCAAATCGGCGAGAGTCTCCCTGAGAATAGCGATGAGCCGCGAGTCCAGTTCCACAGCGACGACGCGCCTGGCTTTCTCGGCCAAAGCGCGGGTGAGTCCTCCCAACCCCGGCCCTACCTCCAGGATTTGATCGTCAGCCTTTACCTCGGCAGCGGCGAGGATGCGCGCAAGGATGCGCGGCTCGGTAAGAAAGTTCTGCCCCAAGCCCTTTCGAGGTTCGATGCCATAGGCTCGCAAAAGTTGACGTACTTCCATCAGTACTCCTGGGGCCAATTGGGCAGGATCCAGGTGATCTTCTCCACTGGCGGCACCGGCTCCAGGAGGTACACATCCACCCACTTGTACCACAAGACGAGATTGTCCTCGTCATAGCAGAGATCAATACGCTGCCCCAGGATCCAGCCACCAGTGTCGCCAGCCACGCCCAGGCCGTAGCCGGGCACGTACATATTGGTTGTCAGGGGGATAACCCGCGGGTCTACAGCAATAATCCCCTTGCGTGCGCGCCATCCCATGCGCGTAATGCCGTAATAGGGATCATCTCTGGTCTTGCCGGACGTAGCCGCCGTATAGGAAGTCGCCAGGGCACGGAAATGCCGCCAGTAGCGCACCATGCCCTCAGGAGTCTGCAACTCGCGGAGAACAATGCGCATGCCGTAGACGATGATGCGCCTTTGTGGCTCCTGGGCGATCCAATCCCTTTCCAGCGTGCAGGATATTTCCTGCCCATTCTCGTAGGTGATATGGAACCGCCTCTTTCTGATCCCGTCCTGGCCTCCCTGAGCGATGCGCTGATGATCTATCTCTAAATCCGCGTCCGCCTGTCTCACCGTTTCGTGAGGCAAGATTTCGTATTCCACCATCCACTCCTCAACGACGCGCACAACGTGGATGCGTAAATCATCTCTGAGGGGAGTATCAGAGGAAGGCTCGCTATAGTCTTTGCCCGCCAGGTAGATCCCCTTGGCAGCAAGGGCAGCAGCCACCGTCTTCTCTTGGGTTCTCGTCTTGATGGTCGCACCATCAGCCAGGATGAGGATCGGTTTAGAGCGGAGCAAATGAACGTGCATTCCCGCCGATACCGGCTTATCCAGTTCCGGCTCGACGGTATCGCCCAGATACAACGTGATGCCAGCCTGCCACAAAGCCTCACCTACCATTTTGGCGGTGGTGTAGAATATCACCTGAGCGCCGCCCTCGTGCAACACCAGAGGCACAGCGCGCTCGATGCTCAGGCGAACGGAGGGTCGGCCTGGCGCATCCCTTCCGCGATGCTGCCCGGAAAACGAGGAGGCCGGCAGGTAGCTCTCCCCCGAGACTTCACGATCATCCAGGAAAATACGGTCATAAGCCTGAACATCAATCTCGCTCTCTTGCAGAATCTCGCTCACCGTTTGGCGATGCGTCCGGTGCAAGAATGCCCTGCCATCGGCCTCGATCCACACCGATCGCGCACGCTGAACCATGATGGTATCGCCAGGGGCCAGAGGAGAATGCTCCTCTGGAAGCACGATGTCCCCTTCGGATAAGGAGAGACCCAGTTCCCGTATCAAACCGCCCACGGTGACCTGGTGAGTATGCACATATTCCACCCGGTCGTCCAGGCGCAAGATCACCTGGTGGCGCGTCCGCTCATAGGCGTGGAACATGCCACCGCCGAGAGCGACCAGCATGAGGCAAGTCAGCAAACCCTTTAGGGGGCGCCAGCGGAAGTGGGAGTCGCCAGTGTTCGGGCCTGGGGAGGGTTCATCGGGCGGCACGCTCTTCACCTCGTGACCTTCCCGCAGGTTCAGAATCTGCGGGAAGGTGTAGACTGTGCCACAGTTCCGCGGCGGATTCGCCCGCTAGATAACCTGTGGAGAAGGCAGCTTGCAGATTATAGCCCCCGCTATCCGCGTCTATATCTATCACCTCCCCGCAGAAGTAAAGCCCGCGGACGAGCTTGGAAGCCATAGTGCGTGGGTCAATCTCACTAACGTCCACACCCCCTGCGGTGATGATCGCTTCGCTGAGCGGCCGGGAGGCCACGACGGTAAGCCGCGTGTCCTTCAGTTGGGCCAGGAGCCGTTGGCGCTCCTCCGCCGTGATCTGATGCCCCGGCTTGTCCGCCGCAATGCCGGTCAAGGCGACAAAGGGATCGCGCAAACGCAAAGGGATCAGGCCCTTCAGGATATTCCGATAACCCCGTCGCCTGAATTGTTCCAGGTCGCGCCGCAGGCGAAGATCCAGTTGCTCGTCGGTGAGCGCCGGCTTGAAATCAATGCCCAATTCGACACGCCCCTGGGACAAGGCTGCGACCGCCCGCTTGCTCAGAGTCAAGATGATCGGGCCGGACACCCCGAAATGGGTGAAAAGCATTTCACCGAACTCCTGCGCGAGGAGCCTGCCGTTTAGATAAAGCGAGGCGCGGACATTGCGCAAGCTCAGACCTTGCAGTTCGCGCACCCAGCTTTCCTGGACGACCAGCGGCACCAAAGCTGGCTGCAAAGGTATAATATGGTGGCCAATCGCCTCGGCCATGCGGTAGCCGTCGCCTGTGGACCCGGTGAGGGGATAAGACGCGCCTCCTGTGGCCAAGATCACCACCCGGCTTTGAACGGTTCCCCCCTTCGCCGTTTCCAGGCCAGCGATGCTTTGCTCTTTAAGGAGCAGGCGGGTCACAGTGGTACGATATTGAACCTGGACCCGGTTTTCCGAGAGATAGCTGGCGAAAGCCTGCACCACCTGGCGGGCATCGTTGGAAACAGGGAAAACCCGCTGCCCGCGCTCCACGACGGTGGGGACGCCGCGTTGCTGGAGGAAAGCGCGGAGGTCATCCTGGAAAAAATGGGAGAACGCGCGATAGAGAAAGCGTCCATTCGGCCCAAAATGGGACACAAAGTCATCCAAGTCCGTTTCGTTGGTCAGATTGCAGCGGCCCTGGCCGGTGATGCGCAGCTTGGCTCCCAACCGGCCGTTTTTCTCCAAAAGCAGGACCGGGGCCCCACAAGCCGCTGCCCTGCCAGCAGCCATCATGCCGGACGCGCCTCCCCCAACGACGATAACAGACTTTTCCACGAGTGGCGTCCCTTCGCTTATCCAGCACCTTCGTAGCTTTATGCCCGTCAGAAACGCCCACTTTTGGATAGGTTCTGGATACGACAAGGGGTGAGGCGTGCGCCCCACCCCTTCTTTGGCCCGGTCGTGCACCCCTCTTCGACACCGGCCTCCAGGCTTATCGAGGACAGCCAGCTCCGACCAGGCTGCCCTGCGGCACCCGAAGGAAACTGTTTACCGTTGCTTCCTCTCGGACCTGGCGGGGTTCACAGGCCCTCGCCGCGCAGGACCCAATCTTCAACGCCGCTTGTCGCCGACAGTCCCCAGAAGCACGGAGCCTCCGAAGGGAATTCGATCCCGCTATAGCGGATTGCGGGTGCAGGGCACCGCTAGCTCCCCATCTAGCACGACCGCCTCTATGTTACCTGACAAGGGGGTTTTTGTCAAATGCGTAATCAACGCGGCTTGGCCAGAATCTCCCGGATGCGCAATTCGTGGAACGTGCGGGGGTAGGCCGGCTTGCAGACGATGGCCGTATCTGCGCCGCTATCAGTGCCAGCGATGGCGATGACCTCCTGGCTCATATCCAGCAACCCTGCATCAGCGGCCATCAAGACGCATTCCACGGTCACTTTCATCCCCTGGCAGAAACGATACAGGGTATCGCGGACGATCTCCTCTGTCGCGTTCCCGCCCCGTTTCTCCGAAAAAGCGGACCCCACGCTGTCGCCCAGGGCATGGATGCCTGTGTGGACTTGCACCCCCAACGCCTCAAGCTCGGCCTTGCTCTCCGCCGACATGCACCATCCTTCGCTCTCCCAGCCGTGACAGATGCTGACCGCGATAACCACGATGCCGAGGGGCGCGAACAGGGCCTGGGCCTTGCGAGCGGTGGAGCCATGAGAGGAGGCGACGACGACTTGTTTGATCCCCAAAGCCACTGCCCGCTCTTTGGCAATGGCGAGGGTGGCATCCGTGTTCTGTTTCCCCGGTTCCTCAAAGAGAAGCGTTTTCAGTTCCATAGGCCAGTACCTCCTTATGATTTACTTGTGTCATCGCATGGCAGCAAACGTGCGGGGGAGATCCATGCCGAATCTCTCCTCCGCCAGTTAAGTTTTAGCACCAGTAGGCTCTACTGTCAAAATCGGTGAACAGAGAAATTGTAAGCAAATTGTAAGGTAAAACTATTGATTATGATCGGCTTGTATGTATAATTGGGACAGTGTGGAGCATTGTATCGTTCATCGTTGCCTGTAAGCTCCAGAGTATAGGAACAGACTAGGGGGGGGCATTAGAGGAGGTTTCGATGTTAACAAGAAGGTTCCCCACAAAGCTGTTAGCAGTAGTGATTCTACTGGCGATGATGCTCTCCCTGATACCCATGGCCAGTGCGGAGGGGAAGGGTGGCGTTGTTCCGCCTATAGAGTGTCATGTCGTCGGTGTGTATGGCTATTGCGATGTTCCTATCGCAGGCTTTTCGGTCACTGTCTACCTGTGTTATGGGCAATTCACCTTAAAGGTATACCTCGATAGCGATTCCACGTCATTCGCCACGATACCGATAGACCACAGGTACTCTCATTGCGATAATCATACCATATCTAAGCCCTGGAGTGATTATCCAACCATTCAATCTCGCGTCTACAACGGCAACCCACACACCTTGAAAGCCGAGCTTGTGGGCTACGGCTCTATGACAAGCTCCTCCTTTACCTGTGCCCCTCCGGAGTCAGTTGATCTGGCAAGTTTCTCGGTGACACCTGGCCGCGGCGGCATCCTGATCGCCTGGGAGACGGCCAGCGAGATCAACAACCTCGGCTTCAACCTCTACCGCAGCACGGGAGATAACCCCCAGACGGCAATCAAGATCAACAGCCAGTTGATCCCATCCCGGTGGGCAGGCGTAGCAGGGGCCAGCTACAGCTATCTGGACAGGACCGCCAGGCCGGCTGTGAGCTATCACTACTGGCTGGAGGATGTCGAGGCGGGTGACGGCGTTATGCAGATAGGGCTGCATGACCTGGGCAGAGGGCAGTGGAACAGGCCGCTGGTGATCGCCCTCTGGCCGAAGAATAGCGGCCAAGTCTACTCCACGCCGCAAAGGTTCACCGCCACTTTCCGTGATGCGGATGGCGACCTGAGCAAGGTATCCCTGCTGATCGGCGATAGCCCCACTGCGGCGGCAAAAGTGGTGGCGCGCTATGATCGCAGCACGGGGCAGTTCTCCCTCGTTGGCGGGACCTATGCGGCTTTGCATCGCGCGGGCTGCCGTGTGCAGGTAGAGGAAGGGGGGCAGAAGCTGACGGTGACCTGGACGCTCAGCTTCAAGGAAGGTTTCCGTGGCGTGCACAACCTGTATCTCAGGGCACAAGATGCCCCTGGCAATATTACGCCCTGGAGATTGATGGGCACCTGGAATGTGCGATAGACAGGTGAGGGCGAAGCCCCCTGCACTTATCGAATGCAGGGGGCTTTCTTTTGGCGCAAGAGCCGCCCCCCCCAGGCGACGAGTATACACCAAGCCGAAAATTGTAAGCAAATTGTAAGCTAAAACTATTGATTTTGCTACGGTCTTGATGTATTATAGAGAGGGCTTGGATGTATAGTCCCGCTTCAGGTTCTAATGAGGATCAGATACAAAAACTCAAAATATAGGAGGCAGCAACAATGTTCGCGAAAAGACTCTCTGTTGATGTACTTAAGGTAGTGCTTGCACTGGTTCTGATGGCATCCTTGGTGACGCCAGTGAGCGCGGCGGTTAGCCATTCCATCACCTTTGACCACTTAGAGTACTACCAGGTTGGCGGCATATGGTACAGTAAGTGGCACTATAAGGTCACCTCCTCCGGAGATCCCGCTATCAGCCATGTGACTATCAGACTATGTGTGTCATGCGACGACGTCACTGCTGGCTCTAGTGAATTTGGTGCCTGGGAGTGCGGTCCGGACGACAAAACTGGCTTGACTGGAATAAAATGGCAGTTGCCAGGCGAGGAAGGTGTTTATTACGTCTGGTTTGAACTAGAGGGGACTCAGGGGGTTGATTGGTGGCAAGGTTGGACGGATTATGGGATTAAGTATGGTGATGAAGTTCCGCTTTATGGTCCGGTGTGGGGCCCGGTTTGCTCTCCCCCGGAGTCGGTGGTATTGGCCGGTTCCTCGGTGACACCTGGCCGCGGCGGCATCCTGATCGCCTGGGAGACGGCCAGCGAG
>CAYPON010000065.1:0-13154 GCA_964412315.1 uncultured Anaerolineae bacterium | reverse complement strand
TTTCCATATTAGTCATAAATTTCTCATTTGACAAAGAAAATTATATGGATATGATTAACTGAAACGATCCTCACATCAGGCAGAATATGCCTGGCTGCGTACTATCAACTGAGCATATTGGTGAGTTGCCTGCAGGCGCACCTGGGCTCCCGGGCGGAGTGCCCAAGTGCCGTTACGATGCCAAGCATCGCCTTGACACCAGAGGAGCATCAAAGGTTCACCGGCATGCCTTTTGGGGGCGTTTTACATCTCTTCAGTTATAGGCTATAATTACACCAGGTGGTTTTGCTTCTTGTTCCCTTCGCTATTGTCTGCGACTAGAACCCTGGATCACAGTTTGGAAGTGGCACAATGAGTAGAGAAAACAGGATAAGGCTGATTGGCGAGATTGAGAAGTTACGGGGCTCTCGTGTGGTGGTGTATTTCACCGGCGACCGGAAGCCGATAGGTTCCAGAATAGCCGAGGACGCGGTTCTTCCCCTGTATAAACATCTCCTGGCATCGGCGGAAGCTGCTCCTCCAGTACAGAAGATAGACTTGTTCCTTTACAGTCGCGGAGGCGATGTCAGTGTTCCCTGGCGTATTATCACCATGATTCGCGAGTTCTGCGAAGAGTTTCACGTACTGATCCCTTACAAAGCCCATAGCGCCGCTACAATGATCTCGTTAGGAGCTGATCGAATCGTCATGGGCAAAAAGGCTGAACTGAGCCCTATTGACCCTACTTTGGTGAGAGCCATCGTTGGAGAAGCAACAGTGCCGCCTCCCGAGATTAGTGTGGAGGACGTGTCATCCTATATTTCATTTATGCGTGAGAGAGCGAACATCAACGACCAGGCCGCCCTGGCTCAAGTCGTCTCTCAACTGGCAAACCATTTGACGCCACTTACACTGGGAAGCGTCAACAGGCAGTATTCTCACATCCGTCTCGTGGCTAGAAAGCTTTTGACATCGCGGAAGGAAAAGATCGACGAGGATCGAATCGGAACCATTATCGATGCGCTTACGGAGAAAATGTACTCTCACGGCCATGCGATTGGGCGCCGCGAGGCCGCTGAACTGGGCCTTTCCGTGGATAAGCCTGACGATATCCTCGAGACACTTATCTGGCGCCTCTATCAGGAATATGAGATCTTATTGAAGCTCGATGAACCCATTGATCCTGAGGAGTTGCTGATCACCAAAAACAAAGAAGAGCACTCTGAGGAGAACATCGCCTTGGCCGTGATTGAGAGCGTTCCCAGGTTGGATGTCTTCGAAATCAGCTCGATCTTTCGACGCAAGCGACAGATACCACCTAATCCTCAAATCAACATCAACTTGAACCTCGGATTGCCGGCTGGAATTGACCCGACGCAGTTACCCGCGAATTTTCAACAGATCGTCCAGCAGCTCCTTGGGCAGATTACTCAGGCGATCCCACAAATAGTCCAGAGGGAGGTGCTTCGTCAATCCCCAATTATCGGCATTGAGGGCAGAACTTATGGGGGCAAGTGGATAGAGAAAACAGAACAAGCGTCATAGAGGATCGTGGGAGGAGAATCATCATGACAGTGAATATAAACTTCAGAATCACCCCGTTTGGCCAGGTCGTTTTTGAAATAGGTAAGCCCACTTTACCTGTCGAGGCGAACCCTGTCGTTCCTTTACGCGAAGAGCCGCGCTACCGTGAGCCCCTGGAAACGGCTTCGCGAATCTTTGAGGTTCAGTACCAGGAAGAATTAACGAATTACTTCGTCCTTCCCTCTACAGCGTAGTGGTCGTCGCCTCGCCCTGCGCAACTCCTCCGGCGTCAGTTGCATCCACGCCGACCACCTGCTCTCGACGACGAACACGACGGGTGCACAGGTAGGCAGCCAGCGTTACCGCCCCTATGGGACGAGCCGGGGGAGCGGCACTCTGTCCATCCCTTACCGTTTCACCGGGCAGCGGTATGATGGTACACTGTGGCTGTATTACTACAACGCGCGCTGGTACAGTCCGAGGCTAGAGGGTCATCCAGCCGATACCCTCACAGGTAATCCTTCAATTTGCGGGTGCGTGTAGGATGGCGCAGTTTTTGCAGCGCCTTGGATTCGATCTGGCGAACCCGTTCGCGCGTGACGCCGAACTTCTCGCCCACCTCTTCCAGGGTGCGTGGCCGGCCATCCTCCAGGCCGTAGCGCAGTTTCAAAACGAGGCGCTCGCGTCGGCTCAAGGATTCCAGGATCTCACCCATCTGTTCCTTAAGCAGTTGTAGTGTGACCGCATCGGCCGGCCCTATCAGCGAGTCATCCTCGATGAAGTCGCCCAAAGAGTTATGTTCATCCGCTCCAACAGGCATTTCCAGCGACATCGGTTCCTGAGCGATGTGCGCAAGCCGACGCACTTTGGTTGTAGCTTTGCGTAGCCGCCTGTGCAGGTTGCCGTCCAACGGCTTACCGTCCGCCAGGGCCTGGGCAATCTTCTGCCGGTCGGCAGGCGACAGAATATCCATATTCAGAACCAACTCTTCGAGAGTCGGCTCTCGCCCTGCTTTCTGATAAAACTCCCGCGAAACACGCATCAGGCGATTAACAGACTCGACCATATGCACCGGTATGCGGATCGTCCGTGCCTGGTCTGCCAACGCTCGGCTGATCGCCTGCCGAATCCACCAGGTGGCATAGGTGCTGAACTTGAAGCCTTTGCGGTGATCGAATTTCTTGACCGCACGCAGCAAGCCGATATTTCCCTCCTGAACAAGGTCCAGGAAGGACATCCCCCGCCCGACATAACGTTTGGCGATGCTCACCACCAGCCGTAGATTGGTTTCCGCGAGGCGACGCTGTGCGGCCTCCCCTTGTTGGCGATTATATTCCAGTACGCTGCGGCGCTCGTCATGCGGGTCCGCTCGGTCGAGTTGCTCCAGCGAAGCCAGGCCCCGCATGACCATTTCGGAAAGCTTGCTCTCCTCCTGGGGCGTCAGCAAGGGAACACGGCCTATCTCGCGCAGATACATCCGCACGGGATCGTTGGCAGGCTCGCGCTCGCTCCAGAGCAGGGGCACCTCGGCCCCCCCAGTGGCTGTCACCTCTGCCAATAGTCCGCCGCTTTCTCCGCTTCCTTCCTGCTCCTCGGTTTCCAGGATAGCGATGCCCATCTCCAAAAAGGCGTTGTAAAGGGCGTTCAGTTCCGCAGCCTCGAGTTTCACGTCGGGAAAGACGTCCAGGATATCCCGTTGGCTGACGAATTTCTGTCGGATACCCTTGGTCAGAAGCCGATCAATGCGTCTTTCCCGCTCTTCATCGAAAAGCTCGCAAGCCATTTCTACGGAACTTTCGTCGTTGGCCAGGAAGTCGCTGTCGTCTACTGCTTCATCCATGCTTTGGTTTTCCTCTCGGCAGGTATGGTGATGGTTTCGCTTGTCTACATTTCGTCTGCATCCCCAGCGCGACGTTGAGCCGAGTCAGCAAGCGATGGCTGTCGCAAGCCCTACAAAAGCGGCGATTCCTCTTTGTACTTATAGCCCAGGACAGTGACCTTGCTCAGGGCCTCATCAAGGCGGCCTTCTTCGTGGCTGCATTGCAATACCAATTCCCCCCAACGTTTCATGGCTTCGCTATCGTTGTCGCGCTGCGCATCTTCATTCAAATACTGCAACTCAACCAGACGTTGTTCCAGGCGCAGCTTGCGTAGTTGCAGCGCGCAGCGCCCTGCGGCCAGCGCCAAATCCGTCTCCGGCAGCGAAGCAATGTGTCCCAAGAACTCCCGCCACTCCTGGTAAAGGTTACCCCAGAGCGGCTCCGCGGAGAGATCCAGCTCCTCTATTTGGAAAGGCTCCCCGTGTTCCTTCTTGTCTAATAACATAGCCAGGATTTGGCGGTGCTCCGGCTGGCCGAAATCCTCGCTCTCCAACGGCTTGAGCTGGACACGCGCCAGGACCTCGTTCACCGTCTTGAAAAGGGCGGGATCGTGCATCAGCAGGAACAAAAGATACCTCTCCACGCTGAGGCTCAATCCTGGGAAGCCAGAAAACTGGCCGCTCTTTTTCGCCTCCGGCGTGGGCCGGGCGGGAGCCTGCTTTTTGATCTCCATTTCCAGGGCACGCTCGCTCATTTTGACCAGGCGGGCCAGCTCTTGCATATAATGAGCGCGCTCCGCACTGCTGCCGATCTCGGCGATGATGGGTCGCAGCCGGCTCACCGCTTCCGCCTTCCCTTTGGGGGATTGCAGATCGAGGTCAGCGGTCAAAGCGCGGAAATAGTATTCCACGACCGGCAGCGCCTCCTTAACCAGCCCGGCCCAGGCCTCTGGGCTATCTCGAATGATCTCATCGGGGTCTTTGCCAGGCGGAAGGGTGATGATCTTGATCTCGGCGTCTAGTTGGGTCTCGTAGGTGATATATCCTTTCCAGGTCGGTACCGGCACAACCTGGCGATCCATGACTTGCCTGGCGGTCTCCAACCCACGCAAGGTTCCCCGATCTCCCGCCGCATCGGAATCGAGGGCCAGGGCCAGCTTTTTCGTCAGCCGCTTCAGGGTTTTCAGTTGTCCCTCGGTGAGCGCGGTGCCCAGGGACGCCACGACGTTCTTGAGGCCGTGCTGGTGGGCCATCAGGACATCCATGTACCCTTCGACAATGATGGCCAATCCCTCGCTGCGAATCGCCTCTCTGGCAAGGTCTATTCCATACAAAACGCTGCTTTTGTCAAATAGGGGCGTCTGGGGTGAATTCAGATACTTGGGCAGCCCCTCATCCAAGACGCGGCCCCCAAAGCCCACCACGTGCCCCTGCATGTTGCGGATGCTGAACATCAGGCGGCCACGGAAGCGGTCGTGCTGGCCGCCGTCCTCTTGCTCAGCCAGCAGGCCCGCCGCCACGATATCTGGCACATGATACCCCTTGGAGGTGAGATGCCGTTCCAGAGCGTGCCAATCGTCCAGGGCATAGCCCAATTGAAACCTGGCAATCGTCTCCTTTTCGATGCCTCGCCGTGCCAGGTATCGCCTGGCGCGCTCCCCGTCAGCCGATTCGAGCAACAGGCGGTGGAAATAAGCCGCAGCCTCCTCGTTGATCTCCAGCAAAAGCTTCTTGGCTCGGCTGGCAGCGGCCTCCTCTTCGCTGCGAGGCAGAAGCGCAATGCCCGCACGCTGAGCCAGGTAGCGCACGGCCTCGGAGAAATCCATATTCTCGCGGCGCATGACAAAGCTGAAGATGTCGCCGCCAGTACCACACGCGCCAAAGCAATGCCAGTTTTGCCTATCCGGGAAAACGATGAAGGAAGGCGTCCTCTCGGTGTGAAAGGGACAGAGAGCCTGATAATTGCGCCCCGCCTTTTTCAGAGGCACATACTGGCCGATGAACTCGACGATGTCTAATCGTTCTTTGATTTCGTCTATAATACCCATAACATCTTGCCCTTTAATCCTGCCGCACGGTGATCTTCGCCTGCCGCGCGTCCACTATGTAAACGCGCCTGGTGAAAGCATCAACCGCCATCTCCAGAGCATAAGCCGCACCATCAACCGGCAGCCTCGCCATGATCTGCCCGCTCCGGCTATCCAGCACGCACAATACAGCGCCATCTGCGACATAGAGCCGCTCTCCGGCGGGATGCACAACCACGCCATAGGCTCCAACGAGGGGTTGCCTGGCAGTTCCCTGCAAAGTTCGCGTGACCGCTGGCTTGTTCCCATCAATGACCGCGATGGCGTGGTGCTTGGGCGAAATGGCGTAGGTTACGTAGAACTCGGCGCTGGCGGAATGCGTGGCAATGCTTTGGGGATGGCCCAGGCCACTTAAGGATACAACACTTTTGGCCTGGGTGTCAAATCGGTCTATGGCAGTGATGCTGGCTTCACCGGCATTGGCCACTAGGATGCACCGGGCAGCGGGGTCGGCGGCTACAGCATAGGGCGCTCGTCCTACAGGCACACGTTCCAGGATCTCGAACGTCTCGCTATCGAGGACAAGGAGTTCGTCGCTCCCTGTCGCTGTGATATATACGCGGTCACCAATAGTAGCCACACCTCCCGGCTGCGGGATGCCTTTTACCCTGGCCAGCACGCGATTCGTCGCCCCATCCAGAACCCAGAGTTGTTCATTTTCGCGCTCGCTGATATACACGCGATCTCGTTCCTCATCCACCGCCAGGCCGTGTACCCGGCTTGCGATAGGCAGCGAGGCCAGCAACGCCCCATCATCCGCATTCAGAACCAATAGCCGGCCTCCCCAGGCCACATACAGTCGTCTCGTCCTGGCATTGAGCGCGAGGCGAGATGTATCAGCAGGGCCTGGCGTTCGCTTGATGGGCAAGCTCCAGGGGGCCGAGCCTTGCGCCGCCTCGCCGAAGCCGGCCAAACTCGAATCCTGCGCCAATATAGTGCGCATATCCGTTTGTAGTAGCGACTTTAGTCGCTCTGTGGCGTCGGGGACGGCTGAAGCCGTCACTACGAACCCGGCGTCGGGGTTTTTGAGGATCAAAGGCAAGGAGATATGCTGAACGCCCCAACAGGCGCGGATGGAGACATCGTCCACGTACATGGCGGTGCTGCCTCCCTGGCCGTCGTTGTACACGCCGAAGTGGATTTTGATCCTGCGCCCGGCATATTGGTCCAGCGAATGGGCGCGAGATAGCCAGACACCCTGGTTAGAACCAAACCACATCACCGTCTCCAAATAGACGTTCTGCTCGTCCAGGATAAGGACGTATTGCCGGTCGTGCGCCCCATCGTCGGAAATAGGGAAATACCAGAAGGAAAAAGTGATCCGCGTCGCATCCGCCGGAAGAGTCAAAAGCTGTCGCGCACTGGAATAGCTCCGTATATTTTCTCCTTCGGGGATGCCCAAGAGCATCGAGCGACGTCCCATGTGCGCCCGGCCCTCTGAATATTGCGCTGGATGGGCTGTATCGGGGATTTCCCAGGCCGCGTCATCTTCAAAGCCGGGGTTGCTCACCAACTCGGCGCAAGTGGGCCTCCGCGTTACTCCCACCGTCGGCGTGGGTGTGCTTGTCCAGGCCGGCGTTGTTGTCGGAGTAGGGCTGGGCGTGGCCGAGCGAGTGGGGGTATGGGTGGGCGTCGGCGAGAGCCAGGCCGCCCCACAGGTTGTAACCGACACATCGTCCAGATACATGGCCGTGCTGCCCCCCTGTCCGTCGTTGCGCACGCCGAAATACAACTGGATCGTCCGCCCCAGATAGGGGGACAGATCATACTCCCTCCACAGCCACTGGCGGGCATTAGAAGGCTCCCTCATCAGACTGGCGAGCAGGACGCCGTTTTCATAGAGGCGCACCATTTGCAGGTCATTAAGCGTGTCGCCGGATATCGGATAGTACCAAAAGGAGAGGGTGGCACGCGATGCATCAGCGGGAAGCGATACGCCCTGCATGGCGGAGGAAAAACTGTAGACGTTAATGCCATCCACGATGCCCAGGCGCAGCGCACGCTGGCCTGTATGAACCGGCGTCGTCGTATACTCGGCCCGGGAGAGCGTCCACCCTGTGGACGATTCAAAATCTCCATTGGTCAGTTGCTCTGGACAGAGCGGCGTGGCGGTAGGTGTCGGCGGTGTTCCGCTAAGCGTGGGCGTTGCAGTTGCGGTTTGGGTGGGCGTGCGCGTCGCTACTGGAGCCAGGACAGTCACCGGAGCGACGTCGCGCAGGCTGAGGATCGTCGCATTGCTGGAGGTAGCGTCCACCTGATTATAGTAGACCCCGCCCGCCTCGGCAGCGGTGGCCTGAAAGATGATGGTCAACCGGCTGGCAACCAGGGGGGCCTCCTTAGGCAGGGCTGCGACGGCATCGTATTGCTCGTGATGTCGCCCGTCGGGATAAAGCCAATCCCAAACCCACCAATCGCCGCGAGGGTCCACCAATTCGTAAGGGCATACGCCGAGCACCTCAGGCCAGCGTCGCCAATAATCGCGGTAAGCACGCCTGATATAATCGGCGCGGTTTCCCTCGCTGATAGGAGGGTAGCCCTCAAAGCCAAAGTTGTTTTGGCCCAGGGCGTAGCCGGTCTCCGTTAAAAGCACCTGAAGCCCCGTCCGACCATGCGCCGCCAGCCGTTCCAGTTCCGGAAGAAAACTGTCAATCGTCAGGTCTCGATAGACTGCCGTGTTGTCGTGGATGTTATATTCAGGCGGATGGTTGCCAGGATAGGGATGTGCTGCCCAGACGTCAAAGGCGTTTAATGCCCCAGGCACCGTCGCCAGGGCGTCAATAAAGGCCAGGTTGTTATAGTTGCCCCCGGGCGCCAGTGCGCCGTTAAGGATCACAACGCGCGGATCGCCCAACGAACGGATAGCCGCAGCCACATCCACCAGGAAATGGCCATACTCTATCGGATTGGGTTGCCCGCCCCACTCGATGTCCAAATTAGGCTCGTTCCAGATTTCCACATAGAGACGATGCCCATCGCGGCGGGGCAATCCCTGCACAACGCGCTTATAGGCTTCTGCGATAGTCGTATAATCGCCGGGGGCGTCCGGCTCCGGCTTGAGCCAGTAGGGGCCGCCATGCACTCCCTGTAAGCGCACGACGGGGACTAGCCCCCGATCATAGGCGCGGTTCACGAAATCCACCCAGCAGGGGAGCGGCCCCCTCGTCTCGGGCGTGATCCAATGGAAAAGTTGCTTGACATAAGCACCAGGCCCCATGAGTTCGAGCGCCCGATCCAACTGGTAATTGATATCGTCCGAGTTGCAACGCTCCTGGATGAAGGTGTGGATGCCGTAATAGCTCCCCTGGCGGGCAGCGGGCAGGGTGAAGTACCGCCAGAAAAGCATCTGCCCCATGATGATGGGATCAGTGGTGGAGATGAGGGCACTATTGCTGTAAACTTTGCTGGAGCCGCGCACATAGCTGAATCCGGCGGGCAGGAAATCAGCCACTCCCACGTCACGGGCCGCCTGCAAGCCCTCGTTGACGAGCGTGATGGTGTAGGTCACGCGGCCCCGCGAGGGCACCTGGATGGGAGAGGCGCTCTTGTTCATGGTGACGCTGGGGGCCTGGGCGGTAGAGGATTGCCCAAACCAAAGGGAGACGGATGGAAGCAGCACAAACAGAAGCGGCAGAATGCAGCGCAGAATGTGGTGGCGATATACCGTTTTTGCGAGATGGCTAATAGCGGGAGCCATAGCTGCTCCCTGAACTGATTCGCCTAGGGGATGTCTCCGCCGCGCCCTGCGACGAACAGGCGGTACCATTCCTCTCGGTTCAGTTCCACGTCCACCGCCTGGCACGCCGCGCGGATGCGCGCCGGATTCGTCGTGCCGATCACCGGCTGTATGCCGCTAGGATGCCTCAGCAGCCAGCCGATGACAATAGCCTCTCTGCTGACGCCTTTCGCTTCGGCCAGCGCGGCTACAAGCTCTGCCGTCTGCTGTACCCGCTCTTCAGGCTGATTGGGCAGGTTCCCCGAGAGGGCGCCGCCCGACAGGGGACTCCACGCCTGGATGGTAATGTCGTTCAGCCAGCAGTACTCTAGCGTGCCGTCGCCGCGTATCTTGAGGAGCAATGGCCTTGTGGTCAGGTTGACGCCCACCTCCAGGAACTGCGACTCTAACAGGCTGACCAGGAGTTGGTTGACCACGATCGGCTGGGCCAGCCATTTCTGCAACAACTGGATTTGCGCCGCTGTATGGTTGCTCACGCCGAAATAGCGCACCTTGCCAGCCCGATGCAGCTCATTGAAGGCGCGCGCGACCTCGGCAGGCTCCATCAGCATATCCGGCCTGTGCAACAGAAGGATATCCAGATAGTCCGTCTTCAGCCGTCGCAGGCTGCCCTCGACCGATCGCACGATGTGCTCATAGCTAAAGTCATATCGCTTCGGCGCGTTTGGGTCTGGGTCCCCCGCAAAGCGGATGCCACACTTGGATTGCAGAATGATCTTGTCGCGCAGCCCTGGCACCTCGTCCCAGATCGCGGAGAAAATCTCCTCCCGCGCCCCGCGAGCGTAGACATCGGCGTGATCGAACAAGGTGATCCCTTGCTCCAATGCCGCCTTGACCGAGGCCAACGCCTCCTTCCGCTCTTCGCTCAGGCGCATACAGCCGAACGCGATCCGCGAAGCTTGGAGCGGAGTATTGCCTATGCGCATCATCTTCATGTTGCCTGATCTCCCTCCGATTCCGATACTGCTAACCGTTGGGCAATTCGCGAGTTTTCTTTTCCTTTAATACAGCCTGTGCCGCGGCCAGCCGCGCTACAGGGACGCGATAAGGGCTGGCGCTGACGTAATTGAGGCCAAGTTGATGGCAGAATTCGATGGAGCTGGGATCGCCGCCATGCTCGCCGCAGATGCCGATCTCGAGCTTGGGGTTGGTTTTGCGCCCCAGCTCCACGGCCATGCGCATAAGTTTCCCTACGCCCGTGCGGTCGAGAACCTGGAACGGGTTCTCCGCCATGAGCTTGCGGTCTACGTATTGCAGCAGGAACTTGCCCTCGGCATCATCGCGCGAGATGCCATAGGTCATCTGCGTCAGGTCATTGGTGCCAAAGGAGAAGAACTGCGCATACTGCGCAATCTCATCGGCGGTGAGGGCAGCGCGCGGCACTTCGATCATCGTGCCGAACTTGTAGTCTAATTGGATGCCCTCTTTCGCCATGACCTGCTTGGCCACCTTTTCCAGCTTGTCGCGTTCGACGTGCAATTCGTTCACCTGGCCCACCAGCGGGATCATGACCTCTGGGTGGACATCCACGCCCTTCTTCGCCTGGCGGCAGGCCGCCTCAAAGATCGCCTGCACCTGCATCTCGGTCACGCCAGGGTACATGATGCCCACGCGGCAGCCACGCAGGCCGAGCATCGGGTTGACTTCCCAAAGGTTATTGACGACGCGGAGGATCTCCTCCTTCTCTTCTAGCTCTTTCAGCACCCTCGGGTTCTCGCCTGTGCAACGCAGCCGCGTGACCTGTTCGATCAATTCCTCCCGCGGCGGCAGAAACTCATGCATCGGTGGGTCAATGAGGCGGATGATCACCGGCAGGCCGTTCATGGCCTCAAAGATGCCTTCAAAGTCGCTTCTCTGGAGAGGAAGAAGGGCCGCCAACGCCTCACGATAAGCAATGACCGATGGGTCCCTGCTCGCTTCCTCCTCCAGTTTGGCGAGTTCCTTCTTGGCGTTCTCATCGGTGGGATCGGCTTCTACCCGCGCCCGCAAGTCGAACAGCCTCCTCTCGATGGGGGCAGCTTCCAGCGATTCCAGGATCATCTTTTGGATGATCGGACGGCGATCTTCCTCGAAGAACATGTGCTCGGTGCGGCAGAGGCCGACTCCTTGCGCGCCATATTTACGGGCCACCACCGCATCGCGCGGATAGTCGGCGTTGGTCCATACGCCCAATCGCCGCGCTTTGTCCGCCCAGCCGAGGAGGAGGATCAGGTCGGTCTCCTCTTCGTAGCGCGGCTCGACAGTGGAGATTTGGCCAGCGAAGACCTCGCCCGTGGAGCCATCTATCGAGATATAGTCCCCTTCTTTGATCACTCGCTTGTCTACGGTGAACTGGTGCGCTTCGATATCCACGCGGAGCACCTCGCATCCGGCGACGCAAGGAGTACCCCAACTGCGCGCCACCACCGCCGCGTGGGAGGTCATGCCACCATGCTGCGTGAGAATGCCCTGGGACACGCCCATGCCATGAATATCCTCCGGGCTGGTCTCCGGTCGCACCAGGATAACGGGCTTCTTGGCTTTGCCTAACTCCGCAGCTTTATCGGCATCGAAGATCGCCATGCCGGTCGCCGCGCCGGGGGAAGCGTTCAATCCCCTGGCCAGCAAATCGCCTCTGTCAGTCGCTGCCTCTTTGGCTTTCGGGTCAAACATGCGGTGCAGGAGTTGATCCACCTGCATCGGGGACACGCGCAGCAAGGCTTCTTCCTGGGTGATGAGGCCCTCGTTGACCATGTCCACGGCAACCTTAACCGCAGCGCGGGCCGTCCGCTTGCCGGAACGGGTCTGGAGCATCCAGAGCTTGCCTCGCTCGATGGTGAACTCCAAATCTTGCATGTCGCGGTAATGCTTCTCCAACAGGCTGGCGATCTTGGTGAACTCGCCATAAACCTGGGGCATTTCTTTGCCCATGTCCTCGATCTTGTTCGGCGTGCGGAGGCCAGCGACGACGTCCTCGCCCTGCGCGTTAAGCAGATATTCGCCGTACAATTTGTTTTCGCCCGTCGCCGGGTTGCGAGTGAAGGCCACGCCTGTCCCGGAGTCGCTGCCCATATTGCCAAAGACCATCGTCACCACACTGACGGCGGTGCCCCAATCGTGCGGCAGCTTTTCGCGGTTGCGGTAGGTGACAGCGCGCGCCCCGAACCAGGATTCGAACACGGCGCGGATCGCCTCTTCAAGCTGCTGGTAGGGATCTTCGGGGAAATCCTGCCCCATCTCTTTCTTATACAACACCCTAAAGTCAGCCACAACCTGTTTGAGCATCCCGGTGGTGAGATCAATATCCTTGCCACCGGCGGTTTTGGCTTTGTACTCGTCCAGGATATTCTCGAATTTGCGGCGGTCAATTTCCTTGACGATGCTGCTGAACATCTGGATGAAGCGGCGATAGGCGTCCCAGGCGAAGCGCTCGTCGCCGGTCAACTGGGCCAGCCCTTCCAGCGTGGCTGGGTTCAGGCCCACGTTGAGCACGGTGTCCATCATGCCAGGCATGGAGGCCCGCGCACCGGAGCGCACAGACACCAGCAGCGGATTCTTGGGATCGCCGAACTTTTTGTTTGTCTCCTGCTCCGTGATGCGCAGCGCTTCCAGCGTCTGCTCCCACATCCCTGCGGGGAACTTTTTGCCCGCCGCAAAGTACGTGTTACACGCTTCGGTCGTGATGGTAAAGCCAGGGGGCACAGGCAGGCCCGCCTTGGTCATTTCTGATAATCCCGCGCCCTTGCCGCCGAGCAAGTTGCGCATGGACTCGTCGCCTTCGGCAAAAAGATAAACCCACTTCTTGGTCATTTGAACACATCCTCCTCCGATCTGAGACTAGAATCTTGGGGAAAAGGTGCCAAGCTGGTCTGCAATGTGGCATTCTAAAGCAACACATAATTATACGGGTTTGGCCATTTTTTGGCAAATCAACAGGGCCAGGTTGCAAAGTCGGTTTTCTTGAATGGAGCGGCGCTGTCAACAGATTACGCAACCCTCAATCCGTGTAATCCGTGCCCGAATCCGTTGACAG
>CAYPON010000064.1:0-13235 GCA_964412315.1 uncultured Anaerolineae bacterium | reverse complement strand
GGCAAGTTGGAGACAACCACCGGCTTGCCGGAGGCCAGGAACTCGAAGAATTTGATGGGGAAGCAGTTCTGTGTGTAAGCATTGATGCGATAAGGGATGATGCACGCCGCGAAAGCCTTGATGTATCCAGGCAGCGATTGATAAGGCCGCGGGCCTAGCAGATGGATGTTCCCCTTCCTGGTGAGACGGGTGAGATCGGTCTCTCGCTCCGCCAGGCTCGACGGGCCGATGAGCACGATGCTCCACTCCGCATGCCAGGCCGCCAACCGCTCCAGCAGATCCAGGTCCACCTTGTATCCATCCACCGCGCCAACAAAGCCGATCACCGGCTGGGGCAGGCTGGCGATGTCGAGGGGGATGGGCGTCTCTTGCGCCATAGCCCTGACAAAGTGGTCGTAATCCCCCACGTTCGGTGTCAGGTAGGTATTGGGATTGGCCTGGCGCTTTCGCTGGTAGAGGTTGCGCGCCGTGGTAAAGACGACATCGGCTTTGGCCAGTAGCTCTGCCTCGTCCTGGCGGATCTCGGCAAAGTTGTCCTGGTAGTAGGGTTGCTCAGCATACTCGTCCACGCAGTCGTAGCAAAGCAGACGCTCGCCCAGGCGGCCGGCCAGCGCTACAGCATCGGGGGTGTAGATCCACAGGACTGCTCCCTGGAATCCCCATCCGGCGACGATGCGGCGGAGTCGCGGGAGGTTGAGCCGGTAGTTGAACTGCCGCCAGGCACGGCGATAGGTCGGCAGATATTGCAGCAGCGCCAGGATGTACAGGTGGTTCTCACGGTGTTCAGGCGATAGGATGCGCCGAAACCAGCGCCTCGCTTGTTGCTCCCGCCGCAGGCCCAGCATCGCTTTCGCCAATTGTTTCCAGGGATAGCGCGGCGGTTCCACATAAAGCACAGGGCACGTCCGGGCGAGGCGGGTCATGATGTGCTGGCGGTTTGTCCAGGGCACGAAGTCGTACAAGCTGCCGGGCAGACAGATGATCGCCAGATCACAGGGGGACATGGCAGGCCCCATGTTATGCTACGGCCCGGCGCCGCTGGCGGCGGTACATGGTGAAAGACAGGATGGCCAGGACAAGCGAGGTGACAACGATTGACCCGATCATGATCAGTGGCGGGCCGCTGCCCGGCTCAAGGGTGATCTTCGGCTCCAGGGTGGGAGTGGGTATCGGCGTCGGGCTGGGCAGCGGTGGAAGGGTCTTGGTTGCTAGCGGCTTGCCGATGACCGGCGTCTTGGTTGGGACGCTCTGGCGGAGTGGATCGGCCCCAGGCGCTGCCCAGGCCCGGAAGGCCACGGAGGATACAACCAGCAGCAGTGTGGCCAGGGTGATAAGAACGACGGAGCGTCGAGGATGTTGCCGGTGAACATGAGGATTCACTTGTGCATCACCCCTCCATTTTCTGAAAATAGATTAACACCAAGCCGCCAGGACGCAGAGAAAAGAATACATACCTATAGAACTCCCGCCCCCACCAATGCAGCGCGAATGGCTGCCACACGTGGGGGCGTGCTTCGAGGCATCGGCGAGCGCGGATACCCAGCCGGCCTCCCCTGTAGCTCCATCGCTGCCTTGACATTCGCTGGCAAGTGGTCCCCCTGGATAGCGTTCCAAATCCGCAAAAGCTTCTTGTGGCAATCGAGCGCCGAGGCGTGATCTTCTTTCTCCACTGCCTCCCAGAGCTGCATAGCCAGTTTGGGCGCAGCGGTCAGGATCGCCGCAATCGCGCCGTCGGCTCCCAGCACGAGGGAGGGATAGAGCAGAGCGTCAACGGCGGACATCACAACCCCCCGCCCCTCAAGCAGCAGCAGCAAATCGGCCAGCAACTTCAGGTCACCAGCGCTCTGCTTCACGCCGATGACGCCCTCCACTTCGGTCACGATCCGCGTCAGCAACTGCGGCGAACAGTAAGACCAGGGCACAACGTTGTAGACCATCAAAGGGATTCCTACCGCGTCGGCGACAGCCGCAAAGTGGCGAAACATCATCTCATCGTCGGGCTTGAACAGGTAATGAACCGGAGTGATCTGCAAGGCCGCTACGGGCAGATCGGCGACAGCTCGGGCACGCTCGATGGCCTGGCGTGTGCTGTCCACGATGATTCCCACGAGCACAGGCACCCGACCAGCCGCTTCCTCTGAAGCGATGGCGGCAAGCCGACGCAGTTCATCCGTGGAAAGCGTGTGGCCTTCTCCTGTGCTCCCGCCCACCACAATCCCGGCGACGTGAGCCTGGTCTATCATATATCGCACTTCAGCACGAAGCATGTCCTCATCAATGTTCTCGTTTTCATCAAAGGGCGTAGTGAGCGGAGGAATGATCCCTCTCAGCCTGCTCATTTTGCCTCCTTTCAGCGAGGAGCGTCTTCTCCATTCCCTCTATCAACGCCAAGGCCAGCCAAAAGGTAGCCCCGATCTGGATTTCGTCGAGCGGCGTATGGGCCAGGCCGTGCAAGAAATAGGACGCCAGAACGCCCAGGTTCCAGATAGCAAGTCCCCTGACGACGCGGTCGGGCGCAGCCCGATACCCTTTCCACCCCTTCCAGGCCGCGAAGACAAAGACGGCCAGCAAACTCAGAAAGGCGACGATCCCTCGCCCCTGAAAGGCGGCCAGGAACTGGTTGTGCGGGAAAACCTGGCTAGGTCGGTTGCCGAAGGAGGTGTAGCCCGCGCCGAGCAAAGGTGCGCGCTTGATGATGGCCCAGGATTGTTCCACCCGGATCAGCCTTCCCTGCGAGGAACTGATGGCGTCCCTGCTCTGCGAAAGGATACGCGACAGCGCATAGTTACCTGTGAAGCGGGGGGCAACTAGAAGGATAACGATTCCCACCCCGATCCCCGCTAGGAGCAGATATTTGCCATATTTCGGGCTGACCAGGAGGATGACCAGCGCCAACGCTCCGGCGAAGGCATAGACGCCGCTGCGGGAGAGTGTGAAGAGCAAGGCCCCCGCCAGAAGTAGCGCCAGGGCGAGCAGGGAAAGCCTTTTCGCCCAAAGGCGCAGGAACGTTTTCCCCGTCGCCCACCACGTGGCCAACAAAGCGAGCAGGATGACAGGGGGCAAATAGATGCCGGTGGATAGCCCGCCGGGGTCAATGTTGGCGCCGACGCGGACGACGGGCGAAAGCTCCACAAAGTTGTCGTACCACCAGGGGATGCGCGGCAAGAGGGCCAAATCCACCAGCGTGCCCACATGGCGGTAGTAAGCGTTCAGGTCTTGGATAAAGAACCGCTGATACCAGGCCAACAGGCCAACGAATAGGGAGGAGGCGAGCAGGGAGGTGGTGATGACTCGTGCATCCTGGCGGGTGGCGATGATGTCTTGCAACACGAAAAACGTGATGCCGATCTCGGCAGCGCGGGCCAGTTGTTTGACGGTTTCCTCCCCCAGCGGGGAGTTGACCAGGTAGGCGACGTAGCTGAACAGATAAACGAGGAGCGCGATGGCCAGCGGCGATTTCCAGGCAACCTCTTTAGTCAGCGGATTAAGCAGGTTAAGCGGATTAGCACGAATAATCTGCCCAATCCGTTTAATCTGCTGACTTATCCTGTCCATCCCTGTCTGTTCCTCGCTCGCTTGGCTTGGCTCCTTGCGCCACCATCGGCGGACCTTCTTCCAGGCCCAGACGGCGAACATCAGCCAGGCGAGAAGCTCCACCATGTTCAGCGTGATGCTCTGGGTGATGCGCAGGTAGAGATTGATCGAGATATGAAGCGGGAAAACGTAGAGGATAAAACGTTGCGAGCGGAAAGCATCATAGGCATAAATGGCTAGAAGGATCAAGAAGAGTTCCGGCGGGATGCTATTGAGGTATTTCAGCCTGATGATGGCGTCCAGGAGTGCTTTCATCTGCCGTACAATCCTTCCTCAACGAGGTCGCAAATGATGTGCAGGATAGTGATATGCGCCTCCTGCACGCGCGGCGTATCCTTCGAGGGCACGGCCAGGCAGAAATCCGCTTCCTTGCCAGCCTCACCACCCCCAGCACCGGTGAGCGCCACCGTCCAGGCCCCACGCGCCTTGGCGGCCTGCAAAGCGGCGATGACATTGCGCGAGCCGCCGCTAGTGGTGATGCCGATGGCCACGTCGTCAGCCCCGGCCCACGCCTCCACCTGCCGCGCGAATACCCTGTCGAAGGCATAGTCATTGCCGATGGCGGTGAGAATGGAGGTATTGGTGGTCAGGGCGATGGCCGGCAGGGCGGGCCGTTCCCGCCGGAAGCGAGAGACCATCTCCGCCGCCACATGTTGCGCATCGGCGGCGCTGCCCCCGTTGCCAAAGAGGATGATCTTGCCGCCGCGCTGGTAGGAAGCAATGATCTTGCTTGCCAGATGCTCGATTTGAGACAGGTACGGCTCGTCGAGCAGGGTGGATAGCAACGCCTGGTGCTCGCGCAGTTGCGCGGCGATCTTGGATTTCCCTTGTTCGCTCATTCGACATCCTACACGAGTCATCGCAGTTTTCGGAAACCGTGAACGTGGCGCGGACTCAGCGCTGCTGTTCCACGGCGGCGCACTGCGACGGCCTGGAAGAGCCGTCGCTGAGAATTGCGTCGTAGCGTCATCGGGCTATTCTAGCACAATTGCTGCGCGGTCACAAATAGGGCTATTCAGTTTTCATGAGGCAAACGCCCCAAAGCTTCGGGCTAAGAGCTTAAACCGGCCGGATTCGGGATCTCCGAGGTTTCAATGCATTTTAACAAATTATTGCCGCAACAGGGCTGGAACATGGAATGTTCTAGCTAAGCAGCCCAAGCGCGCTCGAAGCGCGCTATTCTGCCATTTCGGGATATGTATGAGTTAAAGAACATTATTTTGAGCACGCTTCCAGCGTGCTTGAGCTGTTCAGGCTGAAGATTCCATCTTCAGCTCCTAGCCTCGGAGGTCTCGAGCGGCGCAAGCGACCATTTGACAATCCCCCAATGTGGCATATCATTCCCCTCGTAGAATGCACCCTGGGGAGTAGAGATGGCGAAGGAGCTAGATAAGCGTCAGGTGAAACGTTGGCTGTGGGACCAAAAGGTGGCAGCGCGACGGATCGAGGAGGAGAAGACGGATTTCCTGCTGCGCTTGACGCCGGAGGAATCGTTGCGCATCTACCTCTCTCTGCCGCGGCATGACGTCCGCGAGAACCCCGCCGAGCCTTCACCATTGCTCTGGGCGATGCGGCAGGCTATGCGCCGGCTGGAAAGCAAGAGGAAGAAGGGATGAGTGTCCTGGAAGCTGCGGCTGAGATCGCCGCATTCCTCGAAGAGCAGGGCGTGTCCTACGCCCTGCTTGGGGGGGTGGCCATCCAGCACTGGGGCGAGCCGAGAACCACACGCGATGTGGATGTCGTGGTCATGGTGTCTTACGAGGAGCTAGAGGATTTCGCTCAAAAGCTTTTTCGAAGGTTTGCGCCGCGCTTGCCGGATGCGCTCCCCTTCGCTCGCCGCCACCGCGTGCTCTTGGTCTGGGCGTCAGACGGGACCTCTATTGACATTTCCTTGGGCGTCCCCGGCTATGAAGAGGAGGCGTTGCGGCGGGCGGTGAGCGTCTCCTTCCCCGGCTTGCGCTCGATCCGTCTGCTGAGCGCGGAGGACCTCATCATCCACAAATGCGTGGCCGGGCGGCCCAGAGATGTGGAGGATGTGAAGCAGATCCTCCGTCGCCAACGGCTTGCTCTCGACCTGGGCCATATCCGCCAATGGTTGCAAGCCTTTGCCTCCGTGGTAGAGGATCACGATGTGCAGGCTCTTTTCGAGGATGCGGTCAGGAAAACGCGCACCGCCTTGCGCAAGGAGGGAGGAAAGCGATGACCGAGGGCCCGTGGAAGCTTCCCTCCGGCTGGCGGTGGGTGGGATTGGGTGGTGCCGCTCAGCCAAATATGAACGCTCAGATTTTGAGCAGTCTCAAGGTGCCAGTTCCACGGGATAAACGCATCCAGCAGCGCATCGTATCCTATCTGGACAGGGTGGCGGAGAAAGTGCGGCAACTGAAGCGGGCGCAGGAGGAAACCGACGGCGAACTGGCGCGCCTGGAAGGGGCCATCCTGGAGCGGGCCTTTCGGGGGGAGTTGTAGGAGGTGGCTGCCGCGCAAGCGACCATTTGACAATCTCCCAATATGGCATATCATTCCCCTCGTAGAATCCTATAAGCCATACAGCCCTGTTGGTCAGCCCGTTGTAACATTCGCAGAGAGGGACAATCTTCATGCCATCGCCAACCGACGCCGAGTTGATGGAACTCATCAAGAGGGAATCTCGCTTCCGCCCCCTTTTGATCATCGCCGTGCCGGTTGGCGCTGCTATCATGTGGCTGGCGGTGGATCGCATGGAGATTTTTTGGGCGGGACTGGTCATCGCTGCCATCGAACTGGTCTTGCTCTTCCTGCAAGTGAGTTGGCTGAGATGGGGCAAACACCTCGTCGTCCTGGACTATTTCACCATGGCCGTGGATGTCGTGGCCATCACCCTGGGCCTCCATTTCCTGGGCGGGGTGGAATTTCCCTTCGATTGGATCTATGCGGTTTCCCTGGCCTCGATCTCCATCGCGCGGGGGATGAAGGCCGGCCTGATCTTCGCGCAATGGAGCATCCTCTGTTATGGCGGCCTCCTCTGGGCCGAGTTCAGGGGCATCCTGCCGCACATGGCGCTTTTCCCCATCTTTGTCCAATCGCCGCTCTATAATAATCCCCAATATATCATCACCAAGCTCATCTCCAACGCCGCCATTTTCAACCTGGCCGCCTTGAACGCGGCCTTTTTCTCGGCGATAATCAAACAAAAGGTCGAGGAGCGCACGCGAGAGCTGAAACAGGCCCAGGTGCAACTGATGCATTCGCAAAAGCTCGCCAACTTGGGCCAGTTGGCCGCCAGCCTGGCGCATGGCTTGGCCAGCCCGATCACGGGCATCAAAGGCGCGGCGGAGCTTTTGCTGGATGAGCTTTCCGCTGGCCATCCTGGGCAACGTCGCGTGGAGCAGATCCTGCATTGGACGGAGCATCTCTCCGATCTACTGGAGCGGCTGCGGAATTTCGCCAGGCCACCCGCCGAGGAGAAGAAGCTGGTCAGCGTGAATCAGGTCGTGCGCGACGTGCTGGACCTGACGAGCAAGCTCCTGTCGCAAAGCAAAATCCAGGTGCATGAGGAGATGGCCTCCAATCTGCCCGTGCTGCTTGGCTCGGCTCGCCAGTTGGAGGAGTTGTTCATGAACCTGGTCTTAAACGCGCGGGACGCCATGCCCAACGGAGGCTACCTGACCCTCCTCACCTCCTATGAGGATGAGAACATCGTGGTGCGCGTGCGAGATACGGGGGTTGGCATGAGTCCCGAAGTGCGCAGGCGGATCTTTGAGCCGTTCTTTACGACGAAAGGTGAACGAGGCTCAGGGCTGGGGTTGAGCATCAGCCGGCAGATCGTCGTAGACCATGGTGGGCACATGCGAGTGGACAGCAAGGAAGGACAGGGCACGACTTTCACCGTCGAACTGCCCATTGCTAAGGAAGAGAAAACGTAAGGAGGATATCATGCTAGACAGAGTCAAGCTCGCCTTTATCGGATCGGGCGGCATCGTCCGCTCCCACCTTGATCATGGCCTCAAAGACTTTCCCGATGTCGAGTTCGTCGGCTGGTGCGATCTCGTCGAAGCCACCGCTGCCGCGCGGCGCGAACAGGTCGGCGGCAAAGGCGCGATCTACACCGACGCCCGCCGTATGCTCGACGAGGTCAAGCCGGACGCGGTCTATATCATGCTCCCCCCCTACGCCCATGGCCCCTCGGAGGAACTGGTCATCGAACGGCGGCATCCCTTCTTTATCGAAAAGCCTGTGGCTATTGACCTCTCTACCGCGCGAAAGGTGGCTGAGGGCGTCGCCAAATACAGCATCATGACCTCCGTTGGCTACATGACCCGCTACCGCAAGTCAGTGCAGCGCGTGCGCGAGTTGCTCAAGGGCCAGAAGCCCGTGCTCATGCATGGCGGCTGGGTGGGGGCCGGGCCAGCCAAATACGAGGGCATCTGGCAATGGTGGGTGCAGAAGGATAAATCGGGCGGCCAATTCCTGGAGCAAACGACCCACACCATTGACCTGGCGCGCTACCTGTATGGCGACGTGCGGAGCGTCTATGCCGTGCCGGTGCGCAATCGCCGCGAGCGTCCCCCCTTCTTCACCATCGAAGACGCCTCGATGGTGCAACTGGCCTTCGTCAACGGCGCGGCGGCCAACCTCTATAGCTCGTGCAGCACCGCCGCGGGCGGGGGCATCTACCTGACGCTCTGGGCTACCGACATGAAAGCGGAATTCACCGGCTGGGAGCACAGCGTCAGGATCGAGCTACCAGGCAACGAAGTCATCACCATCCCCGGCGAGCAAAACATCTTTAGCAAAGAGGACCGCGCTTTCATTGACTCGGTCAAGGCGGGAGAGAAGCGGGGTATCCTGGCGACCTATGAGGACGGCTTGAAGGCCACCGCCATCGCCGTCGCCGCCAACGAATCCATGCAGACCGGCAAGGTCGTCGAGGTCTAAGGGAACCGCAGATGAACACCAATCAAACCTTCCCGAAAGCTTCTGAGCTTTCGGGAAGGCATCTGTGGTTTACCAAATAGGAGGGAACGCACCTATGCGCATCAAACAATCGCTCTGCTATCCGATTCTCAAGCCCAAAGATATGAGCCTGGATGGCCTGTTCAAGATTGGCGCGGAGATCGGCTATGCTGCCGTCGAGTTGTGGAATCGAGGGGATGATTTCGAGGAGGTGGTAGCCACGGCCAAGAAGCACAAGCTGGTTGTGGCCAGCATGAGCGGCCATGCCTCCCTGCCCGACGGCCTGAACAAGCGCTCCAACCATGAACGGATCGAGGCCGAGCTAAAGACCTCCATTGACATCGCCGCCAAGCATGGCATCCCCGGCCTGATCTGCTTCAGCGGCAACCGCCAGCCCTATCAGAGCGAACTGGAGGCCATTGATGCCGTGGCCGATGGCTTCCGCCGCATCGCGCGCTACGCCGAGGAGAAGGGAGTCAACCTGAACCTGGAGTTGCTCAATTCCAAGGTGGATCACCCCGGCTATCAGTGCGACCATACAGCGTGGGGCGTGGCCGTCTGCGAAAAGGTGAACAGCCCCCGCGTCAAGCTGCTCTACGACATCTACCACATGCAGATCATGGAGGGGGACGTCATCCGCACTATCAAGGCGAATATCAAATGGATCGGCCACTTCCACACCGCCGGCAACCCTGGCCGCAACGACATGGACGATATGCAAGAGATGAACTATGCCGGCATCTGCAAGGCCATCGCCTCCACGCCCTATAACTTCTACGTCGGCCACGAGTTCAAGCCGAAAGGGGACCTGATCGAAGCGCTGCGCAAAGCATTCGTGCTCTGCGATCAGAGCTAGGGTTATCACCATGAAACGAGACATGGACAAACTCACTGCATCCGTTGTAGAGGTAGCGAAGCGACAGGGGGCTGTGCTGGTTGGCATCGCTTCCATTGACCGCTTCGATCCGCTGCCGCCGCTCTACGACGCGGCTCCTAAGGGGCATCATCCCAAGGACTTTTTGCCGGAGGCCAGGTCGGTGATCTCTGTAGCCATGCCGATCTTGAACCCGGTGCTGGATGCGCCAGCCTTTCTGGTGGACAGAGAGACGGAGATGATCCCCTCGCATGTCATGTACCCTTACATGGAAATGTTGTACAACCGCATGGGACATCTGTTGCACGATTTCATGCTCGAATCCATCGGTCAGGTGGTGGGGCAATACCTGCTCAGCCAGGGCTATCAGGCTATGATCTTCCCCACAGCGGGCCTGCACCCCGCGATGGAGGGGCTGACGGATGTGGAAATCTGGGAAGGGCCGCCCAAAGGGATGGCGCAGCGCTTCTCACCTTTCCGCTACACCTACGGGCCTTTCTCGCACCGCCACGCCGCCACCCGCGCAGGATTGGGGGAGTTCGGTTACAACAATCTCGTCCTCACCAAGGAGTTCGGCGCAAGGCAGCGCTTCAACTCGATCATCACCGATGCCAAGCTCGTGCCCACCCCTCTGATCACCGAGCCGATCTGCCTGCGGGACAAGTGCCAACTCTGCCTCAAAGCTTGCATTATGCAATGCATCACCCTGCGCGATGACCCCTCAGTGATTGACTATCGCTCGCTTGAGAAGGACGACAGGAGCCGTATCTTTATTGATACTCCGTCCAAAACCGACCCGACATTGTGTCGGCGCAGGCGGGAAGGCCGTCCCGACTCTCCCGTTCGCGGTGATTGCATCCGCGTGTGTCCGGTGCCTTCCATGCCGCAGAATTTGCCGCAGAGGTTGCAGCGCATCGTAGCGGAATGGCAACGGGTTCAGTAATGCGCTATACGTCCTTCCAGGCTTCGCCAGGCCCCCAGGGAGCCAGAGCCACCGTCACATAGGAGTTAAAGATGATGTCCTGCTCCCGGTCGGCGAAGCGCCACATCCGCCGCACCAACTCGCGCTTGACCTCCTGGTAGTCGGGATGATCGGCCAGGTTGATCATCTCGTGCGGATCGTGACGCAGATCGTATAGCTCGTCAAAGTCAAAGCCGTTATAGACATACTTGAACTCTTTAGTGGCCACGGCGCGCTGGGTGTAATACAGTTCCACGCCATTGAGTTGCGTGTAGAAGGTATCCGGCCAATCGGCTGGGGCCTCCCCGCGCAGGAAAGGCACGACGCTCCGACCCGACAGGTTTCCCAAGCCTGTCGGGTCTACACCGGCCAGTTCCAGAAAAGTCGGCGTCCAATCGGCGAGCGTGACGAACTCGTCTACCACCCGGCCAGGGCCGGCGATTCCCTTCGGCCAGCGGGCGATGGTGACGATGTGATATGCCTCGCGGAAGGCGGGCACCCCCTTGCAATAGAGGCCGTGCGCGCCGCAGTAATCGCCGTGATCGCTCATGCGCAGGACAAGCGTATCCTCCGTCTGGCCGGTCCTCTCCAGTGCTTCCAGCACCTCACCGAACATGGCATCCTCCATAGTGCAATAGGCCCAATAGTGCTGGACGGATTCGCGCACCTCGTCCGACGTGAGTTGGCTCCAATACTGCTTGCGCATCCGCTGGTAGACGCGCGGCTTATCTGCCAGGGAGTCATGGAAACTGGGCGGCAGCGGGATTTCCTTTGGGTCGTACATCTGCGCAAAGCGTTCCGGGACGACGAAGGGGTCATGCGGGCCGCTCGGGCCCACATAGAGGAACCAGGGCTTGCCCGCCGCAGCCAGCTCCGGCAGTGCCTGGATCGCCGAGAGCACGGCCACATAATCGCGGTGCTCCTCGTACCCCTTGCGACCTGTGGTGGGATAAGAACGGTAAAGCTGGTAATGCCCCCAGCCGGGGCGGATGATCTGTCCTCGCTGGCGTGGCCCGGCTGGCTGCTGCGCCAGTTCTCGATACTGCCAGAGACCTCTGTCTTGATAGGCCCCCTTGCCGGAGGTGATGTGCAATTCGCGCCAGCCTCGCTCCGCAGGCCCCTCGTCATCGGCGACGTGCCACTTGCCAGCATAGGCCAGGTTATAGCCTGCGTCGCGCAGCAACTCGCTGAAAGTGATGATGCCGGGGTTGAGGCCAACATGGATGCGCGTGGGATTGGAGACATTGTTGTAGACGCCGTGGCGGCTGGGATAGAGGCCGGTGAGGAAGGTGGCGCGCGATGGGCAGCAATGCGCTGTCGGGCAGAAGGAATGGGTGAAGAGTATTCCCTCTTGCGCCAGCCGTGTGGCGTGCGGCGTGATGCAGGGATGGCTCGGCAGAACCACGTCTGCCTGCTCTTGGTCGGTCATGAACACGAGAATATTGGGTGGCATGTGTGTCTCCTCAAGCAGTAGGCCGATTCGTGAATCGCCCCTATCCATCGGATAGGCTTTGGGTGGCGTGAGAGTATCACAATAGGATCTGAATGTCAAACCCCCAAGCCAAGTTGACGAATCGGGCGAATCGGGTTATCTTTTGCGGGAAGATAAGTGCATAGGAGGCGAAAGGCAAGCCATGAACGACCGTGAACGATATCTTGCCACTGTCGGCTTTCAGCCGGTTGATCGCTACCCTTACTATGAATTGGGGATTTGGGGCCAAACGTACGAAAGATGGCTCCGCGAGGGCTTGCCTGAAGAGGAACTCCAGGGCGATTGGTTCAGGGGCCAGCCGAGATTTGCCAGGCTGGATAAAAGGGAGTATATTCGCCTCGACATGAGGCCGATTCCCGGCTTTGAGAGGACAGTCGGGGAGACCGAGCGGTACATTCTCTTTATAGACAGGCTGGGGCGGACGCGGCGCGCCCTCAGGGAGGGGATGGCGCGAGGCACGTATCTCTCGATGGATACCTACCTGGACTTTCCTATCAAGAACCGGCAGGATTTCCTCGAGTTGAAGCGGCACTATGACCCTTCCGACCCAGCCCGCTACCCACAGGATTGGGAGGACCTCAAAAGAGGGTGGCGAACAAGGGATTACCCCTTGTACCTGACCGAGAATTGCGGTTTCGCCGGGTTATATTGGAACCTGCGCGAGATGATGGGCACTGAAAACCTTTCCTACGCCTTCTACGACCAGCCCGACCTTGTCCACGAGATCCTAGATTTTATGGTCGAGTTCTTCATGAGCGTTACCACCAAAGCGCTCACCGAAGTGGAGGTAGACGTTTTCAATTTTAACGAGGACCTGGCCTATAAATCGGGGCCTCTCCTTTCGCCCAAGATTTACACCGAGTTCTTTTTGCCCAGGCATAAGCGGATCATCGCCTTCCTGCGTCAGTATGGCGTCAAAGTGATCGAGTTGGACAGCGACGGCAACACGGAGCCGCTGGTTCCCCTTTTCCTCGAAGCCGGTGTCAACTGCCACTGGCCCTTGGAGGCGGCGGCGGGGATGGATCCGCTCAAGATTCGGCGGAAGTATGGCAATAACCTGGCCCTGAGCGGTGGGATAGACAAACGAGAGCTGGCGAAAGGCAAGAAAGCCATCGAAGAGGAACTGCGCCGGAAAATCCTCCCTATGCTGGACTCCGGCGGCTATATCCCCACGGTGGATCACACGGTTCCGCCCGACATCTCGCTGGAGAACTTTACATATTATCTGGAGCTAAAACGCAGAATCGCCGAAGGGAAAAGGACCGAGGCATAGTTTGCAATCAAAGCCACATCGTTATATGATTAGATTTTGAACTTTCATGAACTGCCAGCATGACTGAGGAGCAGGTCTTATGCCTTTATCCGATCTTACGGTTGATGCC
>CAYPON010000063.1:0-13477 GCA_964412315.1 uncultured Anaerolineae bacterium | reverse complement strand
GGCCTCGCAATGACAGCTTGGCTGGCGTTTGTTGAGAAAGTGCAAAGATAGTAACTGGCTGATAAGGGGGGAAACAGCAATGGAAAGAAGCCTGTCTTTGGATCGCTTTGTGCGCACTACCCTGGAGCGATGTCTCAGGCAGATGAAAAACGTACTGCCCTTCGAGCGGGCGGGCGTCTGGCTATACAGGGAAGATTCCCTGTCCCTGCAGAGCAGCTGGCCTGAAGATAAGCCTTGGTCAGAAGCCGAAGCGCCACTGCCCGTCGAGAGCCTGTTCAGCCAGGTGGCATCCAGGGCAGAGCCTCTCCTGCTGGCGGACGCTCAGGCCGATGGGCGCTACCGAGATGAGTTAGGAGATAGCCGCGCCGTGGCGATCACCCCTTTGCTCCTGGATAACCAGGTGTTGGGCGTCCTGGGGTTGGGCAGCCGACAGCCCGCCGCTTTCAGCCAGGCGGATTTGAGGATGCTCGTGGCTCTGGGAAGGCAAATAGCCGCATCCGTGCGCGGGGTGCAAGAATACGAAGCCCTGCAATCCCGCTACGACAAATTGGCCGACGACTACAATGAGGCAGAACTGCGCGCGGGGAAGAGCCTCCTCACCGAAAAGGACCTGCGCCAGACGAAGGAAGGGCTTGAGAGTCAAATCCAAAGACTGTTCACCCTCCACGAAACCGGCAAATCTATGCAATTACTGCGTGAGGAGGGCGCGATAGCTGACTATGCGGCGCAAGCGATTGTGTCCGAGATGGGCTTGGAGCGAGGGCTTGTGCTGCTGCTGGATAAGCCCGGCACGCACCTCTATTGCCAAGCCTATGCCAGCCAACAGGGCCTGGCGCACGAGGAATGGCTCATCCCTGTGAAAAGCGGGCTGGTCAGTGAGGTCGTGGCCACCGATGCTCCTCCCTTGTTCGTGGCGGATGCCATGCGCGAACCCAGGTTGGAGGCTGGCTTTTGGGAGCGCTTCCCCGTGACCTCGCTGGTTGCGCTCCCTCTACCCGTGGAGGGGCGAGCGCAGGGGGTTCTGGTCGCAGGATCCCAATTCCCTTATAGCAAGCTGGTCCACGAGGACATCGGCCTTCTCTCCATACTGGCGGTTCAGACAGGACGGGCGATAGAGAATGCCCGACTTCACGCCAGGACATTGCGCCGGGTCGAGGAGATGGCCAGCCTGTATGCCCTGGGAGTAGCCATCGCCTCCACTTTGGACCTAGACGGGATTCTACACGCCATCCGCAACCAGTTGGGAGAAGTGATGGACAATTCTCACTTCTCCATCGCTTTCTATGACCCGGTGAAAGACGCGCTCGACTTCCACCTGGCCTTCGTGGCGGGCGAGCCTCTGCGACGTTTCCGCCTGGAACTGGCCGAGCAAGAGGGGCTGGAAGGTTGGGTGATCCATCGCCGAGAGCCGTTGCTGATCGAGGATCGGGAGTCAGAAGGTGGGCGTCCCGCGATCCCGGCGCGTCCTGACCGTCCCCCACTCCGCTCCTGGCTAGGTGTGCCGATTATGTTGCGCGATCAAGTAGCCGGCATCATGATCGTGCAAAGCCTGCAGCCCTACGCTTTCGATAAGCAGCACCTCTGGCTGCTTTCCGCCGTAGCCAATCAGGCCGCGATCGCCATCGAAAACGCTCGCCTCTACACCGAACTGAAGCGGCTGAACGTCAGCCTGGAACGTCGTGTGCAGGCGCGGATGGCCGACTTAGCTACGGTCAACGAGATCTCCCGAACAGTCAACTCGACTCTGGATCTTCAACAGGTTTTGGACCATGTCATGTCCATCATCAGCGAGTCCTTTACTGTAGAGCGCGCCTCCCTGCTTCTCCTGGATGTCGCCTCCAGGGAATTGGCCTTTGCCATGAATCTGGGGGGCGATCTACAAGCGCTGCAACAGTTTCATCTGGAACTGGGCAAAGGGATCGCCGGTTGGGTGGCGCAAACGGGCGAGACAGCTATCGTCCTCGATCCTGCCAGCGATCCACGCTTTTTCCCCGATGTGAGCAAGTCGCTGGGCTTTGAGGTCAAGTCCATCCTCTGCGTTCCCTTGCAGATCAAGGGGCGCAGCATTGGCGTGATCGAGCTTTTGAACAAGGTGGCCGGCGATTTCACCCGGGAAGATGCCGACCGTCTGCTGACCCTGGTGCCTCCCATCGCCATCGCCATCGAGAACGCGCAGTTCTACGGCCAGGCGCAAAAGCGAGCCGCCGAACTGCAAGAGGCGAATGTCAACCTGATCAAGCTCAATGACGCGCGCATCGAGTTCGTCTCCAGCGTCTCCCATGAACTGCGCACCCCTATGACGGCCATCAAAGGATACACGGACATGCTCCTTTCAGGTATGGTCGGCAAGCTGACCGAGCCGCAGTTGCGATTCATCAGCATCATCAAGGCCAATGCCGACCGTCTGGGCATATTGGTCAGCGACCTGCTGGAGGTCTCGCGGCTAGAGGCAGGGCGCATTCACCTTAAGCCAAAGGTTGTGTCAGCGGACGAGGTCATCTACGAAGCTGCCTCTACCTTGCAAGGGCAAATCGTCGCCAAGAAGCTCGCCCTGGCCACCAACATCCCGGCTAATTTGCCCCCCGTATGGGGCGACCGGGATCGCCTCATCCAAATCCTGACCAATCTTCTGAGCAATGCCTGCAAGTACACGCCGGAAGGGGGCAGCATCGAGGTCACGGCGTCTTTACGACAGGGGGAAGCAGCAACCGACAAGCCCTCCGTCCAGATAGATGTCGCCGACACGGGCATCGGCATCGCGCCCGAGGAGCAGGCCAAAGTCTTCCAACGCTTTTTCCGCGCCGACCATCCCATGGTGCGCGACCAAGTGGGGACGGGCCTGGGGCTTTCCATCGTCAAGGGCCTGGTGGAGCTTCACCGAGGCCGCATCTGGTTCACGAGCGAACTGGGCAAAGGGACAACCTTCAGCTTCTTGGTTCCCCTAGCTGCCGAGACGCAGCCACAAGAGGCAGCCCCTTAGCTTCATATGACCGCTCGCCAGAATCCGTGTAATCTGTTGACGACAGCCTAAAGAGTCGTCGTTAGGAAGCGCAGCCAGTGTCAGCTCTTCAGGCTGATGCAATAGTGACATGTCTTGACACGTATTGCTCACCATTAGTACCAAAAGCCCATTGCGAAAATTGCGCCGAGAAGTATCATTGTGGAGTGAAAACAGCCTTGATTCATGGGAATCCGACGGGATCAGATGGAAACTCGCAAGTCTCCTTTACCGGCCATACCACGCTTACCCGAATCGGCCATTCTGGCGAACGGAACGGTTCTCCAGGGGCGCTACGAAATCCTCAAGCTGCGCGCGCTGGGGGGGATGGGCGCCGTCTATGAGGCGCGCGACCTGAGATTCTCCCACACCCTCCGTCGCTGCGCGATCAAAGAGATCATCAACGCCGCGCCTGATCCACAAACGCGGCATCTCAACCTGCAAAACTTTGAACGTGAAGCCAATATCCTCGCCAGTTTGAATCACCCCGCCATTCCCCATATTTTTGATTACTTCGGCGAGGGGAATCGCGCCTATCTCATCCTGGAATACGTTGAGGGAGAGGACCTCGAGGCCTTGCTGGAGCATACGAATGGATTCCTATCAGAAGAAAGGGCCTTGCGTTGGATCCTCCAGGTGTGCGATGTACTGGAATACCTTCACACCCATAAGGAAGGCGCCATCGTCTTTCGGGATATGAAGCCCTCCAACATTATGGTGCGTCCCGACGACCGCATCGTGCTCGTGGATTTCGGCATCGCCAAAGTCTTTCTGGATCAGAAAAGGGGCACCATGGTCGGCACGGAGGGATATTCCCCTCCTGAGCAATATCGCGGCCTGGCTGGGCCACAGGGTGATATTTACGCTTTGGGGGCGACTATGCACCACCTCCTGACCAAACAGGACCCTCGTTTGGAACCCCCGTTTTCCTTCCATGAACGACCTCCCCGCTCGATCAATCCCGCCGTCTCGCCGGAGATCGAGGCCGTGGTGATGAAAGCCTTGGAGTACGAGGCGGAGAAGCGCTTCGCCTCCATCACCGAAATGAAGCAGGCTATTCTGGCAGCCTGCGGCAAAGATGAAGCTCAACGCCAGGGGGGTCCGGCTGCAATTCACAGGGAGCAAAGTATCACTCCCCTTTGGGAGTTCGCGTGCGAAGACGAGGTGCGCTCTTCCCCCGTCGTTATGAAAGGAGTCTTGTATATCGGGTCTTATGATAATAACTTGTACGCCTTGGACGCCGAAAAGGGACAGTTCATCTGGAAGTACCCCACGGAGGGGGGCATTTGCTCCACTCCTTGTCTGGATGAGGATAAGGTCTTTTTCGGGTCAGAAGATCGCATCTTGTACGCGCTCTCGCAGCGTACGGGCCGCATCGTCTGGAGTTGCCCAACCGATGGGCGGATTCGCTCTTCCCCCCTGGCGGACTACGGGCATATCTTTTTCGGCTCCGACGATGGGAATCTCTACGCGGTCAAGGCCGATTCCGGGCGCCTGACCTGGAAGTTTCAGGCTGGCGGCCCGATACGGTGTCACCCGCTTTTGGTGACGGAGACGATCGTCTTTGGCGGCGAAGATGGGCACATCTATGGCGTGGACATGGGCACCGGCGCACTCAAATGGAAGCAACGCACGTCTAATGGCATCGTGTCCTCTCCCTGCCTGGGTGACGGATTGATCTACATCGGATCGCGCGATTGGCACCTCTACGCCCTTAACGCCCGCTCCGGCTGGCCGGTATGGCGATTCCGCACCAACAATTGCGTCATATCCTCCCCCGCCGTGGCCGACGTTCGCGTCTTTGCTGGCTCCGTTGATGGGAATGTCTACGCGCTGGAGGGCAAAAGTGGCCGCCTGTTGTGGAAATATGCTACAGGGGGACAGGTGACCTCATCGCCCTATGTCTACAACGGGACGGTCTACATTGGCTCTGTGGATAGTTGCGTCTACGCTTTGGAGGTGAAAAGCGGTAAGCTGCGCTGGCGCTTCCAGACGGGCGGGCCTGTGCCATCTTCGCCCATCGTAGCGGAAAATGTGGTCTATATCGGCTCTACGGATCATCATGTTTACGCTTTGCCCTTGTGACTCGATGGCCCAAGCCTACACGAGAACCGGTAGAATAGCTATAAAGCCCTATGCTACTACCCTGTTCTTCGATAGGTACTGAAGAGAGGTTTGCATGATGTTAGATCTCTGGCGCAGGATCAGCGTTTTTCCCGGACATCGAAAGACAACCCTTGCTTGCCGTGACCCGTCCGCTGTCGCGGGGGTTGAACGGCGATCCCTCTGCTCTCCTTTGCAGGTGGGCTATGCCACCGACCGGGGCCGGGATCGAAAACATAACGAAGATAGCCTTTTCTTTTGGCGTTCCATCCTCAGGCGGGCGCATGACTATATGCCTTTTGGCCTGTTCATCGTAGCCGATGGCCTGGGAGGACACGCCAATGGAGAGAGTGCCAGCGAACTGGCCACTCATGTTGTGGCCAGCCGCGTCCTAGGGGAGATATACCTGCCCTTCCTGAATGAAACCGAAGCAGACGCCTCTCCCGCTCCCATCAATGAGGTTCTGGCGTCAGCGGTAGAGGCATGTAATGTGACGGTCTGCCAGCGCATCCCAGGCGCTGGCACCACCCTGACCGCCATGCTGTTGATGGGAGACACTGCCTTCTTCGCCCATGTTGGCGACAGCCGCGCTTATCTGCTTTCCCAGGGTAAAATGCAACAGATCACGGAAGACCACTCCCTGGTAGGTCGCCTGCTGGAAGCGGGGGCTATCTCAGAGGAAGAGGCGCTAGAACACCCGCAGCGCAACATCATCTACCGTTCCGTAGGTCAGGGCGAGAATCTACAGGCGGACTGGTATACTATCGAGATGCCACCGGACGGCAGGATTCTGCTTTGCACTGACGGACTTTGGGGAAGCGTCCCGGAGCAAGAGATGCCTCAGATTATCGTGACAGCCGCCAACCCGCAGGAAGCGTGCGACCGACTGGTTGACGTAGCTCGCCAGCGGGGAAGCGTGGACGATGTAACCATCATTCTGATCGAGCGAGACAGGGCCGCACATGCAGGTTGAACAAGACTACTACCAAGTCCTGGGTGTCAGCCCCAATGCTGATGAACAGGAGATACGGAACGCCTATCGCCAACTCGCTCGCCGTTACCACCCGGACGTTAGCGCGGAGGCGGTTGCTGAGGAGCACTTTATCGAGATCCAGCAAGCCTATGAGGTGCTGGGCGATGCCGAGCGGCGAAAGGCGTATGATCGCTGGCGGGAAGTGCGGGGCCTGGATCACTCCTCCTCCTTGCGTCTCGAAATCACCCCCAGCTTGAGGATTCTGCCCTCCATCGCCGAAGAGCAGATGCTATACTGCCATGTCGAGATCCTTCCGGCCAAGAAGCTGCAGATCAAGCGGCTGCCTCTGAATATCTGCTTAGTGTTGGATTGCAGCACTTCCATGAAGGGGGAGAAGCTGGAGCAACTGAAAGAGGCGACTCATCAACTACTCGACCTTTTGCGCGAAGAGGATAGCTTTTCCCTGGTCACCTTCAGCGACCGGGCGAGGGTGGTGCTATCCGGTTACCGTGGAGCCTCAAAAGGCAGGACGCCATCTGTTATCGCCGGTCTCGCCAGCCAGGGAGGGACCGAGATCTGCCAGGGCTTGCAGGCCGGGCTGGAGCAAGTGCGTTTGCAGCGTTTTGGGCGATCCATTGACCAGGTCATCCTCCTGACGGACGGCCAGACTTACGGGGATGAGGGACTATGCCTGGAACTGGCCGAAGAGGCAGGACGCCAGCAGATTGGCGTTGCCGCCCTGGGCATCGGCACAGACTGGAACGACTCGCTCCTGGACGAGATCGCCAGACGCAGCGGCGGGGCCTCGGCATTTATCGAGCCCCCCCAGCAGATCGCGGCAGTCTTTCGAGAGAAAGTGCAGGGAATACGGGCCATCTTCGCTCAACAGGTGCGTCTCGTGCTGCATCACGTCAATGGCCTCCGTCTGAAGGATGCCTTCCGCGTGTTTCCCTATATCGAGCGTCTACGCGAAGAGGGGGGATACCTCGCCATCGGAGACCTGGAAGTTGAGACGCCAGCGGCACTGCTTCTGGAATGGCTGGTGGATCAACAGCCACCCGGCTTCCATCGCCTCTGTTCGCTGGCTGTGGAGGGCGATATACCCGGCCTGGAGCGCAAAGGGGAACAGGCCGAGCGTCATCTGGAGCTGCGCTTCGCAGAGGGCGCGCTGGAGGAGAAGTCCCCCGTCCCTGAGATTATCATGAACACCCTGGAACAGGTAACCGCTTTTCGCCTTCAGGAGAAAGCGCGGGAAGATATAGCCGTAGGTCGAACCCAGGAAGCGAGTCAACGGCTTCACGATTTAGCCACGCGCCTGCTGTCCCTTGGTCAGAAAGAGCTGGCACGGGCAGCGTTACTAGAGGCGGCCAGGATTTCCCAGACCGGCCAGTTCTCGGAGGAGGGGAAGAAACGCCTGAAATATAGCACTCGCAGGCTCCCTCGACTCCCGGAAAGGCAAGCAGCATGATCCAGTGTCGGGCCTGCGGTGCAAAAAACCCGCTCAATACCCTCTTTTGTGAGGAATGTGGGGGCAACTTGACAGAGCAGCAGAAAACTGAAACGGCGGGCAGCGAGAGGCTCTCCGCAGAGAGGGGCAGGCCACCGGCTCTGCACCTTGTCATCTTGAGCAGCGGGCGCACGGTGGATATCCCACCTGGCCACGATGCCTTCATCGGGCGGCGTGATACAGCGCACGGCATTGCGCCCGAAGTTGATTTGACAGATGATGGCGGGCTTGAGGGAGGTGTCTCGCGGCACCATGCCCAGATCTCCTCTCATGAAGGGCAGGTGTATCTTCAGGACTTGGGCAGCATCAACGGCACGCTGCTCAACCGCGAGCCGCTATCCCCCTACCTGCCCCGCCCTTTGCGTCATGGGGACGAGCTGAGGTTGGGCAATGTCCCTATACGTGTGGAATTTCATTGAATAGCCGCACCTTTTCCAGGTGCGCCATTTACAGGTTGTCGGACAGACTCGAAGGGGGAGGAAATCCCGATGTCCCAGATAGTAGTCATTCACGTGCCAAACGAGGACCCGATCTTGGCCGAGGTAGAGGCCTTGCCCGCGCCTACAGATACCCTGATCATGATCACGAGCCCCCGCAAACGGGACGGCAAGCCGCTTCATTACATCACGCAAGGCTCTGTCGCCTGCATCTTTCCTCTGAGCCGCATCAGTTTCATCGAGGTCATGGCCCCGGAGACGGAAGCGGAAGAAATCGTTAGCTTCTTCCGGTAGAGGAACAGCGAAATCAGTCAGCCTTCCGGCTCTGTTTTTCCAGGTAGATCATGAGCACCGAAAGGTCTGCCGGATTCACCCCCTGGATGCGCGAGGCCTGGCCCAGGGTGAACGGGTGTAAACGTTCCAGTTTTTCGCGCGCCTCGTTCCGCAGGCCAATGATAGTGGCATAGTCGAATCCCTCCGGGATACGCCAGTGCTCCAGGCGGCTCATCCTCTCCACCTGCCGCTGCTGCTTCTCGATGTAGCCGGCGTACTTGGCCTCGATGGTGACCTGCTCGATCAGATCAGGCGGCATATCCTCCAGGCATAGCCCCAGACCCTTCAGGGTTTCATAAGGGGTCTCTGGCCGCTGCAAGAGTTGCAGAGCGGTGATATTCCTGGTCAGCGGAGCAATCCCCAGGCGTTCCAGAGCCTCATTGGTTTCCGCGTCGGGCACGACCTTGGTCGCGGCCAGCCGCGCCAGTTCGGCGGCGATGGCCTGCCGTTTCCGCTCCACCGCTGCATAGCGCTCATGGCTCACCAGCCCTGCCTCGTGGCCGATGGGCGTCAGCCTGAGGTCTGCGTTGTCCTGGCGCAGCAGCAGCCGGTATTCAGCCCGCGAGGTCAGCAACCGATATGGCTCCTCAAGCTCCTTGGTCACCAGGTCGTCAATCATCACGCCGAGGTAGGCCTGGTCGCGGCGCAGGATAATGGGAGGCTTGCCCATGAACTGCCGGGCGGCATTGACGCCTGCCAGCAGCCCCTGGGCGGCGGCCTCCTCGTAACCGGAGGTGCCATTGATCTGCCCCGCCAGGTAAAGCCCCTCTATCCGTTTGCTCTGTAGCGAGGCTGCGATCTGATGCGGCGGAACAAAGTCGTACTCAATGGCATAGCCCGCGCGCATGATCTCCGCTCGCTCCAAAGCAGGGATACTACGCAGCATTCGCAGTTGTACATCCTCCGGCAGGCTGGTGAAAAAGCCTTGCACATAGACCTCATCGGTGATGAATCCCTCCGGTTCGAGAAAGATTTGGTGCGATTCCTTGTCACTGAAGCGCACGATTTTCTCCTCGATGGAGGGACAGTAGCGCGGCCCCTGCCCAGCGATGAAGCCAGAGGCGATGGGGGAGCGATGGAGATTCTCGCGGACGATGCGATGTGTTTCCTTGTTCGTGTACACCATGTAGCAAGGCACCTGGGGTCGCCACGCGGTCTGGTGTGAAATCGGATAGACCGGGTTAATGAGCGGCGGCCACTGGCCTCCGCAGGCTTCTAGGATCCTGCCGCGCGGGATTTGGTACAAGACTTCCGGTGGCTCGAAGCTGAAATAAAGAGGTACCTCGCTGCCGGGCTGCGGCTCGGTCTTACCGAAGTCTACCGTGCGCGCATCCACACGAGGAGGGGTATTCGTTTGCAGGCGAACGAGCGTAAAGCCCAACTCGGCCAACGACTTGGATAGCCCCTGCGCGGGAAACTCGCCCGCTCGTCCCGCCGGCCAGCTATGCTCCCCCGTCAGGATGCGGCCCGCGAGAAAAGTCCCTGTGGTCAGGATCACTGCTGGGGCCTGATAAACCTGCCCATTCCTGGCCTCCACGCCGCGCACGTGGTCTCCTGCCACCAGGATGCGCTCCACCATGGCCTGCTTGAGGTGCAGGTTGGGGGCCTGCTCCAGAGTATGTTTCATCGCCAGGGAGTAGAGCCGTTTATCTGCCTGGGCACGGAGGGCCTGCACCGCCGGCCCTTTGGAGACATTGAGCAGCCGGATTTGGATAAAGGTGACGTCGGTCGTGCGTGGCATCTCTCCGCCGAGCGCGGCCATCTCTCGCACCAGATGCCCCTTGGCTGGCCCGCCGATGCTGGGATTGCAGGGCATTTGGGCGATCAGGTCTAGATTCATGGTCAGCAGCAATGTGCGGCAGCCGATGCGCGCCGCCGCCAACGCTGCCTCGCAGCCGGCATGGCCCGCGCCGACGACGATGATATCATAGCAGGAATCACTCATAATGACAACCTCTTGTAATCCACGGAGCATCTACGTCAGCCAGAGTGAAGATCAGCGGTATTTGATCGTATGGTTTTCCAGTGGGTTGTCAATATCGCCTCCAACTTCATCGTCCATCCCAGGGCCTGTGCCAAGTCGCTTGCCCGCTAACAAACATGCTGTCAACGGATTTTTGAGAACGGATTGTACGAATTGGCTGGCTGCGTCAAGCGGTCGTAATCCGTCTAGTCCGTTCCCGAATCCGTTGACAGCTCTGTCGGGCCGAACTGCTCGGACTCTGCAACAGCCCTGTATGTCCTATTTGGGTTGCTCCTACTGCCGCAGGATCATCGGCAGCTGCATCGGCAGCCCGACAAAGATGCGCAGGCTGGCCGCGCCGGCCTGCCCGTCGCTATCGCGCGCCGTCAAGGTGATGGTGTGCGCGCCGGGAGTGAGCCAGTCCACGAACAGCGAGCGCCCCGCGCCAAGCCGTCCATCCAGGTTTGAGCTCCAGACGAGCGCCTCATCGCCGAGCGCCCCATCCTCCGAGTCGCTGCCCAGTCCGTTGAGCAGGATCGGCTCGCCAGGCGGATAGATCGCCGCCGTTTGCGGCCGCGTGATCAGCGCCAGCGGTGCCTTGCGCGAAACACGGAACATCTCGCTGTCCGCCTCGACCGTGTTCACGCCGTCGGTCACGCGCAGGCGCAAGCGCGCTCGTTGGCTGCCGGGCAAAATGCGTCCGTTCAGCAGAACATGGCTCTCGCGGAGGTTCACCGCCACCGGTAGCCAGTTCTCGCCGCCGTCGCGCGAATAGAGGATCTGCGCTGTGAGCGAGCCACCGTCCTCGTCGCTCATGTCCCAGGAGACCGCGAAGGGCCCCGCGCCCTGCCAAAACTCGCCACCGTGCGGATTCAGAAAGCGCGCCGTGGGCGGGTGCGCGCTGACCGGCACCTGCGCCACGATCTGCTCGCCGTGGCTGAAAACAATGTGCCGCACGCCGCTGGGATAGGGCAGGATCTCGTGAAAGTAACCGATCTCGTGGTCGCCGCCCTGCAGGCCGCTGAGCGGATCGAATCGCCGCACAAAGAGCACCTGGCCTGCGCCGCCGCGCAGCTCGATAGCGTAGGGGCCTTCGCCCGCGCCGTCATATTGCCCTCCGGCAAAGGTGTTTGTCCAGAAGGGGCGGAGGCGCAGGGAGCCATCCTCGGCCAGTCGCCCGGCGACGATCAGGTAGGTCTGCTCGCCCGAGCGATGCTCGTAGGTCGGGCTTTCAGCCTGACTCTCGCCTGTCGGGCCGGAAGCCTGCGCCGTGCTGGCGGGCGCGGACGGGGCAGTGATCGCGAGCAGCTTCTTGTAGTTATGAGGCGAGAACCACTGTGGCGAGCAGTAGGACATCAGGTCGCGGGTGCTGTTCGGGTTAAAGAGCTGCCCGCTCGTCCCCGCCGCCGGGCGCACGCCCACCTCACCGATGATGGCGTTGGGGTTCGTATCGTAGGGCCAGCCAGGGTCTAGGCAGCATGGGTTGCCGCAGGGCGCGTGGTCTAGGCGATAGGCATGGCCGACCTCGTGCGCCATGGTGGCGTTGTCGTTGGTGCCCAGTTTGCCAGCGGCCACGCCGGGGTGCCCGCAGCCGCCGACAAAGGGGGAATTGACCGCCTGGTCCATATAACCATAGATGGTGGCATTCGCCGGGCGGTTCTTCCAGTTGTCATACAGGTCCTGCAGATCGTCCAGCAGGTCGTTCCAGCCGTTCTGGCAGACGGTCCCGCTGGTGACATAGTTATAGTTGGCCACCAGCGTATAGTTAGGGACGCCCCAGATCTGCACGTAGGGGATAGGAAAGATGTCGTGCAGGAAGCCGAGGCTGGTCAGCAGATCGGGGTCGTTGTCCGCGGGGATGAGGTTATCTGCCTCCACCTGCACCAGCCAGACGTTCGCCGGCGAGGCCGTATAGAGCTTGCCCATCGTGCTCAGATTATTGTTGGCGTAATTGGTCTCGGGCAGCGAGTAACTCGGGTTGACCTTCGCGCTGAGATGGAGCGACCCTGCGCTGAGCCATGAAGTCGGCAGGATAAAGTTAATGCTGCGCGATAGATCGAGGCGCGCATCGGCCAGCGAGAATTTGCCTAACGTGCCGGTGCGCGTCAGCACGCCGACAAACTCGGCGTCCTTCCAGCCGCGCAGTTGCACCTCGACATTGGGGATCGGCCCCGCCGCCGCCCCGATATCCACATAGACGCGCACCATGGTGGCTTTGTCCGCCACCAGCGAGATGGTTCCCGTGGTGTTCTGCGTCACCTGCACGGTCTCGACCCCCAGGATGGTGAAATCGGGCAGCGGCGGCACGGTCACCAGCAGACGATAGGGGTTCACGGCGTCCCAGGCCGGGCTTCCCCGGGGCAGCCCGCGCACGGCCACCTGCCATTGCCCTGGCTGGTTGATGGCGGTGTAGGTAAGCGTCTCCTCCGGAGGGCCGTCCTGCTGCGAAGTGGCGCGCGGCATGCCGCCCGGGTCATAGAGAGACACCATATAGTTCTTGGGTAAGTTGCTCAGCTTGACGTTGATCGTCGCCTGCCCCGGCGGCACGGTGAACTCGTACCAGTCCTCGTCCCCCTGCGGGCAGATCCAGCCATCGCGGGGCACGCCGGGAGTCAATTGCGCCGGCCAGAACGGGGAATCGCCCGCGCCCGGCTGCTGCGGGTCGTCTGGCCCACCGCAGACATCCACGCGCAGATCATAGGGCTGGTTGTTGGACCAATCGGTGCCCGTCTTGCCGTTCACGCCGATCTTCCAGGTGCCGCTGGTGCCGGCATAGTGGCGGATGAGCTCGCTGGCGTGCCCGGAGTTGGATGACCAGGCCGCGCCATAGCCATTCGCGTTGAGCAAAGTCAGGTCATAGTCGGCGGGCGGGTTGGGCAGGCGGACGACGATCTCGTTCTGGGTTTGCGCCGGGAACTGATACCAGTCCTGGTCGCCGGGCAGGCCGAACTCTTCATCGATCCCAGGGTCGATCGTCGGATCCACGTTAAGCGTGTCGTTCGCGCCCAAGTGCGTGGCGAGCGTGCGATCATCGTTATACTCGAACGGGTCGTGCTTGAAGACGACCACGTCGCCGCCCGTGCCCGCGATCGGTTGGGCATACTCGATGCCGTCAAAGGTCATCTCCAGCGGCTCGGCGTTGCCCGGCCCGACGGTCATGGAC
>CAYPON010000062.1:0-13515 GCA_964412315.1 uncultured Anaerolineae bacterium | reverse complement strand
AAGTAAGACCAATCTTCTACATGCTCACCGATATGTTCCAGGTAGTCACAGGGAGGGAATTTGGCCAACTGTCTCCCATCTTTGTCAATCAGCCGAAGTTGGCCATTATAAAGCTCCAAGCCGTTGCCTTCGTGGACCAGGCCCATGTAGCTTGACCTGAAGTTCGCAAAAGCCTCAACGAGGTCGCGGTTCTGGTCAAGCCAGTCCTTAGCGATGGCAATGCCCTCTTGAATATAACCGATCATCCTATCGGCGTTGGTCAGAATAGTGTCTCGGTCTTTCGCTGAAAGGGCATGATTCACACCACCAGGCACAGCAAACCGAGGATGCACTTTCTTCTCACCCAGAAGACGGATGATCTCCTGGCCATACTTTCGCAACTCGACGGCTTTTAAGGCCAAAGCGGGGTTGGCTTGAACGATACCAGCCACGTTGCGAATCGCCGGATCAGCGTCGAAGCCCAGGAGCAAGTCGGGGCCAGCCAGGTGGAAAAAGTGCATCGAATGGGACTGGATCATCTGGCCCATGTGCATCAGTTCCCGCAGCAATGAAGCTGTTCTGGGAGGTTTCACCCCAGCAACAGCATCGCAGGCTTTCACTGAAGCCAAATGATGGCTCACGGGGCAGATGCCGCAGATGCGCGGCGTGATCATCGGCATTTCATAGAACGGACGCCCCTCTGAAAACTTCTCAAAGCCGCGAAACTGGTTGACATTCAGGTGGGTGTCCGTCACACGCCCGTCATCACCCAGGAATATTGTTACATTCGCGTGTCCTTCAATGCGTGTTACAGGCGAAATAGTTATCTTCTGTGCCACAGAAATACCTCCTCAAGGTCCCCGATCAGCCGACTCACAAGTCAGCGGTCAATCGTATTTCAAGTTTTCTCCACTCAGAGCGGGAATCCGCCCCGCTAGCAACTCGGTCAGAGCGAACCAGATCGCATCCGCATCAGGCGGACAACCAGGCAATTGGATGTCCACCTTGACCACTTCGCAGACTGCTTTCACCCGATCCAGAAGGGTCGCGATCTCCGGTGAGCGGGGGATTTTTCCATCCACGGTGCTCTCTGTCTCCAGGTAGCCGCGTCGGAGCACGTCTTCCGTTTTGAAATAGTTGCGCATAGTACAGATCCCGCCAAAGGTGGCACAATCTCCCATAGCGATCAGGATTTTGCACCGTTTCCGCATCATTTTCGCGATCTCTTCCTGATCCGTGTTGCTGACGGAACCTGTGAGAATGCCCACATCTACGCCTTCCTTTGGCGGATGCTTGAGGTCTGTAATAGGACTGGATGTGATTTGCACCTTTTCGAGTAGGGGCACGATCCGTTCATCTATATCTAACAGAGACATCTCACACCCAGCACAAGCATCCAGCCAATCAGCGGCCAATGTGACCTTCGCCATCCATCCACCTCCTCTATATTCTCGGCCCTTTCTCAGTGCCGAAACTATCTTGCCTTATTATACACCGTTCGTAGCCCAAAACAGGGCAAATCGAATCCTGATTACCCCAATTCTGCCGCTGCCAAGCCGACAGGTATTCATCAAAGTCGCTCAGCCAATGCTTGGAGGATAGCTTCGTCCTCCATGATCCCTTCGCAGGCTTGCAGAACCTTGACCATCTTTTGGACGCGCCCCGTTGTACTCGTGAGGCTTCCCTCTTTCTCTGCCCAGATGGTAGCCGGGAGAATGACATCCGCGATATCGGAAAGAGGGGACGGATAGGCCGCCTGCACCGCGACAAAATCCACCTTTTTCAGGGCCTCCAAAAGCCCAGCCGAGATTGCCGCTCCATCATCAGAGGCCCAGACCAGGGCCGCCTGGATCGCACCTGCGTTCGCTGAGCCGAAACCAAGATCATACGCGCCACGGGCGTTTGTGCCCGGTATCAACTTGACGAAAGCAGCTTTGCCGGCAAGCTTACCGAGCGCTTTGAGGGTCTTTTCCTGAGCGCGGGAACCGTAGAGCACTACCGCTTTTTGCGCACGCTCACCCAACTCCACCGCCTTCTCTGTTTCCTCAGGTTTGAAGGCAAAGCGGGCGTATTCCTCCAACCCATTCTCTTGGTCATCCACGATAACGAGGTGAGCGCCCTTCGCCAAAGCGCACTTGACGAAGGAGGCTACGACCTGGTGATCCTTGGTCAAATCGGAGCCGGCAAGCAAGATAAAATCAGCCTCAAGCATATCCTTCAAGTCGCCCTCTTTTGCCCCGGCTGGGAACTCTGGAAACGTGCCTACAAACGTCCCTATGTTGGTGCTACCAAGCTTTTGCATCAAATCACGGAAACGTTGCAGAGTTTCATTGGTCGCTCTGGGGGACACTAAACCAAGCATCTTCCCTTTAGCGGCCTGTTTGAGTTTCTTAGCAACCAGACCCAGAGCCTCCTCCCAACTGGCCGCTCTCAGTTCGCCGCCTCGACGGATCAGCGGCGCCAAATATCGTTCCCTTTTCTGGTCCAATTGCTGGAAACGTCCGAGAATGCAGAGCAGGCCATGATTGACTTCGGCCTCCCAATCGCCATCTATACGGATGAGATTGTTTGTGCGCGTAACAACTTCGATACCGCAGCCAATACTGCAAGCAGCGCAGATGCTTTTGGTTTTCGCGGTCTCTGTGGCGCGGCCCATATACGAGCTTCTGCGGTCGGTGAGGGCCCCGGTGGGACACACTTGGAGGCAGGTGCCACAGGAGATGCAACTCGATTGGCCAAAGGGCACGTCCAAATCGGCGATGATTCTGGACTCAAACCCCCGTGCTTTGATGCCGAGTGTGTCATTGCCCACGATCTCGTGGCAGGCGCGCACACAGCGGCGACAGAGAATGCAACGCTTGGGATCAAAGACGAAATACTCGCGACTGGCGTCGACCGGCTCCCATGGATAATGGTAAGGATACGGTACTTTGTCTATCCCATAACGATACGCCAGCTTCTGTAATTCGCAGTCACCGCTCATCTCGCAGTACATGCAATAGAAGGCATGATCCGAGAGGATAAGTTCGAGGACAAACCGCCGCGCGACGGCGACTTTAGGGGACTCGGTGTGGACAACCATCCCCTCGCTGATAGGGAACACACAAGCGGCTTGCAGAGTTCGTTGGCGCTCGATCTCCACCAGACACATGCGGCAGTTACCCACCGGCTGTAAAGCTGGGTGATCGCAAAGCGTAGGAATGTCAATACCTGCTGCTCGCGCGGCTTGGAGCACTGTGCTGCCCGCCTCAGCTTGTATCGGCTTGCCATCAATAGTGATATTGACTTTCGGCATGAAAACCTCCTTTGTTATCTCTTTTCTAGGTCACAGGCTAGGCAGCGGCGAGTTTCCAGATAGGCTAACTCTCTGGGGAATAGCGGTTCGACCTCCGCGAAGTCCCCTATACGTTCTTCCGCAGGCCGCAAAGCCACCTTCTGTCGTGGTCGCGCCCCATCCTCTTCTATTGTCAAAGACAGGGCGTTTCGCGCCATCGGGCGATTCCTGCTCCAGCTTCATGCGCTGGCAACGGAGAGCGACGACGTGCCCATCCTGGCCGAGGATGGAAATCGGGGCCAGGAGATAGTGCATCTTGCCGCCCTCTTCCTCCGCCTGCTCGATCTCCTGGACATACAGGATAATAACATCCTGTTACTATCTTTGCACTTTCTCAACAAACGCCAGCCAAGCTGTCATTGCGAGGCCGGAGGCCGAAGCAATCTCCTCTCTGCGGCGACTGAGATTGCTTCGTCGCACACGACGCTCCTCGCAATGACATAGTGCAAAGATAGTGATCCTGTCTATCCCTGTTTATTCTTTTCTGTATTGTACAAAGCGGCCAGATTCTCGGCGATAAATTCTCTCAGCCACTGAATAACTGGCCCATAGGTCAGAGGGACACCCCCCAGTTGTTGCCTTATCTCCTTTGTACTGAAACGAAACTCACGGTCGTTCACACGGTGTGTATACCCAAACTCAACCTCAGGGTTGGCCAAAAGGGGGGAAATGAGTGTCGCTTCCATGTTACCCAATGGCGCCCGGTCTATATGGCTGTGCTGAAAAGTTGCGGTGACGGTGGTCCCTTTGCCCGGCTGCGACTCGATTCGCAGATCGCCGTTGCACCGCTGCGCCGCCGCCGCCAAGAGGGGCAATCCCAGGCCCACACGACGGCTAGTGCGTGTGGTGAAGAAGGGATCCAACACCCTCGCCAGAAGCTGAGCGTCCATTCCTCGACCATTATCCTCGACCTTGATGGTCAACAGATCGGATTTCAGATCCTCGACGATGGAGAGTTGGATGCGGGTTGCGCCAGCTTCCAACGAGTTCTGGATGATGTCCAGGATATGAAGTGACAGCTCGCGCACTAGGACAATTCGCCAATTATCTTGAGCATTGTCGCCGGCACCAAGCGCCCAACAACGTTGCCGTCTACAATTATCCCCAGTTCGCTCTCCACTTCGCTAATGATCTTTCTTGCGCCGCGCACATGGCAGGCGGTGCTATTGCATTCCTGAATGATGTGGCGGCCGCGCGGCTGCAAATGGAACTGGGCATAAAAAGTTGCCACCCCGCTGACCTGGCTAGGCGGGAGTGACAACTGTTTGGCGATATGCACGAGGATCTCTTTGGGGGGATAGCCATAGATTTCTTGTGCTTGCTGCAAAATCGGAATCAGTCCACTTTCTTCTTTGCTGGTCCACTCAAGGAGCTTATCCAGTGGCGCAAGATCCAATGTCTCCTCGGTCACGTCCGGTTAACCTCCTGATACAGGATTAGACTTCCGAAGTCTGCCAGACTTCGGAAGTCCGGTTGTTACTAATCTACGCCTTTGACACCCAACTGGGCCAGTTCACTGACAACCGTAAAAGTGGTGCGCACGGTGGTTAGAATCGGAATGTGCTCCACCTGTGCTCGCTGCAAAGTTGCCGGCTCCGGTTCTACACCCTCGGTAATGATGATGCCTGCAAGCTCCAGAAGCACCGCCACGGCGACAATGTTGGGGTGGGCCTGGAGCGTGACCCAGATATTCCCTCGCCGCGCTCTTGCCATCACGCAACTTAACAAGTCAGAAGCGTAGCCGCCTGTTACTTCGCGGCCTAGCTCAGTCTCTCCCGCCCGAATCTGCAGCGATAACCTGTGCGCAATCTCTTTGAGCGTCATCGTTTTCTTCCCTCATTTCAGGTGGAAGAGGATCTCCAGGCGCGTTCCCACTCCCACTTTGGAGCTTAAGTTCATTTTGTCAGCACAGGCCTGGATGTTATTCAGACCCATCCCCGCGCCGAATCCCAACTCGCGAATCCAATCGGGTGCTGTGGAAAAGCCGGGTTGCAGAGCTTGCTCGATATCCGGAATCCCCGGGCCATTATCTAGGGCAATAACGCGGATCTGCTCCGGCATAATCTCGACGATAATCTCGCCGCCATTGTCGGCATGGATGATCAGGTTCGTCTCTGCCTCATAGGTGGCTATCGCCACGCGACGAACAAGCGGCGGCTGCGCTCCGAGACGCTCTAGAGCACGTTTCACCTTGCTGGAGGCCTCGCCGCCATGGGTGAAATCCTTGGCTTTGACTCGATAGCGCAACACCAATCCTGTCTGATCGGAGACAATGTCCTCAAAGATGTGGCTGGCTCGATAGCGGTGGATTTCTTCCTCGTGGTATTCGACCTCCATCTGCTTGAGCAAGCCACGGACAATATCCCCTCGAGTGAGGATGCCCACCAACCTGCCCTGGCGATCTACGACGGGTAGGCGTCCAAATCCATATTGCGTGAGCTTGTTGACCGCCTGCACGACCGATTCATCAGCATATATGGTCTGCACGTTCCGGGTCATCCTATCCCGGACCAGCGCGTCTTTTTCGCCCACCTCGAGCGCCCCGATCAGGTCTTCGATGCTGACGATGCCTACCAGCTTGCCATCCTGCAGCACCGGCGTCCCAGAGATACGTCTAGTTTTTAATATAGTTTTTAACTCGGCTATGGTGTTTTCAGGAGCGACGGTGACGACTTCCCTGGTCATGATCTGCTCGATCTTAAGCTCATAAATCAGCTCTTGGATCTTGGTGATTTCCGCCGATTTTGTCTCGGCAGTCATGGCTCATCCCGTCCCCTGGCCCAGATGCAGCTCAGTGAGCGACTTTGCTCGGTACTTCCTGCCAACCGCGCACGGCGAGGTCGAACAGGCCACAACTGGGCAGGCCAGCCGTGTAAAGCCGACCACATGTCTCATACAAGGTGTATTTGGACACGAGAAGGGGAATACCCTTTTCCTCGGCCAGAGCAATGGTCTCCGGTGGTGGAATCTTGCCGCGCACAAAGACAATCGCCCTGATGCCTGCGACTTCAGCGGTTCTCACCACCTGGGGATTCGTCAGACCGGTCATCAGAAGAGTGCCGACATGGGTGAAAGCCAGCACATCGCTCATCAGATCGGCCCCGCACGCTGTGTCCACAACTATCTTCATATCCGTTTTGGGGGATATGATTTTTCCATCTATGATGGATAGCACTTCTTCAAGCGTCAAAACGACTCTCCTATCCTGTGAAGCAAGGCCAGGTTCGCTTTGCCCTGGCAAGCATACGCAAAAATAAGTTGGCGTCTTTTCGCTAACAGTTCAACGCCAACCCCATGCAAGAAAAAACCCGTGAAGCTTTTCACAATCTAGCGGATTATATCATAATAGATTTGACTTGTCAAACTTGCTAACATGTGATGTGGAAAAGCGCAACCCCTTTGCCCTTGGCCTTGTTCCAGGCAAGTATCGCTTGAGGCGTGCGCAGCAAGGTGACCGCACAGCGCTTTTCCTCCAGATAGGCCTGTGCCTCGGGCGACAGCCGCACACTGTCGTATTGTCCTGTGCCGATGATGAGCCAGTCTGCGCCTTTTTCATAGAGGTACTTGGCCTCATCCAGAGAGAGCATATGCGACGTGCCATAGATGCTCTTGGATAGCTTTTTCTTGCGCTTTTTTACTTGACCATCCAGACCGATGATGATGTCATTTTCGATCTTTTGGCCTGCCACAGTGATGGAGCCAAACTCTGTGGCGTCTATTTGGGGTTCCATTGCTCATCCCTCCGCTATACGGCTATGCCAGATCCACATCCAGGCGCGTGATCGAGGCCGCCGCCAGTTGATAGCGTAGTGCTGCGCCAGAGAGTTGCGGCGGTATGCCGGCCCTGGGAGCTACAGCCGTCGGTGCAGCGAAGGTATTGTGTGCATGGATGTCATCGGCCTGCAGCAGCAGTGCCGTAGCTGACATGGCCTGGCCGCCATGAAGCCTGATTTCCACCTCCAACGGTTTGTTGGCGTGCAAGTTGACCAGGGTTAATACCAGATGCTTTCCTTGCAGCGACGCGGACGCGCTCAAGTTCGGTAGTTGCTGCCCTTTTGCTTCGAAGGTGATGGTGGGGGCATCCAAAACAGTGCGCACCGCCTGCGCTCCCTGGTGCGGGACGTACATCTCGTACACATAGCCTGTAGGCGTCACCAGCATCTTGTCCTGGTCGGTGAGGATCATCGCCTGCAAAACATTGATCGTTTGCGCGATGTTGGCCATTACCACCTTATCCGCGTGATTGTTAAAGACATTGAGCGTCAACGCCGCCACCACAGCATCGCGTATGCTGTTCTGCTGCCAGAGAAAGCGAGGATTGCGCCCCTCCGCAGGTGGATGCCATGTTCCCCACTCATCTACTACCAGCCCGACGTTCCTTTGGGGATCGAAAGTGTCCATGATCGCCCGCTGTTGTTTGACCAATTCCTCCATGCGCAGGCTTTTAGCGAGCAACTCGTACCATTGCTCCTCTGTATATTCGGTGGCCGTACCTGCCGTGCCGCAATAGTAGTGGGGAGCATAGCCTTCCATGCCGACGGCGCGACCATAGTCTCGATATATCTTGCTGAAGAAGCGGCGCGTCCAGTCGGGGTCATTCCCTGGGGGGCCGCAGGCAATGCGGTAGATCGGCTTGCCCGCAAAGCTCCGCAAGAAGGTGGAAAAGCGGCGATATTCTGTAGCATAGTCCTCTGGCGTGAAGTGGCCGCCGCATCCCCAGTTCTCGTTACCCACTCCCCAGTAGTAGACCTGATATGGCTGCGGCGAGCCGTTGGCAGCGCGCAACTCGCTCCAGGTCGAGCCGCCGGGGAAATTGCAGTACTCCACCCAGTCGCGCATTTCGAGCGGGCTGCCACTGCCGACATTGCCGCAGACATACGGGGCAGCGCCCACCAAACGGCAGAAGCGAATGAATTCGTCTGTGCCAAAGGCATTAGTTTCTATCACCTCGCCCCAATGAATATTGACGCGGCGAGGGCGTTGCTCCCGCGGCCCGATACCATCCTGCCAGTGGTAGTCATCGGCGAAGCAGCCGCCCGGCCAGCGGATGACCGATGGCTTCATGCGTCGCAAGGCCGCCACAACGTCCTTGCGGATGCCTCCCACATTGGGTATGGTTGACTCTTCGCCGACCCATATACCTCCATAGATGCATTCACCCAAGTGCTCCGCGAAGTGCCCGTAAATGGTTGGTTGGATCGTCGCTATAGGTTCTACCAGCAGGACATCAATGATGCTCATCGCTCTATCTCCCCTGTTCATGGTCACGCTCTGACCAGTATTGTAACTCATTTCCACAGGAGTGCAAGTATTCTCCTTTTCACCTTTCAACCTTGCCACATAGCAAAAATTGTAAGCAACTTGTAAGCTTTACCTATTGACAAAGTGGCTGCCGATGATTAGCATAGTATCAGGAAGGAGTAGAGGGAGGGTAGGGAAATGTGGGGGAACAGGATTCTTCTCTTAGCGGGGAGAGCGTCTCTGTTGATTTCCCAGGTTGCTGGCAAACTGACCGAGGCAGGCTATGTAACGACTACGGCGGCGGATGCTGACGAAGTGTGGCGTCTTTTGGCCAAGGAACCTTACGAGGCGCTCATCATGGAGAACTCGGAAAGTGGTGCAAAGGAAGGGTGTTTGGTATGCCGCATGTTGCGCCGCCGCTGGGGCATACCTATCATAGTTCTCGGCCACAGCCGCGATAAACAGGCCCGGATAAACAGCTATCAGGCTGGCGCGGACATGTATTTACAGATTCCCTTCGAGATGCAAGAGTTAATCGCCCGCCTGGAGGGCCTTTTACGAAGGAAGCTATCGAGTGATGAAGCGCGAAACAGAGCTTGCGTGCCAACCTCTAACCTGGTAGCGTCGCGTTGAGCGAAGAATAACGCTTATCTTTAACCCAGTTGCGGCAGTTCAGTAGCTGCTGTGCCAGGTTCCGCAAGCAATTGGCGTGTCCTTTCTATGTAACTGAAGTGCAAACGAGGCGGGCCTTGTGTTCGCCTCGTTCATTTTCCGCGCCGCCTTTGTCACCTTTTTGACATCCCCTGACGACTGAACTATAATACAAACGTGTGCAACAGAGATTTCACAGGATGAACCGAAATGAATCGTTATGAATTGCGCAAAAGGCTATCGGGCCACTTGTTCCTGGCCGCTATATTCAACCATAGCGATGGCGAGTATTGCGTCGCCCGTGGTCAGGGTGCAGGCATGATACAGCTTGGCACTATGATCGCGGCCCCACGGACAACGGAGTACGTGCCCTGGCGAAATCGCTGGCCCAAAGGTTTTCTGCCGGATGACGCTGCGGTCATGCGACAACAGCTCGCTGCCGAAATCGCTACGGTGAAAGCCGGCCTGGGCGATGTCGTGGTCTGTCTGAGCGTCGCAGGGTTCGAGGCTGAGCATGTGGTGATGGAAGCACAGGCCTTCCAGGAGGCAGGTGGCGACTTTGTGGAACTAAACGTCCACGGGGGCTTGCAGCCCTGGGCAGATCAAGGCTACTTGCAAGGCATGGCCTTACCCCGTTATCGCCAGCGCCTTGTAGTATGGGTTGAAAGACTCGCGGCCCTGGAAATCCCGTTGGTGGTCAAATTCAACACACATCTCGATGTGGATTACGAGCAAGCCTGCCACGACCTGGCACATCTGTCGGTTTGGGGCTATCACTTTAACGTGCGCGACGAAGCGGCCAAGCAGCCCAAGTACAACTTTGTGGAGATGATACGGCCTTGCGTCAAGGGCGTGTTGCTATGCTCCGGCTATGCCTGGACGGCGGAGGCGGTGCGCCGACTTCTTGCCCTGGGCGTGGACAGCGTGGGCCTGGCGCAGCCGGCCATGGACGATCCTGGATTTATCGCCAGGCTCGCCAAGGAGATATGATAAGCCCTCCCGCAGGTTCCGGAACCTGTGGGAGAGTTATCATCACCAATAGGAGGAAAACATGACGTCGGAACCGTTGTATTTCTGTACAGACCAGCCCGGCCTGATCTTTGAAAACAATCCGGTGGGACGGCTCAAAAAAGAGATTTGGGAGACAAGCGATGAGCAGATTGATGCCATGCTCGCCGAATACGGGATGCCCTCCCCCTGTGAGTGGACCAAGCCTGGCTCCTACATCCAGACGACATTGAGGCATCAACTGATCGAAAACCGCCGTAAGAATGACATCGTGCTTATCCCCATCGGGAGCACCGAGTGTCACGGTATGCACACCGTGAGTGCGATGGATACGTTCTTCGCCAGCCAGATTGCCGAGGGGGTGCGCCGCTATACGGCCAAGCGGGGCGCGCCGGTGAACCTGGCTTTGCCTCCGCTCATGTACGGATGTCACCCCTATCACCACGTAGGTATGCCGGGCACGGTGATCATCCAGGAGGAAACAGCAAAGCATTTCCTGATGGATGTCATGCTGGGCCTCTGGAATGATGGCTTTCGCAAGCAGATCTTTCTCAATAACCACGGCCAACTGTGGGTGTTGGAGTCCACAATCCAGGATTTTCAGAAGCGCTATCAACTTCCCGGCTATTTTCGCGTCATAGACTGGCATCGCGCCGTGCGGGAGTTTTTCCGCACAAAGGAATACGGCGGAGAGTACGATACTACGTTTGTACATGCCGATGAGTCAGAGACCTCGCTGGGGCTATACCTCTTCCCGGAGATGGTGGACATGACGCGAGCTGTGGATACGGAGCCTAAAGGCTACCTGCCCACAGGGCACATGGATACCTCAGTGGATGCCTTCCAGCGGCCCAGCCGCTGGTCGGAATGCGAGGGGCACATTGCCATCGAGTTGGCGGGGACTCCGGAAGGCGTGGTGGGCAAGCCCACACACGCCACTGCGCAAAAGGCCAAACGTCCCCTGGCTGCCATCCTGCGCTATCTGACGCTGCTCATTGATGATATCCTGACGGCCTTCCCGCCGGGAACGGTGCCGCCGGCCGAGGAAGTGACGCTGCGTTCAGCGGAAGAGATGGCCCCATATCTCCAGGAGCCGCAGAGCAAAGGTTGGCGGAGCGTTTACGCCTTGCCCCGCATTGGGCAATAGTTTATATCTCTTTGAGTTTCCAATGTCCCTGCCGGAAGCGCAGGGTCATCAGCGTTGCCAGGCAGACCTGGCTGATGACGATAGCCCACCAGATGCCCTCGCTGCGCCAGCCAAGCCCACGGGACAAAAGATAGGTCAGGGGCAGTTGGATCGCCCAGAGGACGAAGGTGTTGATCACCATGGGCGACAGCGTATCTCCAGCGCCTGTCAGGCTGTTGTCGAAAGTCAGGCTGGCCATGAAGAACACCTGGCCCAGCCCGATGATGCTCATGATATGGACGCCCTGTGCGATCACCTCGGCATCCGCTGTAAAGAGGTATAGAACCGTGCGGCCAGAGAGGGTGGCGATCCCGATCAAACAGATGGCCAGAGTTGAGGCAATGGCGACGATGGACATCGCTGCCCTCCCTGCCCGCTCCGGTTGGCGAGCGCCGAGGTTCTGCCCGACCAATGCCCCGGCGGACCTGGAGGTTCCCATGCTGGGGATCAGTGCAAAGTGGATAACGCGCATGACGACATTGTACGTTGCCAAAGGGGCCGCACCGTACGCTGAAATCAAGCGGATGAGGATGCTCTGGGCCAGGTTGGGCGTCCCGCGCTGAATGACGGCCGGCAGGGCGATGCGCACAATGCGCGCGATCATCGCCCAATCCAGTTGCAAGCGGTGCACATCAATCCACACAGGAGCCTGGCGCGTCAGGAGCAGAAACAAGGCGTATAACATCCCACAGCTATTCCCCAAAACCAGCGCGAGTGCCGCCCCGGCGATCCCCCAACCAGAGAAAGCGCCAAGCCCCAGAACCAGGATCGGCTCCGAAGCCATAGTGACGAAAGCGACCAGCAGGTTCACCCGTAGGGAAAGCTCCGGACTGCCAGCGGCAACAAACATGGAGCCCGCGCTTGGCACCATCTCCATGGCAATCAGCCCGATAAAGATGATGCGCACATAGCTGGCTGCCAGTGGCAAGATTTCCCCTGTCGCACCTGCCAGGCGCAAGAGCGGTTCGATAAAAGCCAAGCCAATCAGTCCTATAGCTCCCGCCGTCACCGCAAAGAGCATCACTGCTTGCAGCACGGCGAGGTTGGCTCGCTCCTGATCTTTAGCCCCTACATAGCGAGCGACGATAGCGCCGCTGGCGCCGCTCAAAGCCATCAAGGGGCTGATCATAGTTATGCGTAAGGCCATGCCGATCCCGACAGCGGCGAGCGCGTTGGCTCCTAATCTGCCTATCCACATCCCGTCCAGGATATTGGGAATGCTGAAAAGGCTCATACTGACCACACTGGGCCAGCTCAGGTCCCAAATATTGCGTGTCAGATTGCCGCTGGTATAGTCTTTCGCGCGCTGTTTGCTCGCTTCGATGTGGACCAAAGTGTTCAACTCCCAATACCCTCGCCAGCGGGCTACCAGGCATCAAGCGTCGCCTGGTTTGATTGCTTCGAGTTTTACTCCCCGTCCTGTGCGCAAACTTTCCCTTGCCCTCTCGATACGTCGCAGGAAGCGGGGATCGTGCTCCAGTTGGTAGTCAAACCAGTCATCTTCCGATTCGAATCCGATCAGTACCCCCGCCGGCTTCCCGTCGCGGGTGATGATGATCTCCTCTTTCTCGGCGAGTTGTAGGTATTCTGCTAGGTTCTCTTTTACTTCGGCCAATGCGATTTGCTTCATTCTGGCTCTCCTATCTTCTCGAGCCAAGACCCAGCTTCTGATTTCAATACATAAAAATATTATAATCCGTAATCAGCGATTGGTCAATTTCAGTAACAGGCGGCTCAGGGCCTGTGCAAAGTAGCTGTCAACGGATTCGGGCACGGATTACACGGATTGAGGGTCGCGTAATCCGTTGACAGCGCCGCTCCATTCAAGAAAACCGACTTTGCAACAGCCCTGACAGGCGGCTAGGGCAATTGCATCTAAATTTAAAGTTGACCATAACAACCAAACCTGAGCATTCTAGCGCATAGATAGGCCTATTTTCTGCCCATGGCATCGCCCGGTCGCCCTCGCAATAGTCATATCAGAGCAAATCGAGCCTTAAATGGTCATATTACATTAGCGTTGGTGGCCAAGAAGGCTATTTTGACATTATCTCAGTCGTGCAGGGCTTTCCCAAAGTAGCCGTATATGTCATTGCGAGCCGTCGGAGACGGCGAA
>CAYPON010000061.1:0-13549 GCA_964412315.1 uncultured Anaerolineae bacterium | reverse complement strand
AGGCCGGAGCGGTGACCGGCGGGATCGTGGAGCGAAGGGGGCCGCTGCTCCCTTCTCTCATCAGGTGTTGCAAGTTAGGAAGCTGCCCCTGAGCCATAAGAGGGGTTATCATCTTCCAGGTGGCTCCGTCCAGGCCGATCACCAAGAGCTTGAGAGCATGTTCGCGTTTCGCTTTCATACTACTTTTGTCTGTCGCCTCGCTAACACCCATCTTCTTCCCACTTCGATCAGCCGCGGCGGGATAGTTTTCGTCCAGAGGAGCATAAGGACGTAAACCAAACATAACAATGGTGCTAAAAGCCAGAAAGGGAGAACACGTAGAACGTAAGCCGTAGCGCTCGTAGCCGCGACGCAGAGGATCGGCTTGCCCAGGATTTCGCGCAGGTGGAGAGGAAACAGCTTGGCCGCGACGATGAGATAGCTGTAGACGGCGGCGAAAGTCATCGCCAACACACTTGCTAACGCCGAGCCGGTTGCGCCCCATATCGGTATGAGGGCCAGGTTCAGGAGGACGTTTGCCACCATGCAAAGGCCCGCAATCCAGGTGTTGACGCGCTCCTGCTTGCCCGCTACCAGCGCCCGCGAAAGGGTGGCGTGGATAAAAGAGGGCAAGACGAGCCAGATCAAGACCTGCAAGGTGATGGCCGAGTCGGCAAAACCGGGGCCTAACAAGAGAGGCATTAGAGGCCTGGCCAGGACAATGGTCAGGAAGGGGATCGGCAGCAGAGCCACCATAAAGATGCGCAACAGATCCTCCGTCAAAGCCTGAAACTTGGGCAGCGAGTTCTGGAAGAAAAGCGACATATTTGGGAAAGCGGCTTGCAGGATAGGCGGGCGGATCAGGATGATCATCTGGACAAAGGTGTAGGCCGCCGTGTAAAGCCCGGCCTGCTCGGCGGTCGTCATCTTGCGGATCATGATCAGGTCCAACTGGTTTCCCACGCCCGCCAGCAGAATGCCCATCAAAAGGAAAACCGCGATCTCCCGCGCCATGCGCTTCACGTAGGAAAAGTCAGGTCGGAAACGCACGGGAGCCAGAAAGCGATTGATGACATAGATGTACGCCGGAATGACGGCGAACTGGCTGAGCACAAGCACGACCAGGATAGCCACTAAACCTCCGCCCCGCCAGAGTAAGAGCACGGAAGCAGCCATGCGCAATGCGCTCCCTAAAAAGCTGACCAGAGCAATGTACTCCATGCTTTGCAGGCCGCTAATCGTGGCTTCGGCGACTCGCCGCCAGGCACTTGGGAGCAGCGCCAGGCTGACCAGGTAGATGCCCAGGGTGATCTCGCTGGGAAAAGAGATGATCCGTCCTGTCACGTTCATGATCGCCATCAACCCCAGGGCGATCCACAGGCTGGCAAAGCCGTAGTTCATCAACAAAGTGCTCGTTTCCTCGCGGTTCTTCAAGATCGCCACTTCGCGCATGACGAGTTGGGTGAGGCCGTAGTTGGCCAGGTTCTGGAAAATGGTGAGGTACATGACCACCGTCTTGTAATCGCCGACAAAGCTCGGCCCCAGAGAACGAGCCATAAAGAAAAACAGCATCAACTCAGTCAGGCGATCCACAATAGTCGTTAAGGATAGGAAAACCGAATTCTTGATGATCCGCGTCGCTACGTTCGTCTCGTTAGTCAATGTATCCCAATCCTCTAAGGCGGTCTTCGACTTTCTGGGCATCCTCCGCCGATTCCCAGAGTTCATCAGTGGAGCCGGCAACTGGCTTGCTGCCGGAAGGCTCCTGGTAGGCGATGGGATAGCTGTCCAGGTAAGCGGGGGCAAATGCCTCAGCGATCACCTTCCCATCCATGTCCGTCGGAATCGGTATGCCCAGCGCATAGAGGAGGGTAACCGAGACATCGGCCAGGCCGGCCTCGCTACGGCCCGTAGCCTGCTGCACCCCAGGCCCCGACACCAGGAGAATCCCCTCCGCGCGATGGGAGCCTTGCCTTTCCGGCTCGTCGGTCTTGGCCTCTACCAGGCGGCCAGTGCGTCCTCGCCCACCTACCAGCATATATTGGGGACCGAGCAAGAAGATCAAATCCGGAAACTCATCTACCCGCGGCCCCTGGTACAACTCTTCGCGCCAGGCCACTCGTGAGACGATCCTACCCCCTGTCAGGGGGTCTCGCAAATCCTCCAGCTTCGCCTTTACAGCCTGGCGGAATCTCTCGTAGGATTCCTCCGTTGTCAAGGAGAATCGCTTTTTGATGATCTCTTCGTTGAAGGCGAGGCCGCCAATATAGCTGTGCAGCGTAGGAATAAAAGCCGCTCCTTCCCGCCAGGTGCGCCGCTCGGTGTCCCGCACCCGCTGCATGGCGCCAGCCAGCCATCGTCGCGGCAATATCCTGCCTATAATGCGATAGATCCGGTCACGCGAAAAGCCAAAACGCTCCAATGTCGCCCTCAGCAGCACGGCCCAGTTGCCTCGCGCCGGCGCCAGCCCAAGCTCTCGCAGCAGCGCGCTTTTGTACACGTTGAATCTGGCCATGGGCCCGAATCCATGATCGGAGAGGACGATAGTCAGTGTCTCCTTGCCTGCCCGATGCATCAACTCCCCGATCATGGCGTCCAGGCGATGGTAGTAGCCTTCCAGGCGAGGGCGAAGACGCCGCGCCTGCGGGGCGTTATACTCTGGGGCGTTTTCATCCAGATAGCGCCAGAAACGATGCTGGATGCGGTCGGTGCCGGTAAAAACGACCATGAAAAAGTCCCATGCTTCCTCGCCCATAAGCCGCAGGCAGGCCTGGAATCGCTTCTCTGTGACGGCGAACAGCCTGTCCAGAAAGGCATCCGCTGGGAAACCGAACTCTCGCTCGTGCAAGGCGAGGTCTATCTCGTAGCCGGGCAGCCGCTCGGCCAATGATGGCGGGTAGGTGAAATCCTTAGCACCCGGCGGGGTCAACATGCAAGCGATCATCAGCCCATGTAAGGGCGTCGGGGGATAAGTCATCGGCACATTGATCACGATCAACCGCTTGCCCGCCTCGCTGATGAGTTGCCACAGGGTTCGCTCGCGGATGCTGCGCGCGTTCAGCACGGAGAAGCCGCCGGGGAAGACTTCGATGCCACCCTCACCCCAGCCCCTCTCCCTGTTAGGGAGAGGGGTCGGGGGTGAGGGTCTGATGTCCACGAACTGCAAAATGCCATGTTTGCCAGGATTCTTGCCCGTGATAAAAGTCGTCCAGGCCGCAGCCGTGATCGGCGGAACCGTGGACTGGAGCACGCTTTGAAAGCCTGAGGACATGAAACGACTCAGGTTGGGCATAATGCCCTTCGCAGCCAGGGGCTTGAGGAGGTCGAAAGTCGCCCCATCGAGGCCGATGACCAGGACTCTGGCCTCGCCAGATCCGGTGGGGCTATTGTCACCCTGGGCGGAGCGAAGCATGACATGGCGCGGGACTTTTCTCTGCTCACTACTCATGGCAGTTCCTTCAAGCGACTGCGCGCCCGCGCGTTTTCGGGATCGAGTTGCAGAGCGTAGCGATACTCGGCGATTGCCTCCACCTTGCGTCCCGCTGCGCGATAAGCGTCGCCCAAGTCCAGGCGCAAGAGGTGATCGCGGGGTGTCAGGGCAACTGCGCTTTGCAGAAGAGCTACCTGCTGCCCCGGAGTCAGATCGCCTTTTGCTTCGTATGCCACCCGGATGTCCGACCAGACCCCTTGGAATGTCAATTGAAACGCCTCCTGCTCGCGAAGCCAGCGATCAATCTCACGGTCATAAGGCTCCCTGGGCGAGACTGCGCCGACGAACCAGACCCCCTGATATTGGGCGGCCAACTCCCGGAAAGCGGGCAGTCCCTCGGAAACGAAGAGACGCTCCTGGGACATGCCGTAATAGAGCAAACAATCCAATCTGTATGCACTGGAAGCTACGACGGCTTCGCTGGCAGCAACAGCTTTTTGCAGGAAGGCCGCTGTATCCCGCCAGTTTTGTTTCTCCCTGGGGTAGTAATAGCGCAACGAGCGGGAGCTAATGATGGCGAATAAGACGAGCGCCAATCCAGTGACTGCACCCCTCACCCAGAGGCCTGGCCAGCCGAGGTGTTCCCTGGCAATCCATCCCAGCGTATCGGCGATAACACAAACCCCACGCGCAACCGTGATATAGAGCACAGGGAGCAGAAAAATGAGGTAGCGAGAAGTAAAGCCCAGGGTTTTCCAGGACAGGATCAGGTAGATCAGGAAAGGCACCGTGATCCAAAGCAAGGTCAAAAGCGCAATGCCTATCCTTCTTTGATGCGTCAAGTTAGACAACAGGCCGCAGAGAAACAGGATGGCGAACAGGGCCAACGCCAGGTTGCGCACGGCAAGGAGCTGGCGAAACACATCCAGAATGACCGGCACAAACCGAAACTCCTCCTCCGCACTGGAACCCGCCATGCGGAACTCCCTGGTGGATTCGAGCAAGGAAGCGGTGAGGCCAAGCCGCGGCAGGTAGAGACAGGCGATCGCAACCAGGGAGAGCAACAGTCGCTTGGCCTGCGATTGTGCCTCGCCGAGCGGGACTCGGTAGGTTGGCGGGGGCGGCTCTCGTTCCTGATGCGAGGAAGCGACTGAAGTCGCTGCGGCGAACTTGTAAAGGATCACCCCTCCGGCAAAACAGGCTTCGCAGCCAAGCACAAAGAGGGAAAGGGATTGGTTATAGAGATTCAGCAACGAAAAGAGGACAAAACAGAGCCAGTATGCCGCCCTGTTCGTCTCCAACGCTCTCCAGATACTGAGGAGTGACAGCAGAGAAAGCAGCACCATCAGGGCATAAAATCTTGCATCCTGCGAGTAAAAGATATGCGTGTAAGAAATGCCGAGCAGAAAAGCACTGATCAAGCCCTCTTTCTCGCCATGCCAGAGCTTGCCGATCCGATAAATCGCGGCTATCCCCAGAACCCCTTCCAGAAAAGAGGAAAAGCGCAAGATGAACTCTCTGCTGCCATTGGCCAAAAAGGAGAAGAAGTAATTAACAACATAAGTTAAAGAGTTATATTGATTCAGCAGGATCGAGATCAGCCCCTTGCGGATGCGCAAAGCCAGGGCGATCTCATCCCCGCGCAGACTCTTGTCCCCCAGGCCCCAGAGCCGCAAGGTTGTGCCGAGGAAGAGGATAAGCAATAGCACGGCAAGTACGGCGGGCTGCATGGCAATCTTTGGTTTCTTCAGAGTTTCCGAGGTCTCGGTCATCACTATCCTCTATTCTCACGTCCTAAACCATAGGCTCGCAACCTGAATGGGACACGGCCCAGCGCCTCCCCTACCAGGGCACGAAGCAAGCGTCGCTCCTCGCTGTCAAAAGTTCGCAAGGCAAGAAGCATCATCACATACACCCCCAACCCGACGGGGGCCCAGAGAAGCGCCATAACGGTCCCGGCTGATGCGGCAGCATGAGAGCCGCCCAGCAGAATGCCGCCCATCGCCAACGCAGCCAGCGCAGGCTTGGCCCCGATACGTATCCAGGATATCTTGTGAGGCCCCTGCTCCCCTGAAAATCCTCGCGCTATCGCCGCGATGTTGAAAACCAGGACGGTAGCCTCCGCCAACAACTGTGCCAGGGCAGCAGCCACGCTACCCCAGGACGGGCCGAGCAGGGCCAATGCCCCGAAACTGACGACCAGGGACAAGGCCAGGGACAAGCCCACGATCTGCTGGCGGTCTACGGAATAGAGAAAGTTGATCAGGATGAAATTGAGGAACAGCAAGACGATGGTCGCGCTGATGATTTGCAGGGGAAGCGTCGCCGCCAGGTATTTATCTTGATAGAGCAGTTGCAGGATCGGTCGGGCCAGCGCGGCCATCGGCACAGCGATGGCGAGCACAAGGATCAGGATCAACTTGAGCATCTTTTCCAGGAGGCGTTGCATCGAGTCCCTGGCGGTCAGAAATACCTGGGAGAAGACAGGGAGCATCCCGACTTGCAGCGAGCGGGGAATCAGGAACAGGCCCTTGATGAAGGAAAAGGCCGCGCCGTATATCCCTGCCTCTGTCTCGCTTGCCACCAGCGGTAACAAAAGCAAGCCGCTATGGGAATTGGTGACTGTAGCCAGGCTGGCCACGCCCATAGGTATCGCTGTGGATACCATCTTCCCGATGTTCTGGAGCGTCGCCTGTCGCCAGGAGGGCCGGGCGAACCTCGTGCTGACGAGCCAGAGGCCGACGCTGAACTCGATGAAATATGCGGTGCAGAAGGTGAGAAAGACGCCCATCGGCCCAAGCCGCAGAGAAATAGCCAGGATGACGAGCAGCATCAGACCAAAACCCTCGAACAGGGAAAAGATGATCTCATACTCCATCCGTTCGTAGGCTCGAGGCACGCTGAGCAACAGTTGACATGACCGCCGGAAGAAGAAGCCGATAGCCATCAGGAAAAAGGCCGCTCGCCGTTCAGCAGAGGACCCCACCATTTGCAGAATGGCAAGAAGTATCCCGCTCGCCAAGGCCATTGTGACCAGCGTGAAAAGAAGAGCCTGGCCGAAGTAGGCTGCTGCCTTTCCTTTGTCGCGGGAAATCTCCCGCACCAGAAGGGTTTCTAACCCCATGTTGGATAGCGCAGCCAGGATCATGCAGAGGGAGAAAGCGAAATTGTAGAACCCGAAATCCGCCTGGCTCAGGTAACGGGCGATGATGACAATATAGATCGCGCGCAGCACCCAATCTAACGCCTGCGCCAGGAAGCAGAGGAACGAATTCTGCGCTATCCTCGCCGCGGTGCTGACTGACGATATGGGTGTTGCTCTTTGCTCCAAGCGTGGCTCGATCATCTCAACTGATATACCCCAGCCCCTTTAGCCTGGATTCCACCAGTGCCTCGTCCTCCTCGGCCTGGCTTTTGCCCGCACTCAACCTTCCTTGGCCATCGCCGTGGCCTTCATATACAACGGGGTGGCCGGACAGATACTCATCCGTAAACATCCCGCCAAGCACCTTGCCATCCATGTATTCAGAGACAGGCAGCCCAAACAGGTAGAGAATGGTGGGTGCCAGGTCTATGATCTCTGCACAAGGGAGAGTCTCACCACGGCGTATGTGCGGCCCTTTGGCAATCAAGATGCCTTCCAGGTTGTGTGCGCTGGAATGCCGATGGGCCAGCGATACGTCGGCGTCGTAGGGAGACACCACCGTGCGAGGATCACTGAACAGAGAGACGACATTGCGCACCCGGTAGTTTTTCCAGGCCACCAGCAAGTCCGGCGCCCCGTCAACGTGTGGCCCCCAATAGATTTCTTCGCGACGGTGGACATGATCCACCAGTTTCTCCCCCGTTTTGGGATCGGCAAAATCATACAGCGCCTCAATCAAAGCATCTCGCGTCCGCTCATAATCCACTCCCTTTTCTACGATGCCCTGCGGGCGACCCCCTTTGGTATTGATAAAGATATTGCCGTCGTAGCCCAGGGAAAACGCCTGCGTGCCGGCCCAGTTGATCTCGGCGAAGGAGACTTGCTCCAAAACACTCGCTCTGAGCTTCGGTGACAGCAGAGTCAGCAATCTGTGGGGCATGACAGGCAGGAGACGCCAGGCCACTTTCCCCAGGCGTTTCACTGCTTTTCTGAGCGCACGCACCGCACCTTTCTTGCGTTGCAGGAACCCCTTCTGCTCCAGCCAGGCATTCAAATGCACGACTCTATACAGAGGCCCCATGCCATGATCGGACATGACCAACACTGAGGCATCGTCGCCCACTGCGGCCAGGAGCTTGCCAATCTCTTCATCCACCTGCTCGTATATCCGGTCAATGGCATCGCCGTATCTGGTCCCATCCTGTGCGTTGTACTCCGGGTGAGCCACATCATGGTAACGCCAGTAAGCATGACTGACGCGGTCAGTGGCCGTAAAGACGACCATGAAAAAATCAACAGGATAACGCTGATAAAGATACCTGGCCGCCGCGCCACGATTCCTCACCATCCTGGAAAGCTCTGGCAGGTATCGCTCTTTGAACACCTCATCCGAGATGCCTCTGGGTATCTCGGCTTCAATGATGTATTCGCCCAATTCCTGCCGCAGAGATTGGTAGAGGTCGGGAGGATAAGTGAACTCGACATGCGTCCCTGGCGAGAACATGCCGCCGACCAGAAAGCCATTGACCTTTTCCGGCGGATAGGTGATGGGGACGTTCAACACGCCGACGCGCTTCCTGTGGCGGCCGAGGATACCCCATAGACTTTCTCCGCAGCGCATGGCATCGTTTACATACTGAACCTGATAGCTCTTTTCCCCCAGCCGCGAGAAACCAAAGATACCATGCTTGCCTGGATTGGTGCCGGTCATGAAAGATGACCAGGCCTGTGGGCTTTTGGGCAGGATGGTGGACTTGAGCGTCGCAGAGACGCCTTCGCGCATGAGCCGGGCCAGGTTGGGAAGCCTGCCGCGCTCGACCAGAGGGACGATGATGTCGAAAGTCGCCCCATCCAGGCCCAGCACCACGACTTGGGCGGAGCTAGGATAACGTTTCGGCGAAGAATTGTTCATATAGCTTGCCGATTCTCTCCCAGGTAAAGTAACGCAAAACCCTCTCCCGGCTCAGGCTGGCCATCTGCGCCCGCAGCATGGGATCGCTGGCCAGCTTGATGAGGGCTTGGGCCAGTTCTCCAGGATTGGCTGGCTCGACTAATATCCCGTTCCCCTGCACCTGGTCGGGAACGCCCCCCACGTGGCTGGCGACGACCGGCAGGCCGCAGGCCATCGCCTCCAGGACGCCCAGTGGGAAGCCTTCGTGCAAGGCGGGCAACACGTAAATGTCGGCCTGATTGTAGGTGGCGACCTGATCCTGCGGGGGGATGAAGCCGCAGAATAGGACGTAATCCGTGATAGCCAATTGGCGCGCTTGCTCCTCCAACTGAGGGCGCAAAGGGCCGTCACCACAAATCTTCAGCAGCACACGCCCCCCTGCAGCTTCGATGACCTGCGGCATCGCCTGGAGGAGGTAGCTGATCCCCTTGCGCGGCACCAGGCGACAGAAGGAAAGGATCGTCACCCGTTCCCCTCGCTCTTTGCAGCCTTCTGCAGGATAGAAATGACGGTGGTCAATGCCATAAGGGATGACTTCTATCGGCTTGCGGATGCCGTACCTGTACACTCGCTGCTTGAGTTCCTCATTGTTAGCGGTCAGCCGATCCGATAGCGCTACATAGCGCAGGGTCAACTTGCGTGCCAGGAAGGAAATTTGCTGCGAGGGATCGTACACGTCGCCGCCGACGAAACTGGCCACGTGCGGAACCCGCAATACCTTGCTCACCGTCAGGCCCGCAACCCCCGCCGGAAAGGCCAGGTGCGAGTTGATGATCTCGATACCGAGCTGCCTTACGAGCCACCAGGCTGCCAGGATGGAGAGCGGGATGAAAGGGGCCAGCGAAAGAGCGGAGGGATATTCCCCTGGCGGCCTGCCATGCGGATACCGCACACGATAAATCTCCAGCCCGCTCTCATGGTCATGCTCCGCACCGCTTCCATAATAGCCGGTGAGCACGGTAACGGGATGGCCCAATTTCGCCAGGTAAATCCCCAAATCCCGCGTGACAAAGCCAGCGCCGCCACCGAAAGGGGGGAACTCGTGGTTGTAAAGCAGGATTCTCAAAGCCAGTCCTCTGTAATGCCTATAGTCTCCTTGATCACATAGATCGGTTTGCCTTGCGCCTCGTGATAGACCCGTATGATCAGTTCTGCCAGGAGGCCCATGGAGATCATCTGCACGCCCACTACGTTCAGCAGGATGCCCAGCAGGAGCAGGGGACGGTCAGCAATCGGCCTGTGTAGAGCGAGCCGGTATATGGAGAGATAAAGGTTGATCGCCAGGCCGACGCCAAAAGATAATAACCCGACGAAGCCGAAAATCCGCATGGGACGGGCTGAGTAGCTCAGGAGAAAACGCACGGTCAAAAGATCGAGGATGACCTTCATGGTGCGGGAAAGGCCATACTTGGACTTGCCGTGCCTCCTGGGGTGATCCTGGACAGGCACCTCCACAACCTGAATGCCCATCCAACTGGCGATAGCAGGAATGAAGCGGTGCAAATCCCCGTAGAGACGGATGTTCTTGACGATTTCGCGGCGATAGGCTTTCAGGGAGCAACCATAGTCGTGCAGGGGGACGCCGGTGGCCCACGAAATCAGTGAGTTGGCGATTGTGGAGGGCAAGCGGCGAGTGAGGAATGGCTCCTGGCGCTTCGCACGCCAGCCGCTCACCACGTCCGCGCCACTTCTCTCCATCTCGGCGAGCAGCCGAGGTATATCTTGTGGGTCGTTTTGCAGGTCTGCATCCATGGTGATGATCACATTCCCCTGGGCATAGTCGAACCCCGCCGAGAAAGCCGCCGTCTGGCCGAAGTTGCGACGGAAGCGGATCACCTTGAGGAGCGGATCAGCAAGGGCCAGCCGCTTCAGGATGCTGTAACTCTCGTCCTTGCTGCCGTCATCCACGATGATGACCTCGTAGCTCCGGCCGGAAGCATCGAGAACGGCTTTGAGCACCGCATACAGCGGCTCGATGTTGTCCGCCTCGTTGTAGACAGGGATCACAATGGAAAGGTCAACGCTTCTTGCGGTCAATTTGGCTCCTGGCGCGCTCAACTATTTGTAAACTCCTAGTGCCTCCAAACGTTGTCTGGCCTGGGCATTGGCGGGAGACAAAGCCAATGCCTTTTGATACATCTGGATCGCCTGCTCGCGTTCGCCGCGGGCGGCCTGGATTTCTCCAAGGTAGAAATAGGCCAGATCCATGTCGGATCGGAGTTGGAGCGCAATGCGCAGTTCCTGCTCCGCTTTCTTCAGATCGTGCCATTGCTCGAAATAAGCGATGCCCAGTTTCAAGTGTGCTCGCTCGAAGAGCGGCGCGATGCGAATGGATGCCTGATAAGCCCCGATATACTCCTCGGGTTCCCGTCCCATCTGCTGCAAGACTTCCCCACGCTGGTAATGACAGCGGGCCTTTTCGAGCTTCGTCTCGAAATCATCCCGTTGCAGCGCGGCCTCCAATGCACGGAGAGCGCTCTCCAAATCCTGAGGGCGCTTGCGACGATACAAGACGCCAATGCTCAATAAAACGTCGCTGGGCCTTACTTGCCGATAGTTATCTAGCTCAGAGGCCCGCAGATAAGCCTGCAAAGCTTTCTCCCTCTCCCCCGACCACTCAAGGATTCTCCCTTGAGCATACCAGATATCGCTCAAGTCCTGGTTCAAGAGAAAGGCAGCCGCATACAGCGGCACAGCGTTCTCATTCTGATCCTGTCGCTCATAGTACTTGCCCATTTGGATCAAATCCAGAACGTCTACGCCCAGTTCCGTCCAATCCTCTTTCAGTTGTTCTGGGTCAACGGACAAGTCCTGCAGCCGCGCATAGAGCCTCATCCGCCGAGCAAATTCTGGAGTGCTGGGAGCCGGAAATTGGCCCAAAGGCTTGAGCGCAGCCCGCACCTCCTCGTAATCCACTTTCAAGAGATAGGCTTGCGCCAGGTCACTATAAGCCTGAGCATAATACGGATTCCAACGGATGGCGGCCTTCAGAGCGGATATGGCCTCGCCTAGACGGAGCGCGGCAGAGCCATCTGATGCGAACGCGATAGGAATCCGGTCCCATCCCTGCTGTTCGAGCAACGGGACGGAGTGCAGAACGTGCGAGCCGCGCCCATAGTAGACCAGGCCGACGATATACGGGAAAGCGATAACCAGGGCCAACAGGAGTGCCAAGACGTGAAAAAAGATGGGCTGTTTTTTTATCATACTCCGAAAGTCCGCAAGCTCAAAAGCATGTTCCTGGGCCATTTAACGGGAACGTTGACGCTCCGGGTTCCTCACCCGATTACGGGACTATTTCCCCACATCCATAGGTACTCCGGGCCCGCTTAAAGGGCCGGTATTCAATCCAAGGAGGCCATATAAGCGACAAAGGCTTTGCCAAAAGCGGTCAGTTCCGGTGTGCTTTTTATGTGCTGTCGCGTGAATAACATGCCGTTGCCGCCGCTGCCTGTGTGGGGATCGTAGGGCTTTTCGTTCAGGCTATACCATAGCCAGCGCTGCACCAGCCGGTTCTCATCGCCAGGATAACCTATTTTGTCATCCCGTGCTGTCCTGAGATAGTCAAAGGTTCGGGTCATGTACGCGCTGATCCGATCCTCGCCACGTTTGGCGTCCCCATCCCCTAGATACTCGGAGGGCATCTGCACTCCATAGCCAGAGATGATCAAGGGCTTATAGCGTTCGTCTCGGTCGGCCATCCATTGACGAAAGGCGACGACGTGCTCGCGGAAGGCGGCCAGGTTAGCATTGTCCGCCGGCTCGTAGAGTTGGCCGGTTTTGGCATCGAGGCCGGCCGGTATCCCTATGCCCCAGGAACCCGCCTCCTCCCGCAGGATATAGTTCCAGATGTGCCAGGCATCTGCGGGCATCTTGCTGCCATAGCGCGCCTGATAAGCCTTCAGCACCGCATCCAGCCACTGCAAGCGCAAGGGGGTTGGCGACACAATTCCACCGGGGGCTACGCGAGCGTCCGGATCTCGCTCTTTTATGAAGCGATACATCGTATGATAGATCTCAGCGTACTCCTCTGGCGTTCTGTTCCCCCCTTCCTGCCATTCTGGCCAGGCTCCGATGAGCCAGATTTCCTCCGGACGCTCCAGGAGCACCTTTTCCAGCCTATCCCAGGGCGGAGGATAAAGGCTCTTGCGCACCATGACGATTTGCACATGCTCCGCCTTAATGGGGGAGGCCCCTTCTCGGACTCCCCAATCGGTGTACCAGCCGATACGCAGTGATTCGAAGTCGTAGTCTGTTACGAGGCCATAGTCCTGGTTCACGCCCAGGCCCCATCGCTGGTGTTCAGCAGCAGGGACAATGGTGAGTAATGACAAGCCCTGTTGCGCCAGAACGGTGACGTTACTGGCGTATATGGAAGTATCGGATGCCGCCAACTCGAGCGCTTTCTGGTAGTGCTTCAGTGCCGCCTCTGCCTCCCCCTGGCGGCGGTAAAAGTCGGCCAGAGACAATTGCGTCCAGCGGTTATCGGGCTGAAAAGAGGTCAGTTCGGCCAGGATTCTCTCCGCCTCGGCTTTGCGGCCCTGCTTGCTCCGTATCTCGAACAACCTCAAGGAGGCAACCAACCAGTCCTGGGCTTTGGCCTGCTCGTATACCTCAGCGGCTGCATCCCACTCGCCCCCTTCATAATAGGTGTTCCCCAAGATAAGGGGATTATCGGAGGAAGCCGGCGCCACCTCATACAAAACGTAGCGCTCATTGACATAGAGCGGAGAGAGCAACGGAGACACCCAGAATAGCACGGATACCTGTTCCCTGTCGGCAATGAGATACCGGCAATTGTACCGTTGCAGGATGTCCCAGATGGCATCATTTATCACCTTGGCGCTATAGAATGCCTTCACATCCTGTTTGGCTGTCTCCAAAATACCTTGATCTCGATAAATGGGGACAAAGCCATATTCCAAGAAAGCGGGCAAAAGCCGCGCTATTGGGTCTCGACACATGATAACACTAGGTTCGCAGGCGAAATTGCGAGCCTGTAGCAACAGATCGGTCTCTGCCGGATGTACAGGGCCTCTAAGCG
>CAYPON010000060.1:0-13647 GCA_964412315.1 uncultured Anaerolineae bacterium | reverse complement strand
TCTAGGCTGCCGCTGTCCCAAAAGTGAAATGCACCCGTTTTTGCAGGAGGTGTACCATGGTCAAAAAGGCGGATATGATCAAGCGCGGCGAGTTCTTGTACGAAATCCCGACCAGCTATCGCGCCGATATGCGGGTGCCTGCTCGCATCTATGCGGATGAAGAGTTGCTGGAACTCTCTCTGCGCGATGCATCTTTGGAGCAATTGGTCAATACGACAACGCTCCCTGGCATAGTGAAGTACTCCCTGGCCATGCCCGATATCCACCAGGGTTACGGGTTCTCCATCGGCGGGGTGGCGGCTACCAAGTTGCCATCGGGCGTGATTTCGCCCGGCGGCGTGGGCTACGACATCAACTGTGGTGTGCGACTGCTGTCTTCCAATATCATGCGGGAGGAATTGCAGCCCTATCTCAGGACGTTGATGGATGCCTTGTACCAGACGGTGCCCAGCGGAGTTGGCGAAGGAGGGGCCATTAGGCTGTCCGAGCAGGAGATGAGCCAGCTTCTGGAGAAGGGCGCGTCCTGGGTGGTGCGCAAGAGGGGCTATGGCACGGAGGAGGATCTCGAACGGAGCGAGGAGCAGGGCAGCATGGCGGGCGGCGATCCCAGCAAGGTCAGCGCACGCGCCCGCGAACGCGCCCGCACCCAGCAGGGAACCCTCGGTTCCGGCAACCACTTTTTGGAGATAGACGAGGTCGTCGAGGTATACGACGAGCAAATCGCCAAAGTGTTCGGCCTTTATCCCGGCCGCATCGCTGTGCAAATCCATTCGGGGTCGCGCGCTCTGGGCCATCAGGTATGCACCGACTATGTGCGCAGCTTGCAACCGGCTACCACCAAATATGGCATTCGTCTGCCAGACCGAGAATTAGTCTGCGCGCCTTTTGATTCCCCCGAAGGGCAAGCCTATTTCCAGGCCATGGTCTGTGCCGCAAACTATGCCTGGGCCAACCGGCAGATCATGGCTCACCTGGTTCGTCAGACCTTTGAGCGGGTCCTCGCGGGCAAGATCCCCCATCGGGAACTGCACATGGTCTACGACGTGGCGCACAACATCGCCAAAGTCGAGGAGCATGAAGTGGACGGGAAACGAATGCGGCTTTGTGTGCATCGCAAAGGTGCCACTCGCTCTTTCGGCCCCGGCTCTGCGGAGTTGCCTCCTGTCTACCGCGACGTGGGTCAGCCGGTGTTGATCCCTGGCAGCATGGGCACAGCTTCCTATGTCCTCGTTGGCACGCAGGTGGCCATGGAGCAGACCTTTGGCTCGACATGCCATGGCGCAGGCCGCGTCCAGAGTCGCCACGCCGCTAAACGACAGGTGCGGGGCAGCGAATTGCGGGAGCAATTGGAACAAGAAGGGATCGTCGTGAAAGCGGGGAGCATGTCTGGCCTGGCCGAAGAAGCTCCTGAGGCCTACAAAGATGTGGATCGGGTTATCGAAGTCGTGCATGGCGCTGGCTTGGCGCGAAAAGTAGCCCACCTGGTGCCTCTTGGGGTCATGAAAGGTTAGACTGAGCCACGTTATCAGACGCATCGAGGCCGCGGGAATCACGCTGAGAGGCTGGAGCTACTTCCCACGAGTCTTACGCAATGCCCCATGAGTGAAGCGCATATAGTACAGAACATTGCGGAAAAGGGGTCTTTCACGTGAGAAGAATCCAAACCTTTCCCAGAGTCAGTAGATCAACGTCTGTCATTCTGAGCAGAGCAAAGAATCTCGTCTGGCTGGGACGAGATTCTTCGGCGCAAAAAGCGCGCCTCAGAATGACATTGCCCGGAATCTGTAATCTACTGAAAATCCTTGTTTTGCTGAGCCTGAGCATCGCTCTTGCTTACGCTGATAGAGGTGGCGGAGCAAGCTCCTGGGGCCAGGCTCTCTCTGGCGCGGACACGGGGCTTGTTGCCGATTACCCGGTCGCCTTCCAACAGCCGGTCGAGGCTGAGCGTTTCCCCCAACCCCAGAACAGTGCGAATATTGGGGCGACGGCCCCTATCACACCAACAACGAGAATAGATTTCGCGCCCCTGCGCCAGGGGATCAGCTATGGCGATTACGCCACGGTCACTCTGGAAATCTCGAACGCCGACCGTCTTTACGCCGTTATTGTCCAAGCGAGCTTTGACCCAACGGTTCTTCAGGTCGTGGATGCCAACCTGGCACAGCCAGGAGTCCAGATTGCACCCGGCAACTTTCTCACTCCCACACAAAGTATCGTGGTTTACAACAACGCGGATAACGACAAGGGAGACATTGCTTACGCTGTGGCGGTAAACCAAGGCCCGCCTGTGAGCGGCAATGGCATCTTAGCCTCGATCCTCTTTCAGGGCAGCGGGGTTGGCACGGGCAAGATCGCCTTCAAATCGGTGCTCATGTTCTACCCTGGGGCTATACCGATTGATCCTATTATCATCGGCAATGACGCGGAGATACAGGTATCCCCACCTCCGAACCGAGCGTATCTGCCACTCACCTTGAGGAATTTTGTCCCTTAGGCATACTGTCAATACGGGAAGCTGACCCCCATCGCTGCTACTTCGTCCTTGACCTTCTTGTACATATCCAGATACCAGGGCAGTGGGCGGGCGGTGCGCACATCGTAGCACTCTTGGAATGGCTTGCCTTTAGGCGCGTCAGCGATTTGTGCCTCGTACTTGTCCAGGAGCCGGAGCACGATTTCGTTGGCCTGGTCGCGCTTCATCCCCTGTCGCGCCGCGGCGTGCCCTACCTCGCAGGCCATCCGTGCCTCTAATGGCGTGGCATAGTTGCGGTACTTGTTGTGCGCTACCGCTGTTTCCCACAGGTCGCCGCCGGAGACCACGCTCGCCAACCCGTGCGCAGCCGCCTCGTAGAGCACCATCTCCGTGCCAGGCCCGGCGTTGAGAAAGCCGTTGGACGTAGAAAGGATACGACTGTTGCGGGCCACTGCCTGCTGCACCAGGCTCACCAGCCAGAGCATCTCGCGCCCGCTATTGGAGGTGTAGTGCAGGTGGAAGGGGAAGCTCTGCTGAAAGTTGGCCTGGTAGATGGTCAGCCCGATCAGGTGATAGACCGTCTCTAGGATCGCCGTGCCCTCGGCGCGTCCGGCATATCCACCGTAGATCGCCCCGGATAGACACCCGATGAAACAGCCGAACTGCATACAATGGGCGATCTTGTTCACCAACTCGTTGTCAATGCGGCACTCGGTTAGCACGCCGATCAGCCGCCCATCGGTATGGCGCACGCCCCACTCGTCGTTGCTCACGGCGATCTGGCCGGTATCCGATTGCGCTGTGCCCACGGCGATGAGAAAGAGGCCGGGCCTTCCCGCGAGTTTAGCCGCCTGGCGGAGGCTCATGGCATGTTCTACCACTCCCGCCATCTCCGTCGGCGTGCCCGATTTGATCCTGAGGCCCATGCTTTCCTCCAGGATTGGTGCGCAGACGCCATCGGCCAGCGGCTCCTGGATGTAGGCGATAGACATGGGCAGGAAGATTCCCTCGTCACAGGTGATATCCGGGCTGTAGATGCAGAGAGGTGGCCGCATATCTTCGACGCGGCGGCGCTCCCAGAGACGAGCGTCCTTCCCCGCGCCGACGATGTAACGACCCGGCGCGTGATAGAGCGCCTCTTTCAGCTCGGACTCGTCCACCAGGATGCGGCGATGGGTGTTCACGTTGAGCACGCCCACGGTGAGGAAAAACTCGGCTGCGGCTTGCCAGATGCGGTCGGCCAGGTCATCGTCGGCAGGAACAGGGTATTGCGGATCGTACTGGATGCCGTACTTTACGATGACCTCTTTCATCTTGGTCAGGAAGAGCTTGTAGGTAAAGTCATCGTCTTCGCAAAAAGGGCCGCTATTGGCCCGCTCCATGATCTCCCACATTTTGAAGGGAGGCATCTCATTTCCTCCTCTCGGCCATGACGCGCTCCAGGATTTGCACGGCGATGCCGGCGTTCTCGCCCCAGCTATCGGCGCCGCACTCTTTCACCCACTCTTCGGTTACAGGAGCACCGCCCAGGATCACGTGATACTTGTCGCGGATACCCTTCGCCTTGAGCAACTCGATGATCTCTTTTTGTCCGGGCATGGTGGTCGTCATCAGTGCGGACGCGCCGATGATGTCGGCATGTACTTCTTCTGCCTTCCGCACAAAGTCTAACGCATTCACATTCACCCCCAGGTCGTGCACCTCGAAGCCCTGCACACGGAGCAGGGTGATGACGATGTCCTTGCCGATCTCGTGCATATCGCCCTGCACCGTGCCAATGACTATGGCTCCCTTCTTTGGCGTGGCTCTGGCTGATTTACGCAATTCCGGCTCTAGTTCTCTCATCACCGCTTGCATAGCGTGTGCGGCGAGGAGCATCTCTGGCAGGAAAATCTCCATGCGGGCGAAACGCTGTCCCACCTCGCGCATCCCGGCGGTCAGTGCGTCAATGATGTCATTGACCGCCACACCTTCTTGCACAGCCCTGCGCACGGCGAGGATGGCATCTCCCTCCTCCCCATTTTGCACAGCCTCGACCACCGTCTGCAATGCAGCCATTTCGTTCCGTTCCTCCTCACTTACTTTATCTCACACAGAGTTCACAGAATCTTGAGTATATCCTCAGGGGTTAGACTGTACGCTTTGGCATACTCCTCCACCATGTCGCTCAGGTAAGCACGTTGGCCTAACTTCTCACGGAGAGCAGCACAAGCCTCTTCGCCCTGCCCCGCCAACTGCGCTAACTCTCCTGGCGGGACACGGGAAGCGATAGCAGCGAGGGCATCCGCTGCGCGCAGCGATCGTGCCAAAAGCGAATCCGCACGGAGGCCGCTGCGGTGGTCGTGGGCAGCGATGGCCTGCAAAGCCTCCGGCGGCAAGGAGTCGCCGAGCATCCGCACCGTCACCAGCCCATGTTGTGTCAGGTCGAACTCGGTGGCCGGATAGTCTAAATCGTGGAGGATGCCCACGATCTCCCAAAGTTCGGCATTCGCCTGGAACTGGGCCGCCAGCCCCTTCATCAAGCGTCCCACGAGCAGGGAATGGGCCACCTTGGCCGAATCACCCAGCTCCCGCTGCACGAGGGCCAAGGCCTCCCCTTTACTCAGCATCTCGCTCCCTACCTGTACAGTCCCGGATGCAGTTGCACATGGAGATCACAGCCATCCATGATCGCCGTGCAACTGTCGCGCCAGCGGTCCTCCGGCACGTCATCGGTGATACCGATGAGCAGGCCGTCGGGCGTCCTCGCCTGGTCAATCAGGTCCAGCGTGGCCTGCACGATCTCCTCATGCGGGGATAGGTGCAGCGAGCAGGGAAAATTGATCCAGAGCACCTTGTTCGGCCAGACGGCGCGGGCTTCGGCCATAGTCATATCCGTCGTCGGCCAGGGGGTGAAGGCTTCAATGTAGTCCAGATCGGTGCCCGCAATCGCCTCCGATAGCAGCTTGCAGTTGGCATCAAAGTGTACCCCGATCAGCTTGCCATGGCGGTGCATGACCTCCGCTGCCTCATTGTAATGCGGCACATAGTACTTCCTGAAATTCTCCAGGCCGATGATCTCCGGCACAACGTTGCCGCCGTAATTAGCATGTGAGACGGGAGATTCAGCAACGATGGGGTAAATCTTGCGGCGATTCTCGACGATCGCATCGTACAGCTTCAATATCTCGTCGCGGTTCTCCATCCACTGGATGCAATAATCCTGCATCCCGATCAGATTGCCGGAAATGAGCGCCTGCAACGGCTCCAGGCCGAAGCTGGCGCGAAAGATGGCGTCTTCGCCAAAGTCCTTTTCCGCCTGGGTGAAGTTCGTGTAATCCACTTCATACTGCTCATCCTTGACGATGAACATGAGCACCTGGTAATCGTCGGGCGTTTTGAACATCTTTTCGTGGTGCCAGGAGGTGAATCCGGCAGCCTCATCCAGCGTACTGACCGTGCCCACCGGCGTCTCGTAATAAGTGCGGGTGAACTGTTTGTCCCCTTCCCAGTAGACACGCTGGGTGACCTTGACATTGGGGCGGTGCATCTTGTACACAGGAACGCGGCGCTGGACGATGCACAGCCCCCGGTTGCGCATCTGGCGTTCTATATCGCACTGCGGGATCATGCACTCGTACATGGTGAAGGGAACCTTGTCGCTGTGTCCCCCGCGCATAGCGATCTCTACCCGTCTTCTCGGCGTTAGTGCGCTCTTTCCCATTTGGGCCTTTCTTTCTCAGCGAGTTGTTGTATGCTTTTACTGGTGCCAGCTCTGTTTGGCCATAGTATAGTGGCATCTCACCTCTCCGTCAATCTTTCAAAAAGCGGCAACGGCCTAGAGGCCCGTTTTCTGCCAGAAAACGGGCCTCTACGAAACTAGCTTTCGGGAAGGTTGTTTGTTCACAGGATATAGTTGACAGGGGATGATAGCTATGTTACAATATAGCCATCACGTCCACAGATGCCATGGGGGTGTAGCACGGAGGAGATATGATGAGCCTGCGTCGTGCCCGTTTGCTTGCGGCCTTAGTCGCTGTTATCCTATTGTTATCTCCCGCTTACGCCATCAACGAAGTGGCTATCCACGAGATCCAATACACCACAGCGCCCTCCGGAGATTCGCCCTACCGTGGCCAGGTGATCACCACTGGCGGCCTGGTGACCGCCCTCTTCCCCGGCGGATATATCATCCAGGAACCGATGACCGGCCCGTGGAGCGGCATTTACGTGGCAGACACGCAGCGCCAGCCCGCCCTGGGCAGCTTTATCGTGCTAACCGCCAAAGTGGTGGAGGACAACAATCTGACCACCCTGACCGAAGTGTCGAACTTTATGGTGATCCAGGGAGGCAACCCTCTGCCCATACCGGTGCTCATTCGCACGCCGGACATCGCCTTCGGCTCTCCAACCGCCGAATCCTTTGAAGGAGTGCTCGTCAGCACGGGCAAAGTGACCATTGCCAGCGTCGGGCCGGGGGGCAATACATGGGAAATTCGTGACTCCTCTGGCGTGGGTGCTCGCGTTGGCAACCGCGCCGGCTATGCATACCGCCCCCAGCCAGGCAATGACCTGGCGGCTGTGCACGGTGTCCTCTTTTTCAGGGATGGGTTCTATCAAATCGAGCCGCGCAGCAATAATGACATTCTTCCGATCAGCGCGCGGCCCGACGTGACCGGTGTGATACATCTAGAGCGACGTAACGGTCGGGCTGGCGTTGTGGTGCAACTGAGCGGACTGCCGACTGCCGTGACCAAAGGCGATGGCAGCTACACGGTTTCCTCCGTCCCGCCGGGCGTCTATACCATTCGCGCCTATGCGCCGGGCTACCTGGTGGCGGAGAGGCGGGGGGTGCAAATCCTGCCCGGACATAGCATTACGCTGCCGATAGTAACCCTGCTCGGCGGAGATGCCAATAGCGACGGGAGGATTGACTTGCAAGATCTGATCATTGTCGCCCGCGCTTATGGCACTCGTCCGCCCTCCGATCCCTGGGCCGACATCACTGGCGATGGCTGGGTAAACCTGGACGATTTGGTGCTTGTCGCACAGAATTTCAGTCGCTTTGGCCCGATCCCCTGGTGAAGGGGCGGCTATGCCGAGGTAATCCCGTACTCGATGCTGTCCGCCAGGGCACGCCAACTGGCCTCAATGATATTGGTGCTCGCGCCGACGGTAGACCAGCGCCGACGACCATCTTCCGAGTCAATGAGCACGCGCACCTGGGCGGAGGTGCCGCCCTCGCTATTGAGGATGCGCACTTTGTAATCGGACAATCTGATGTTGGCGACATCAGGATATACCGGCAATAGAGCTTTGCGCAGCGCAAGGTCCAGGGCATGGACGGGGCCGTTTCCCTCTGCGACCGTGTGGACGACCTCGCCATTCACGATCACCTTGACGGCAGCCTCGGACAATATGCCGCGCCCTCGACGATGCTCGATGACCACCATAAAGTCTACCAGTTCGAAGGGGGGCATGTAGCCCGGCTGCGCACGCCGCAACAGCATCTCCACCGATGCCTCCGCTCCCTCAAAACTGAAACCGCGGCTCTCCAACTCCTTGATCGCATCCAGGATCTTGACGGCCTCTTCGCCGCCGATGGGTAGTTCGATTTCCTCCGCCTTGCTCAACAGGTTGCCCCGGCCCGCCAGGTCGGAAACGAGGATGCGCGTCTTGTTGCCGACGAGGGTGGGATGGATATGCTGGTAGCTGTCCGCATCGCGCCGTGTGGCTGCCGCGTGGAGGCCGGCCTTATGCGTGAAGGCACTCTGGCCGACGTAAGGGAGATGGTTATCGTGCGCCAGATTGGCTACTTCTGCCACGTAGCGGGAAAGTTCGCTCAGATGGGCTAAAGCCTCTTCGGAAACGGGGTACAGTCCCATCTTGAGGGCCAGGTTGGGGATAATGGAGCAGAGATCGGCGTTGCCGCAACGCTCACCATAGCCGTTGATCGTGCCCTGTACCTGTGTGCAGCCAGCTTCCACAGCCATCAGACTGCTGGCCACGGCCAGAGCGGCATCGTTGTGGGCATGGATGCCCAGCCTGGCCTGTGGTAACGCCTTTTTCACCTCCGCGACGATGCGCTGCACATCCCACGGCAGCGTTCCGCCATTCGTATCGCAAAGCACGAGGGTTCCTGCGCCTCCTGCCAGTGCCGCCCGCAGGGTCTCCAACGCATAGCTCGCATCCGCCTTGTAACCATCGAAGAGATGTTCGGCATCGAAAATCACTTCGCGGCCTTGCGCCTTCAGGTAAGCAAGCGTCTCCCGAATCATACGGAGGTTCTCCGCCGGGGTTGTGTGAAGAACCTCGGTAACATGCCACGTCCAGCTTTTGCCTACGACGGTGGCCACCGAAGTTTTCGCCTCCAGGAGCGCCTGCACATTGGCATCCTCCGCTGGGTCGCTGCCCGCGCGGCAGGTCATGCCGAAGGCCGCGATCCTGGCCCGGCGCACAGGCAACTCGTGCACCCGTTCAAAATAGGCTGCGTCCTTTGGATTGGAGCCAGGCCAGCCACCTTCAATGTAATGCACGCCAAATTCATCCAGCTTGCGGGTGATTTTGAGCTTGTCCTCCACAGAGAAGGAAATCCCTTCGCGCTGCGCGCCATCCCGCAACGTGGTATCGTAGATCTCTACTGCCGACATTTTTACACCTCACTTCACTAAACGCCTACCCGACGATCCTGTAGCCGCAGGCTTCATGCCTGCGGGGGAGCACGTCAAGGGTGCGGCTACCGCTCCATCTCCCATGCCACCTGCAGGGCAGGAAGGTTCTCAAAGACCCAATCGGGATGCAAACCGGATGCCTCCAACTCGGCCATGCCGGTGACGCCCGTCAAAACGAGGATAGTCATCAACCCGGCGCGCTGTCCACCCAAGACATCCGTCTCTGGCCGATCGCCGATGATGGCCGTGCTCGCCGCAGCGGCCTGCAGATGTCTGAGCGCCGTGCGAAAGATGGGCAATTCCGGCTTGCCGACGATGAACGGCGCGACGTCGGTCGCCGCCTGCAAAGCGGCCAATATTGCGCCATTGCCGGGAACAAGCCCTTCCTCTGCTGGATAGGTGCGGTCGGGATTGGTGCCGATGAAATATGCGCCGCGTCGTATGGCCAGAGTCGCTATCTTGAGTTTGTCGTAGGTGAGCTTGCGATCCCATCCTACGACCACAGCGGCAACATCCTTTTCGGCAAACTGGAAGCCACTTTGCTGCAATGCCTGGCGGATGCCGTCTTCGCCGATCACGTACACCTTAGATCCCGGCGGGATCATCGTCGCCAACTGCATCGCCGTGGCCTCGCAAGAGGTAAAGACCTCCTCGGGCGTGGCGATGATGTCCATGCTACGCAGCTTTTCGGCATATTGTACGGGCGTCAACGATGAGTTGTTCGTAAAGAGCAAGAAAGCGATGCCGCGCCTCCGTGCCCACTCCAGGAACTCCTTTGCCCCCGGCACGGGCTGCATTCCCCGATAAAGCACGCCGTCCATATCAATCAGCATACTGCGAATATCACTCAGACGTTTACTCTTTTGCCGCAACTCTTCCTCCGTCAGTAAGGGCGAGGCATCGCCAGTGGTTGCCTCCCAAAAAGCGATGTCCCATATTGTGACATATTTCCCTTCCACAATCATTGTTCGTGCGGTGCTTCGCCCCTACCTTCGTAATCGGCCAGCGTATCTATATCCAGGAAGGCATCTCTCGTGGTGACCTCTACTGTGGCCAATTCGACCTCGTGTTTCGCCACAACCTGTCGCCCGCCCTGGTCTCCGGTGACGGCAGCAAGCTCGGCGAAAAGCGTCCGCTCGAAGAGGACCGGGTTTCCTCGCTCTCCGCGATAGGCCGGAGCCACCAGCCGCGCCCCCGTCCGCGCCCGCTCGGCTAGTAACCGCGCGATCAGGTCGGCAGTGATGTTGGGCTGGTCGGCCAGGACCAGCAAGGCCGCAGCGATGTCCGGCTCCAGTGCCGCCAGGCCGGCGCGCAGCGAACTGCTCAGGCCCATCTCCCACAAAGAGTTCTCGACGATGCGCAATCTCGGCTCAGCCTGACAAAGCTGCAAAGTGGCCTTGATCTCTTCCGCATACGCTCCCAAGACCAGTACGACCCGATCCACTGGCGAGGCCAGCACCATCTCCAGCACGTGCTGCAAAAGCGTGCCCCGCCCGAAGGGAAGCAACTGCTTGGGCCTCCCCAGTCGCCGCGCGCCGCCAGCAGCGAGAATAATGGCGGCAACTCGCTCTGGTTGTACCTGGCTTGAGCCATCAGGCATCTTACCCTTCTTTATCCGCCTCCCATAGATACGCTGATCTTTCGTTCCTTGAAAAGGGATGCCGCCCATTCCTTTTCCCCTTCGCTCAAGCTGGGCAAGTTTAGAGGTTGCAGAGGGCTGTCCAGGCGCAGTAGCTTGCTCTCACCAAGCCGGTGATAGGGGAGCAAATGGATCTGGGTAAGTCCCAATTCCTGCAACAGGTTGGCGATAGCGGTCAAGTTATCCTCCGTGGCGGTCATCGTCGGGATGAGCGGCACGCGGGGAATCAACGGTATCCCCGTGGCAGCCAGGCGGCGCAGGTTATCGAGAATGCGTGCGTTATCCTGGCGCGTCAACTCTCGGTGGAGCCGGGCATCCACCGCTTTTATATCATAGAGGATCAGGTCCAGATAAGGCAGGATGGCCTCCAACGTCTCCCACGAAGCAAAGCCGCACGTCTCCAATGCCGTATGCAGGTGGCCCTCCTTGCATAGTTGGAGAAACTCCTGCAAGGCTTCTAGCTGCATGGTCGGCTCTCCACCGGAAACAGTGACTCCGCCGCCGGAGGTCTTGTAGAAAGGTTCATCGCGCAGCACTTCACGCAACAGCGCCTGCGGGGTGTAAAAGCGACCCACCATCCGCAGCGCCTCGGCGTAGCAAACCTCTGCGCAAGCGCCACAACGGGTGCATCGCTCTCGGATGATGCGCTCCTTCCCATTGTAGGTGATGGCCTCAGCGGGACAGGCGCCCTGGCATTGTCCACAGCCTATGCACAAGTTACCATAGAAAGCAATCTCGACATGCGGGGAAAGCCCCTCCGGGTTCTGACACCAGCGGCAACGAAGTGGGCAGCCCTTGAAAAAGACCAGGGTACGTATGCCCGGCCCGTCATGCAGCGAAAATCTCTGTATATCGAAAGTCAAAGCCTCTTTCGGCATCCAGGCTCCTCTCGGAGAATGGTCTTCCATGCACTGTTCTCCAGCATGAAAGCGCAAGGACGAAAAGACGCCAAGAACCCTTACCCCTTTGCGTCTTGGCGTCTTTGCGTTGGGTCTGTTCAGCCAGTGCTTAATTATATCCAGAGTCTACGGAACGTCAAAAGACACGCACCCTCTGGGTGTATCAGTTTGGGGGCAAACCACCCTCCCGAAAGCCAGGCAAGCTCTGCGGATGCCAAGGACGTTGCGAAAAGGCGCTGAGCTTTCAGGAAGGTTATTGCATTGGCATTTTCACCCAGATAGATTATAATTCCCCCCGAATACGATGAGGAGTAGGTCATGGACGACTTGAATGCACCCACCCAAGCAAAGGCTCCCACCTCCGACATCGCGCCAGCCGAGACAGGTCCCAAGTGGAAGGGCTGGCTAAAAGAATTGGCCGAGACTGTCGTCTTGGCCCTACTGATCTTTCTCGTGCTGCGGCTTCTGGTGCAGAATTTCCGCATCGAGGGACACAGCATGGAGCCGAACCTGCACGATGGACAGTTCCTCATTGTGGACAAGATCAGCTACAGGCTGCACGACCCGCAACGCGGCGATGTGATCGTGTTCCGTTCTCCTTCCACGCCGGGCAAGGATTTCATTAAGCGGGTGATCGGCCTGCCGGGGGAAAAGGTGGAAATCCGCGAGGGCGTCGTCTGGGTTGACGACAAAGCCGTTGCGGAGCCATACGTCACTTACCATGGAGGCCGTTCCTGGGGCCCACAGCGCGTTAAGGCGGGCGAGTTGTTCGTGCTGGGGGATAACCGCCCGAGCAGCAATGACTCCCGCCAGTGGGGAATGCTTCCCAGAGACAAGGTCATCGGCAAGGCCTGGCTCTCCTACTGGCCGCCACAAGAGTGGGGGTTCGTGCCGCATGTTTCCCATGCCGGAAATCGCTAGTAGAAGCAGCGATTCTAGCTAGAAGTCAGTGAAAGGTGCTCATATGATACTCTTCTATGTTGATGAAAGTGGCACTAGTCTAGGTGATAAACAGAATCCGTATTTTGTTCTGGCTGCCATAGAGATTCCAGCACAGGAATATCAAACGGTTGACAGTAAGGTAAACGATCTTAAGCGGCGTCTTATTAGTTGGGCTAAACCAGAGGATTTCGAGATTAAAGGGCGTGATATAAGACGCGGTGAGATGTTCTTCAGAAGACAGAGCTGGCCCACACGGATCCAAGCTATCCATGACATCGCTCAGTTGATTGCAGATTTGCCTTGTCGTGTCTTTGCTGTGCAGTTAGATAAGCGTTACCTGCTGGAGCATGTACGCCCTGATGATGCATACCGCTTTGCCTTCTCGCGTTTACTTGAGGTAGTTGATGCAGAACTCGTTCGCATTGATGAATTCGGAATGCTCATGGTTGATGCACGTTCCACCTTGCATACTGCTGTACAAGACCGGCGGCTCGTTGATGCCCATCGTGATTGGGTGTCCTCCCGGCAGGGACGAACTCGGTTGCTTGAACTACCTTGGTTCGGTTTCTCTACATTCTACGTGGGTTTACAGTTGGCCGATTTCTCTGCTTATCTGGTTGATTTTGTGTCAAATGAGCATACACCTACTCGTGATGACCTGGAATTGTTTAACGCTTACGCTAGATTCAAACACAAGGTGGAACTCGTGCACATTCCTTAGGAAATGAGTGAGTCCGCAGCGGTAAACGCTGCGGACTCAGACCGTGGATCAGCTCCAACAGGCGCATGGCATTCCAGCCACACTATGAATCCCCGTGCAGTCCGGGGCACCTCGTCACTTATATTATACCAAACTTTACGCCCTTGTCAAAATCCACTTCGAGGCCGCGGGCTCAAGAGCAGGTGTTATTAGGTTTGACTTTTCGAGATATTCTAATACAATAACATTGTTCTGATTGTGCCCCCATCGTCTAGCGGCCTAGGACACAGCCCTTTCAAGGCTGGTACAGGGATTCGAATTCCCTTGGGGGCATTTTTCTTTAT
>CAYPON010000059.1:3933-13794 GCA_964412315.1 uncultured Anaerolineae bacterium | reverse complement strand
CTGATCGCCAGTCTGCTGCTCACCCCGGCTCGCAAGCTGATGTGGAACCGCTGGTTTTTCGTGGGCGGGACGCTGGCCATGCTCATTTTCTTGCCCAACCTGATCTGGATGGTCCAGCACCATTTCCCCCACCTCGAAGTGCTGGCCAACATCCGCCGCCATCAGCTCATCGTGAGTCTCAATCCGCTGGAATTCTTGTCCCAGCAGGTGCTCATCCAGCATCCTCTCACCTTGCCGCTGTGGTTGGGCGGGCTGCTCTATTTCTTCGTTCATCCGCAAGGCAAAACCTACCGCTTCCTCAGTTGGGCTTATATCATCACCCTGGTGATGTTGCTGGCGATGAACGGGCGCGTCTACTACCTTTCCCCCAGCTATCCGATGCTGCTGGCAGGTGGGGCAGTTTGGGCGGAAGAATGGTTGGCGGCGCCGCGGCGAGCGTGGATCAAAGCGGCTTTCCTGGTGATTTTGACGGTCGGTGGCGTTGTGATGGCCCCCTTTGCTCTACCGGTCTTGCCCCCGGAGAGGTACGTGCAGTACTCCACGGCCATTGGGTTTGAACAACCCAGGGTAGAGAACTGGCCACTGGGGGCGCTCCCTCAACCCCTCGCCGATCGGTTTGGCTGGCCTGAGATGGCCGAAGCCACCGCCAAAGTCTATTATTCTCTCTCCCCCGAAGAGCGGTCCCGAACCGTCATTCTCGGCCTTATTTATGGTCAGGCTGGGGCGATAGATTTCTACGGCCCGGCGCTTGGTCTGCCCAAGGCCCTCAGCGGCCATCTGACATATTACTATTGGGGCGAGGAAACTGCCAAGAGCGTCCCTGCCGGCGCCACTGTCATCGCCCTGGGCTTTGTATTTCCTGGTTTTTCAGCCGATGACCTGAAACCCCACTTTGAGAGCGTCGAAATTGCCGGTTACACACACCACCCCTACTCCATGCCGTTTGAGAACTTCCCCATCTATCTGGCCCGCGGGCTGAAAGTTCCATTGATCGAGCTTTGGCCGCGCCTCAAGAACTGGAATTGATCTGTTCTGGGGGTGCAGTACAACATTAGGGGACATCCAGCATGTCCGGCGTGCCGATAAACAATGAAGTCTTGGTCATAGTTGCTCCTCCATCTCAAAAGGAGATTATCGAAATGAGCGTCGTCAGTATCGCTGACCATCCGAATCCTAATCAGGCTCTCACTCAGGCTCTGGACGCTTTGGACTTGCAGGGCTTGTTTACCAACAAGGTCGTGGCCGTCAAGCCGAACGAGACGTGGGCCTCGGCCCGCGATTGCACTGCTGTCACGCAGGCCGACAACCTGGAAACCACATTGGCCTATATCAAACGCCGCCATTCCCGACGCCTGATCGCAGCAGGCGGGGCCGGTGCGTGCGAAACGGAGGATGTTTTCCGTATTTCGGGCATGATGGATGCTGTAAAGCAGCAAGAGGCGGAATTCGTGGATTTGAACCGCCCTCCTTTTACTAGGGTCAAACTGGACTACGGCCCAGAGGCCGAATTGGTCGTGAATCCTATCGTCAACCAGATCGAGGTCTGGGTTTCCTTAGCCCTGCTCAAGGTGCACGGCGTGACGAAGGTAACGCTGGCTATGAAGAATATGGGCATGAGCTTGCCCGCTGCCGATTATTATGGACACCCTCGCATGAAGCTCAGTCACGCCTCCAAAGCGATGAGCGATTTCATTATCGGCGTGGTGCGGCGCTTTCCGATCAGTCTAGCGATTATCACCGGCCATCCGGCGATGGTAGATCGAGGTCCCACTCATGGAAGGGTGGTAGAGACGGGCCTGGTCATCGCCAGCCGCGATGCAGTGGCTGCCGATGCCGTCGGAGCCGCGGTCCTCGGCTTTGACCCCTTGCGTATCCGGCACATCGCCGAAGCGGGACAATTGGGCCTGGGGGAGGCGGATCTGTCCCGCATCGAAATCCGCGGCCTGAGCCTGGAAGAGGCCGTGCAGCGTTTTCGTGAACTGACCTACAAGAAATGATCCGCAGATTTCCAGATGAGCGCAGATATCTTTAACTCTGCGTCATCTGTGGATCATATAATCCTAATACCACATGTGCTCGCGATAGACTTCTAACCCGTGCTTGAAGCTCTCATAGGTCGTCAGTGTCGAGATGGAGTGGTCGGAGGCGAACACGTACCGCGCGCCGCGTGCCTTCATTCCCTCGACCATTTTGATCACCTCGCGGCGGATCAGTTCCTTGTCCCCCGACTCGTAGATGCGGGTATCGAATCCGCCGATAAAGGCCAGCTCGTCCCCGTACTGCTCGGCGAACTTGAAGGTGTCGTTGCCTGCCTTGACCTCCATCGGGTTCAGGCCATCGAAGCCAGCCTCGATGATGAGCGGTATCGCCTCCGCGGTCCTCCCGCAGGTATGGAGCACCACCGGCAGGCCATAGCTATGCAGGAACTCGATGAACTCGGCAAAATAGGGAAAGATCAACTCGCCCAGCATCTTGGGCGAGCAAAATAGTCGCTGTTTGTAGCCCAAATCCTCATACACCCAGAAGCCATCCGGGATGCCCGCTTCCTCAAAGAGAATCTTGTAATGCGCCTTGAAAAAGTCGGTATAGGTGCGGTTATAGTCGTGAATCCAGCCGGGGTCTAGCGCCAGGCTCTCGTACATGCAGACATCCCCCATGCTGCGACGCATGTTCTCCCAGATGAACAGGTTGCCGTAGAAGGTCCAGCGGCCCTCGGCGCGCCGCTTCTCTAGCGCTTCCTTCGCACCCTTGATGTCTATCCGCTCCCGATCCACGTATAGCAGGTGCGGCTTGTAGTCCCGCTCCCAAATCTCGCGGCTGGTCATGCGGAAGTCAATGTGCTCCGGCGTGCCCGATTTGTGCTTCCAGTATTTGAAGGCCGCGCCCGCGCCGTTGCGCTTGATCGTCCACTCCTCGGTCTCTTTGAGCAGTTCCTCGTAGCCTCGCAGCGGCATCACATCTACCCAGCGGCCCACACCTACCATGTCGAAGTTGAAAACATCCACGGCTGGGACGGGATCATCGAACTCCTGTTCGCCAAGCTCAGGGTGGTCGGGGTCTTCCCTTATCACCTTCTCGGTAGGATATCCCTGCCTCACCCACCCTCGGAGCGTGTCGCTCCACGGCGAGTCGTGACAGCCGACCCGCTCAGCCTTGTCTTTGGTCAAGAGATTGTGAATGACCTCTCGCGACGTTTGCGCCATTTGAATCCTCCGCTTTTATCATGTTGCCTTTTGGCAAGAGAGTATAGCACCCCTTAAGTTCTTGCGCAATCGCCCCTACTGAGATTGCCGTCTGGAAGAGCGGATGATATAATATAGTTATCACCTTTCACCTTTTGGAGGCATCAACTTGTCACCTTCCGTGACGGTTATCGCAACCGTGAAGAACGAAGCCTCGTCTATTGGCACGTTGCTCGACTCCCTATCCAGGCAAACGGAGCAACCTGATGAGATCATCATCGTAGACGGAGGCTCCACGGACAACACGGTGGACACGATCCGCGCCCACCCTCTATCTCAAGCGGGGCTTGTGCGCACGCTCGTGAAAGAGGGAGCGAACATCTCCCAGGGGAGGAACGCAGCTATAGCCGCCGCTCGTGGCGAGATCATCGCCTCCACTGATGCTGGCGTGCGCCTGTCGCCCGTTTGGCTTGCCGAGCTAGCCAAACCCTTCCGTGAGCAAAATCCTCCTCCCGATGTCGTGAGCGGCTTTTTCTTTCTTGACCCCCATACCGTCTTTGAAACGGCGATGGGAGCGACGGTTCTACCTGCGGTGACCGAGATCGTGCCAGAACACTTCAACCCCTCCAGCCGGTCGGTGGCTTTTCGCAAATCTGCCTGGGAACGGGTGGGAGGATATCCCGAATGGCTTGACTATTGCGAGGACCTGATCTTCGATTTCAAATTGCGGAAAGAGGGCTTTCGTTTCGCTTTTGCCCCGCAAGCGATAGCCTATTTTCGCCCGCGACCCAACCTGGCCGCCTTTTTCCGGCAATACTATCGCTACGCCCGCGGCGATGGTAAGGCCGACATCTGGCGTAAACGCCATGCGATTCGTTATGTCATCTATCTGGTAGCTTTTCCTTCTTTGATCGTTTTGGGCTTTATCTGTTCTCCTTTGTGGTGGCTGCTGTTTCTCGCTGGCGCAGCGGCGATGGTCCGGACACCATATAAGCGGCTTCTGCCAGAGTTGGGCCACTATAGCTGGGTGGAGAGAATCCAAGCCCTGCTCTGGGTGCCCCTGATCCGCGTCACTGGGGATCTGGCCAAAATGGTTGGCTACCCAGCAGGCCTGTGGTGGCGCTGGCGGCACCACCCGCCCGCCAGCCGCGATTGACCAGAGTCCCGCCCTGTGGTAGAATTCGGCTGAAACCACCACAGAGTACGCGGAGTTCTTAAGGTCTTTCTCTGTGCTCTCTGTGCACTCTAGTGAAACGCGCAAAAGCTGGAAGCAACATGTACGATCTCGGCATTGTCATCGTAAACTATAACACCCGGGACTTGCTGCGAGACTGCTTGCGATCGGTATACGCCAGCAAGGGGACGCTCAGCTTCGAGGTTTATGTAGTGGACAATCGCTCCCCGGACGGCAGCGCGGAAATGGTGAGGATGGAATTCCCTCAGGCCATTCTGATCGCCAACGACAGCAATCGAGGCTACGCCAGTGCCAATAACCTCGCTTTGCGACGCTGCCAGGGAAGGTACGCGCTGTTGCTCAATCCTGACACCGTGTTGCCGGAAGACGCCTTACTCAAGTCGGAGGAATTTATGGACGCTCACCCTGAAGCAGGCGTGATGGGTCCCAAGCTGGTGCGTCAGGATGGCAGCCTGGATTTGGCAGGACGGCGCAGCTTCCCAACGCCGCAAGTCGCTTTCTACCGTCTGAGCGGCCTGAGCAAGCTCTTCTCCAATAGCCCCCGCTTCAACCAGTACAACCTGAACTACATGAACCCCGACGAACTCCGCGAGATAGACGCGGTTTGCGGGGCTTTTATGTTCCTTCGTCAAGCAGCTTTGCATCAGGCCGGGCTTTTGGACGAGGGCTTCTTCGCCTTTGGCGAGGATCTCGATCTCTGCTACCGCATCAAAGTGCATCACGGCTGGAAAGTGTATTACAACCCTGCCGTGTGCGTCCTGCACTACAAAGGCGAGGCGATGAAACAGCGCAGCTATGCCATGACCATCGAATTCTACAAGGCGATGTGGCGGTTTCATCGCAAGCACTTTGCGGCGAGCACGTTCTTCCTGCTCAACGGGCTGATCGGTCTCGGCATTTTTGCGCTCTGCGCTGGTGCTCTGGCCAGGAATGCTCTTCGCCCCGCTGGCCGGAAGAAAGCGGGGTGGTAATAGGGGCGAGGCATTTCTAGTTGGGCCTCTCGTCAAAGGAATCCCTTCTTTATTACGGGGAAGTGTTCACTGACAACGTACTGACGTGAAATGCCTTGCCCTTTCAACAAAGAACGTAAGGAAGGAGACAAACAATGCCCAAATACGCTTTCTTCAAAGACAAATTTGTGCCCATCGAAGAGGCCAAGGTCAGCATCATGACGCACGCCTTCAATTACGGCACCGGCGTCTTTGAGGGAATCCGCGCTTACTGGAACGACGAGGAAGGGCAGCTTTACGTGTTTCAGATGGCGCCCCACTATGAACGCCTACACCGCAATTGCCGCCTGTTCATGATCACCTTGCCCTATAGCGTCGAGGAACTGGGAAAGATTACCGTGGAATTGCTCCGCAGAGAGGGCTACCGGGAGGATGCCTATGTCCGCCCTCTGGCCTACAAGGGGAGCGAGATCGTTGGCGTGCGACTGCACGATTTGCGGGATGACTTTGCCATGTTTACCGTGCCCTTCGGCAAATACATCGAGAAAGAGGAAGGGGCCAACGTTTGCATCTCTTCCTGGCGGCGCATAGAGGACAATGCCATCCCCGCGCGGGGCAAGATCATCGGTTCGTATGTGAACTCCGCCTTCAGCAAAACGGAAGCTCTGCTGAACGGCTTCGATGAAGCGATCGTCCTTGACCAGGACGGACATGTCTCAGAAGGCAGCGCGGAGAACCTGTTCATCGTTCGCGAAGGCAAGCTGGTCACACCGCCAGTGACGGCGGACATCCTTGAGGGGATCACCAGGGCACTGATCATACGAATCGTGCCGGAAGAGCTTGGCTTGCAGGTCGTGGAGCGTCCCATAGACCGCACCGAGCTTTACGTCGCGGAGGAGGCGTTTTTCTGCGGCACCGGCGTGCAGGTGGTGGCCATCGCCAAAGTAGACCATCGCCCTGTGGGAGCGGGGAAACTGGGGCCTGTCGTCAAGCAGATACGCGATCTCTATTTCGACATCGTGCGGGGCAAGGTAGAGAAATACCGGTCTCTTTGCACTCCGGTCTATAGCAAATAGGAGCGGCGTGGAATATAGACCCAAACGGGATTTGAGCATTCTGCTCATCCCTGCCCTGATGCTGGGAATGCTGGCGCTGGATGCCCTGATTCTGCGGATGATATACCAGCAGCAAGTGGACATCCAGATGTTCTGGGCAAGCTTGTGGTTGGTTCTGAGCGTGCCGTTGCTCATCCTGGCAGGTTACTGGCTGCATAGCCTAATCAACCTGACCTACTACATGGATCGCAACAAGCTGGAAATCCGGTGGGGAGGAGGCCGCCGCATTATTCCACTTTCCAGGATCACGCGCGTGGCGCCCAGAAACCCGGGGCAGAGATTGTTGGCTTTTCATGGCATTCAGGGGCTTGGATGTCAGGTTGGGCATGGGGAACTCGAAGGCCTGGGAGCTGCCTGGTTGTGCGTTACCCGACCGGCCAGCGATCAATGGGTCATCATCACACTATCTCTGGCTTATGTGGTATCCCCCGCGGATCCACCAAGTTTGCTGGCCGGCCTGGAGGAGAGGAAAGCGCTGGGGCCAACGCAAGAAGTGGAACAGGGGGAGATCAAATCCGCACTGGCCACCTGGCCATTGTGGGGCGACGGTTGGGCGATAGTGCTCATCCTAGCGGTTCTGCTGCTTAACGGAGTTCTTTTTGCTCACGTGAGCTATCAACAGGCCCCTTTGCAGATGACCTTAGCCCAGAGCTTCACCTCACGATCCTTTCAGTTGCCTTTCATCGGCTTTCTTGCGGCCGTGCTGAATCTGGGGCTGGGCGTTGTCTTGCACCGGCGGGAGCGAGTCGGCGCTTACCTCCTGTTCATCGCAACGCTTCTACTGCAGCTTTTTCTCTGGATGGCAAGCCTCAGGCTGATGCCACCTGACAGAGGGGCAGGTTTAGTCTATGGCATCATCGCCGGGCTGTTTCTCAGCGCCCTGATCGGCTGGGTAGGCTCTCGGAGGCGCGTGCTTTCTCGCAGCGGCACCCTCGGCGCTCTGCTGGTGGGCACACCGATCTTTGCATTCGGCGGATGGGTCTGGGGGCTGCTTCTCATCGCCTTTTTCGCCACCTCCAGCTTTCTCTCACGGTACAAGGAGGACGCCAAAGAAGCTCTGGCCGACAGATTCGCCAAAGGCAGCCGGCGCGACATCGGCCAGGCATTAGCTAACGGCGGTTTAGGAGCCGTGCTGGCTATCGCCAGTTACTCTTGGCCGGGCCGTTTCTGGCTCCCGGTCTTCATCGGGGTCATCAGCGCTGTGAACGCCGACACCTGGGCTACCGAGGTCGGCCTCCTGAGCAAAAAGCTGCCGCGACTGATTACTACGCGACAGCCGGTGCCAGCCGGCACATCGGGAGCGGTCTCCGCGCTTGGCCTGACTGCCTCGGCGCTCGGTGCGCTTTTGGTCGGCCTCGCGGCCTCTCTGCTGCTGGTTCTCGATAGCCTGCTATGCAAATACGCTCTTCCGGGCGAGACGATCGGGTTGATACTCAGGGCACCCCTTATCGCTCTTGTCGCAGGCATGGCGGGGTCTTTGGCCGATAGCCTGCTGGGCGCGACGGTGCAGGGCCTCTATTACTGTGAGCGCTGCGGCAAAGAGACGGAAAGCGTGCGGCATCGCTGTGGGGAGACCACACGACACGTGCGTGGTTGGAGATGGCTCGATAACGATTTGGTCAACTTGATCGGTTCCGCAGTGGGTGGTTTGGCCGCGTTCGTTGTGGCGCGCTTGTTACTCCAACAACTGTAGCCGCAGGCTTTACGCCTGCGCGAGGGCGCACTTGCAAAGGGTGCGGCTACCAACTATCGGAGAGGCTCGAAGGAGGTTGTGTGACTGTGCGGGACTTGTTCATAGGGATTGACTTAGGCGGAACCAAGATCAATGCCGCCCTGGTGACACGTGAGGGGAAGATCCTGACGCGGGATTACTGCCAGACTCGCGCCTCGGAAGGATTGGAGGCCGTCGTCGGGCGGATGGTGCAGGCGGCGCAGCAGGTCATGGCGGACAGGAAAGCACAGGTGGCAGCGGTCGGCGTGGGCGCGCCGGGGCCGATGGACGCTATCGCCGGCGTCCTGACCGCCCCGCCCAACCTTCCTGGCTGGTATAATGTGCCGTTGAAGGAGCTTATCGAGGATCGGCTGGGCATCACCACTTTTCTGGAAAACGATGCCAACGCCGCGGGATTGGCCGAGTACCACTATGGAGCGGGCAGGGGCGTCCAGAACATGATCTATATCACGGCCAGCACCGGCATCGGCGGAGGATTCATCTTGGATGGCCAGTTATACGGCGGGAGCAGCGGCGCAGCGGGCGAGGTCGGCCACATGACGATCATGCCCGACGGCCCGCTCTGCGGCTGCGGCAATCGGGGGCACTTGGAAGCCCTCGCCTCCGGCACAGCGATTGCCCGTGAAGGGCGCGAACTGATGTCGAGGGGTGTCCCCACTTTGATTTCCGAACTGGTCCACGGCGGCCCGAACGCCGTCACTGCCGAGGTCGTGGCACAGGCAGCGGAGCGAGGGGACGCCGAAGCGGAACACATCATCGCGCGAGCGATGGAGTGCCTGGGGATCGGTATGGCGAACCTGGTGAATATCTTTAACCCCGACCTGATTGTCATCGGCGGAGGCTTGACCCACCTGGGGGAAAAGCTCTTCGGCCCCGTGCGTCGAACCATCGAGCGCACAGCTTTTCCGGTCTCGGCCCGCGCCGTTAAGGTAGTTCCCGCCGAACTGGGGGATGACGTCGGGGTGCTGGGAGCGGCGGTGGTGGCTATCTTGCGGACGCTTGGGGGGAAGGGATAGGGAGAGGCGCACGACGCCGACCGCTTTGGCTTACACTGTTTTCGAGGAGAAGATTATGGAGTCGCGGGAAAGAATAGACCAACTGGCTGTGAACACCATCCGCGCGCTGACCATGGATGCCGTGCAAAAGGCGAAATCCGGCCATCCAGGGATGCCGATGGGCATGGCAGATGCGGCCTATACGCTCTGGACACGCTTCCTGAAGCACAGCCCCCGTAATCCACAATGGGCGGATCGGGACCGTTTCGTCCTTTCCGCCGGCCATGGCTCGATGCTTTTGTATTCGCTCCTACACCTTTCCGGGCATCCTTTGCCGATGGAGCAACTGCAACAGTTCCGCCAGTGGGGTAGCATGACGCCCGGCCACCCAGAGCATGGCCTGACGCCAGGGGTGGAGACGACCACCGGCCCCCTGGGGCAGGGCTTTGGCAACGGCGTGGGCATGGCCTTGGCGGAGCGCTTCCTGGCCGCCATCTTCAACAGGCCGGGCTACGAGATCGTGGATCATTACACCTATGGCATCGTCAGCGATGGCGATCTGATGGAAGGCGTGGCCTCCGAGGCGGCGTCCCTGGCTGGGCATTGGGGCCTGGGCAAGCTCATCTATTTGTACGATGACAATGAGATCTCCATCGAAGGGAGCACCGATCTGGCTTTCACCGAGAATGTGC
>CAYPON010000059.1:2589-3920 GCA_964412315.1 uncultured Anaerolineae bacterium | reverse complement strand
GGCCGAAACCACCCGCCCATCGTTGGTCGTCTGTCACACCCATATCGCCTATGGTAGTCCGAACAAGCAGGACAGCGCCAGTTCACATGGTGAACCGCTGGGCGAAGAGGAAGTGCGTCTCACCAAGCAAAACCTGGGCTGGCCGTTAGAGCCGCTCTTCTGGGTGCCACCGGAGGTACGCCAGCATTTTGCCGGCCTGCAACCCGGCTGGGCCGCCGCGGAGGACGCCTGGAAAGCCAAGTTCGCGGTCTACAAAGCCGCCTATCCCAAGGAGGCGGCGCTTTTCGAGCAGGTCATGGCGGGAGAGTTGCCCAAAGATTGGGACAAGGCGTTGCCGGCATTTGAGGCGGGGAAGGAAGTCGCTACTCGCAGCGCCTCCGGTGCGATCCTGCAAGCACTGGCCGAAGCGCTGCCCACGCTGATCGGCGGTGCTGCCGATCTTGCGCCATCCACGAGGACGCATCTTGCCAAGTGCAGCGACATTTCCTGCGGCAATTATGCCGGGCGTAACATCCATTTCGGCGTGCGCGAACATGCCATGGGCGCGATCCTGAACGGGCTGTCCCTGCACGGCGGCATCATCCCTTACGGCGCGACGTTCCTGGTCTTTTGCGATTATATGCGCCCTTCCATTCGCCTGGCGGCCATGATGCAACAGCCGGTCGTCTACGTTTTCACGCACGACAGCATTTTCGTCGGCGAGGATGGGCCAACGCATGAGCCGGTCGAACAACTCGCGGCTTTGCGCACCATCCCTCATCTGACGGTCATCCGGCCCGCCGACGCCACCGAGACGGTCGCGGCCTGGAAGTTGGCCATCGAGCGGCGTAACGGCCCCACGGCCCTATTGCTCACCCGCCAGAACGTGCCCGTCTTGGATCGCAGCAAACTGGCCTCGGCGGAGGGCCTGCGCCGGGGCGCTTATGTCATCTCAGAAGCCAAAGAGGGCAAGCCGGAGTTGATTCTCATCGCTACAGGATCGGAGGTATCCATCGCGCTGGAAGCGCAGGCCATCCTCGCTGGGCAGGGCATCGCGGCGCGGGTGGTGAGCATGCCCAGTTGGGAGCTTTTCGAAGAGCAGCCGCCGGAATACCACGAAGCGGTGCTGCCCGCGGCGATCAAGGCGCGACTGGCCATTGAAGCAGGTGTGCCGCTGGGCTGGCACAAATACGTCGGCGACGAGGGAAGCGTCCTGGCCATTGAGAATCGCTTCGGGGCGTCCGCTCCGTACAAGGTTCTGGCCAAGGAGTACGGCTTCACGACAGAGAACGTGGTCAAGCGAGCGCTGGCCGTCCTCAGAAAATAAGCGCGCCGCTATAAGATATGCCGCT
>CAYPON010000059.1:0-2489 GCA_964412315.1 uncultured Anaerolineae bacterium | reverse complement strand
AACGGCATCCCGCGCCAGGTTCAGGTCGAGCCGGGAAGCTCGCTTCTGACGCTCTTGCGCGAGCACCTGAGTCTGACCGGGACGAAAAATGGCTGCGGGCGGGGGCATTGTGGCGCGTGTACGGTTATCGTAGAAGGCAGCTCAGTGCGCTCCTGCATCTATGCGGTGCGCCAGGCAGCAGGAAAGCGCGTAGAAACCATAGAGGGGCTTGCTCGCGAGGGGGAGTTGCACCCTCTGCAATGCGCTTTTATTGAGCAAGGCGCGGTGCAGTGCGGCTTTTGCACGCCCGGCATGATCATGGCCGCGAAAGCCCTCCTCGATACCGTTCCCAAGCCGAGCGAAGCCGACATCAAGAGGGCGCTCCGGCATAATCTCTGCCGCTGCACAGGTTATGCCAGCATCCTGCGAGCGGTGCAGGCCGCTGCTATCTTGATTAACCACGGAGAACACGAAGGTCACGAAGGAAAAGACTTTAGTCCTTCTCTTCATGTTCTTCGTGACCTTCGTGGCGGCCTTTTCGCCGTCGGTCACCCCCTGCCGCGGCCCGATGCTCGCGCCAAGGTCACCGGCCAGGCGATCTATGCCGCCGATATCCAGTTGCCGGGGATGCTCTATGCCAAAGTCCTGCGCAGCCGCTATCCCCATGCTAGGTTGCTCCACGTCAACATCTCGGCGGCAAAGGCCGTGCCCGGCGTGGTGGCCGTCCTCACGGCTCAGGATATACCCGCTGTGCGAACCCACGGCCTGGTGCGCTCCGATTGGCCGGTGCTCTGCGAGGACCGGGCCCGCTATATCGGCGACGCCCTCGCCATTGTCGTGGCCGAAACGGAGGCGGTTGCCGCAGAGGCATTGGAACGCATAGAGGTCGAGTACGAGCCACTGCCGGTAGTGGAAACCCCAGAGATGGCTCTCTCCCCTGACGCGCCTCTCCTCCATCCGGGAGGGAATCTGGCCGAAAGGATTCACATCGAGCGGGGAGATGTGGAACAGGGCTTTGCCCAGGCCGATGTCGTCGTCGAGCGGACATACCGCACAGCGCGGGCGGAGCACGCTTTTCTGGAGCCGGAAGCATCCGTGGCCGCTCTGGACGAAGAAGGCCGCCTCGTTGTTTACGTAGGTTCGCAAATCCCTTTCGAGGATCGGCGGCAGATTGCGGCAACGCTAGGGATACCGGAGACGCAAGTGCGTGTGGTGCACACGGAGACGGGCGGCGCCTTCGGTGGGAAGGAGGACATCGCTGGGCAAATCCACGCGGCGCTGGCCGCATGGATTACGCGCCATCCCGTCAAGCTGGTTTATTCCCGCACTGAGTCCATGGCTTCCCACCCCAAGCGGCATCCGACGACTATCCGGCTCAAAAGCGCGGCAACGAAAGACGGCCAGCTTGTCGCCCTCGAAGCGCACATCCTGGGCGACACAGGTGCATATACTTCGCTAAGCCCCCCCGTCATGACGCGCACAGCCACCCACGCCGCCGGGCCTTATGAGATCCCCAACGTCAAAATAGAGTGCCAGGCCGTCTACACCAATAATATCCCCAGCGGGGCTTTCCGTGGCTTCGGGGTTCCGCAGGCTGCCTTTGCTATCGAGAGCCAGATGGACATCCTGGCCGAGCAACTGGGATTGTCACCACTGGAGATACGACGCAGGAACGCCCTCCGCGTGGGGAGCGTCATGGCCATGGGCCAGGTGGTGAGGGAAAGCGTCGGCCTTCTGGAGACCATCAGCCGCGTCGAGGAGGCTTTGCAACGCCTGGGCCTCGAAAAGTGGAGCGACCTGGCAGAGGGAAGCAAGCGCCGTGCCTGGGGCGTGGCTTGTGGTTTCAAGAACGTCGGCCTGGGGGGTGGCGCACCCGACTGCGCCGGGGCGACGGTAGAGATCCACCCCGACGGGCGTGTTTGGGTGGGTGCAGGAGCGGCGGAGGTCGGACAGGGCCTCGTCACCGTGCTGGCGCAGATCGCCGCCAGACGAACGGCGGTGCGCGAGACGCTCGCTGGCACTGCGGCGGAGGCTTTGGACACGCCCCCTGGGCGCCTGGTTTTCGGCGACGGGCAGGTCTACGACTACGGACAGCCGCAGCGCAGGCTTTCATTCGATAGCGTGGTTGAGCTTGCGCGCCGGGAAGGGAAAACGTTGCGCGTGGAGCGAATCTACACACCTCCACCAACAGTGCCTTTGGGACAGATAGGCGACGCTCATTTCGCCTTCGGCTACACGACCCAGGCTGCCGAGGTGGAAGTGGACATGAATACAGGCCAGGTGCGCGTCCTGCGCGTACTTGCCGCGCACGATGTGGGGCGGGCGATCAACCCTCTGGCGATCACCGGGCAGATCGAGGGGGGCGTGGTCATGGGCCTCGGCCTGGCGCTGAAGGAAGAGTTCCCCATGGAGCATGGGCGACCATTGGTCACAGACCTGGCCCATTATCACCTGGCCACCATCGAGGATATGCCGGAGATCATCCCCATCTTGGTGGAGGAGCCTGCTTC
>CAYPON010000058.1:0-13922 GCA_964412315.1 uncultured Anaerolineae bacterium | reverse complement strand
GTCGTCTGGACCAACACGTGGTTTGACCCGGTGAAGGAGAAGGAGGCGGCTGTCGCTCTACTCAGCGCCCAGTGCGACGTGATCGCCCAACACCAGGACACCACCGAGCCGCAGAAGGCCGCCAAAGAGGCCGGTGCCGTCTCCATCGGCTACGACTCTGACATGAGTACGTTCGTGGGCGATACGGTGCTCACCAGCCCCGTCTGGAACTGGGGCCTAAAGTATGTGGACATCGCTCGCAAGGTGCTGGACGGCACCTACAAATCCGAGTCGTACTACGGCTATATGAAAGATGGCATCGTTGACCTGGCTCCATTGAGCAAGCAGGTGCCTGATGAGACGAGAAAGCTGGTGGAGGAGAAAAGGAAACAGATTCTCGGCGGTTGGAACCTCTTCACTGGCCCGATCAACGGACAAGACGGTAAGCTGGCCATCCCCGCGGGCAAGTCCATGACTTTGGAAGAGCTGTTGGCTATGGACTGGTTTGTAGAGGGCGTGAAGGGTGAGGCCCCTGGTAAAGCGCCACAGGCGGCTGCTCCGGCCAAGGCTAAGCCCAAGGTCGCTTTTATCTACGTCGGCCCTACCGGCGACATGGGCTGGACCTACGCCCATGACCAGGGACGCCTCTACCTGGAAAAAGAGCTGGGCATTGAGACCTCCTATAGCGAGCTGGTGGCCGAAGGCCCCGACTCTACTCGCATTATCCAGGATTACGCCCAAAAGGGCTATGACATCATCTTTGCCACCAGCTTTGGCTATATGGACAGCGTGATTGAGGTCGCCGCCAAGTATCCGAAAACGATTTTTGAGCATTGCACCGGGTACAAAACAGCCCCGAATGCTGGCATCTACGACGGCCGGGGATATCAAGGCTGGTATCTGGCGGGCATCGTGGCGGGCAAGATGACCAAGAAGAACGTGTTGGGCTATATCGCTCCTTACCCGATCCCCGAAGTGGTGCGCAATATGAACGCCTTCACCTTGGGCGCGCGCTCGGTAAACCCCAAAGTCGAGGTTCGCCCCGTGTGGATCATGACCTGGGTGGATCCGGTGAAGGAGCGGCAGGCTGCCCAGGCGCTCCTGGACCAGGGCTGCGATGTCATCGCCCGCGAGAGCGACTCCACCGAGCCGGACAAGCTGGCGCAGGAAAACAAGGTATACTGTGTCGGCTACAATGCCTACATTCCTGACGCTGCGCCCAACGCTCTTCTGACCGCTCCCATCTGGGACTGGGGAGTGTACTACAAGAAGGCTGTGCAAGACGTAATGAACGGCACTTGGAATAACACTCCCATCTGGTGGGGCCTGAAGGAAGGACTGCTCAAGATGGCGCCGTTCGGCAAGATGGTGCCCGAGGATGTTAAGGCATTGGTGGAAAAGGAGAAGCAGCGCATTATCAAGGGAGAATTCGACGTCTTTGTTGGCCCGATCAAGGACAACACCGGCAAGGAGCGCGTCGCTGCTGGCGTGACCATGCCCGACAACGATAAGCTTGCCTTCGACTGGCTCGTCGAAAGTGTGGTTGGCACCATTCCCAAGTAATGCGAGCAGAATTCACCTTCCCGAGAGCTTCTATGGCTTTCGGGAAGGTTGCCTGATCCCATCGAGGGAGGCCCTGTTTGCCTCAGGGTCTCCCTCATGTCTATTCTGTGTATTCCCCTAAGAATACCAAGACCTTCCCGAAAGCTTGGAGCTTTCGGGAAGGTGGATTTATCAGAAAGACGGGCGACGCATGGTTGACATAACGCAAAATGCGGAACTGGCGGTGCAGTTGGTCGGCATCACCAAACGTTTCCCTGGCGTATTGGCCAACGATCACATCAACCTGGAGGTACGCCAGGGGGAGATCCATGCGCTCTTGGGGGAGAACGGCGCCGGCAAAAGCACCTTGATGAACATTCTCTCCGGCCTGTATCGCCCAGATGAAGGCGAGATATGGATTTATGGGAAGCCGGCCATGCTGCGTTCGCCACGCCACGCCATCCAGCAGGGGATTGGCATGGTACATCAGCATTTCATGCTTGTCGAGATGCTGACCGTCGCCGAAAATGTGACTCTGGGCCTGGAATCGCCTCGTTTTTTCCTCAAACTGCCCCAAACGGAGCAAAAGATCGCTGAATTGGCTGCGCGCTACGGCCTGCGCGTGGATCCTCGCGCCCGTATCTGGCAACTCTCTGTAGGGGAGCAACAGCGCGTGGAGATCATCAAAATGCTCTATCGGGGGGCGCGCGTCCTCATCCTCGATGAGCCGACGGCGGTGCTCACCCCCGGTGAGGTTGAGGAGTTGTTCAAGATCCTGCGTCGCATGGCGGATGAAGGGCACTCGGTCATTTTTATCAGCCACAAGTTGGAAGAGGTTCTGGCCATTTCGGATCGCATCACCGTGTTGCGCAAGGGTAAGGTGGTGGCTACCGTCGAGACCGCCAAGACCCATCAAGCCGAGCTGGCGCGCCTGATGGTAGGTCGGGAAGTCCTCTTTCAAATGGAAAAACAAGAGGTGCGAAAAGGCAAGGCGGTCTTGGAGGTTATTAACCTTCGAGCGCAAAATGACAAGGGCTTGCCCGCTTTGCGAGGGATCTCCCTATCTGTGCAAGCGGGGGAAATCTTGGGTATCGCAGGCGTGGCAGGCAATGGGCAGAGGGAGTTAGCGGAGGTCATCACCGGCCTGCGGCCCGCCACAGGAGGTCAGGTGCTTATTTGTAATAGCGACCTGACCAATTGCTCGCCGCGCCAGGTTATTGAGCAAGGCGTCGGCCATATCCCGGAGGATCGCCTGGGAACGGGTTTGATCCCGAATCTGGCCGTCAGCGATAATGTCGTCCTCAAGCAATATCGCCAGCCACCGATATCCAGCGGCCCCTTTCTCAACCAGGCGACGATTAACGGTTTCACCGATAACCTCATCGCGCTATACGACATCCAAACGCCCAGCCGGAGCACGGCGGTCAAGCTCCTTTCCGGCGGCAATCTGCAAAAGACGATCATCGGGCGAGAGATCACCACCCAGCCCCTGTTGATGGTGGCCGTTCATCCCAGCCGTGGCTTGGATGTGGGCGCTACAGAATCGGTGCGCAAGATGCTATTGGAACAGCGGGAGCGGAGCGCAGCGATCCTGCTGATTTCGGAAGACCTCGATGAACTCCTCCAACTGGCGGATCGTATCGCCGTCATGTACGAGGGTGAGATCATGGGCATTGTCCCCGCTGAAGAAACCAACTTGGAGGATATCTCGTTAATGATGGCCGGCTCCAAGAAGAGGGATGGAATGTGAGACTGAGGGTAGAAAGACGGTTGGAGCCTTCGCGCGCTGCGAGCTACTTTGTTCCCGTAGGATCGCTGGCCCTGGCGCTCCTTTGCGGAGCCGCGATCCTGCGGCTCGCTGGCGCCAACCCCTGGAAGACATATTGGGCAATGGCCGTAGGAGCCTTTGGTGGCAAGTATGCCTTTTCCGAGACAATCGTCAAAGCGATCCCCCTCATGCTTTGTGGGCTGGGGGTCTCGGTGGCTTTCCGCATGTTGTTCTGGAACATCGGCGCCGAAGGGCAGTTGGCGATGGGTGGATTTGCGGCGGCGTGGGTGGCTCTCTTTTTGCCGCAGCGTCTCCCCGGGCTCCCTGGCTGGACTTTGCTGCCCCTGATGTTTGCTGCTGGGTTCCTGGGCGGCGCTTTGTGGGGATTGATCCCCGCGCTGCTCAAAGCCTACACACGAGCGAACGAGATCATTGTGACTTTAATGATGAACTATATCGCCATCCTCTGGATAGAGCGCCTCTTCTATGGGCCGTGGAAGGACCCGAAAGGGTACGGCTTCCCCGGCTCTGCTCCCTTTCCCGAAGCGGGTTGGCTGCCGCGTTGGCCTGGCACGCGCGTGCATTTCGGCCTTGTCTTCGCCGTGATCGGGGCCTTTCTCATCTGGATCATTTTGGCACGCACCAAATGGGGGTATGAAATCCGCGTCATCGGTGAGAACATGCGTGCCGCCGTTTACGCAGGGATCAACGTCACGCGAAACATGCTTTTGATCATGATTCTGAGCGGTGGGCTGGCAGGCATCGCTGGCATGGCCGAGGTGGCCGGCATCTCCCATCGTCTGCAAAAGGGCTTGACCGTCGGTTACGGCTTCACGGCCATCATCGTGGCCTGGCTGGCCAGGCTTCATCCGTGGGGGGTTCTGGTCGTGGCTATCCTGCTGGCCGGGCTGCTGGTAGGTGGCGACCAGATCCAGATCACGATGGGACTTCCCGCCTCCGTCGCCCTGATTCTGCAAGGGGCCATCCTTTTCTTTATGCTGGGAGGGGCTTTGCTTTCCGAGTATCGTGTGCGTTGGGTTGGCCGGTTGCCCGCGACCGTTCAGGCCGGGGCGAACCCGCGTGTTCACCCAGACGGACAGGAGGGTTAAGACCTTGTTCGATTTGGGCCTCTGGGTCTCGATTCTCGCTGTTACCGTTCGGGCGGGCGCTTCCCTTCTCTATGCGACCATTGGGGAAATCCTGACTGAACGCTCTGGCGTCCTCAACCTGGGCGTGGAAGGGATAATGATCATAGGCGCGGTCAGCGGATTCGCTGCCGCGTATCATAGTGGCAGCGTTTGGCTGGGGACGCTGACGGCGGTGAGCGTGGCCGGGCTGCTGGCTCTTCTCCACGCTTTCTTGACCATCACGCTGCGTGCCGACCAAACGGTCAGCGGCCTGGCGTTGACGATCTTTGGCAGCGGCCTGGCCAGCTTCCTGGGGCAAAAGCTGGGGCCAGAGGGCCAGCCTCTGGTAGGTATGATTGGCCCCAAGTTCGAGAAGGTTGCCCTCCCCATGCTCTCCGATCTGCCCGTTTTGGGGAAGCCGCTCTTCCAGGTGGATGTGTTGACCTATGTCCTGTATCTACTTGTGCCTCTGGCCTGGATTTGGCTGTATCATACGAGACCTGGCCTTCACTTGCGTGCCGTAGGAGAAAACCCGCGCACAGCCGATGCCATGGGCGTGAATGTAACCGGCATCCGTTACGCCTATACGGTGTTCGGCGGAATGCTCGTAGGGCTTGGCGGCGCGCATCTCTCGCTCTCCTACACGCCTGGGTGGACGGAGGGGTTGACTGCCGGGCGGGGTTGGATCGCCATCGCCCTGGTTATTTTCGCCACCTGGGATCCGCTGCGGGCCGTGATCGGCGCTCTGCTCTTCGGCGGTGTGACTGCCGTGCAATTCCGCTTGCAGGCAGCAGGAACCACCATTCCAGCCGCGTTTTTGAACATGCTCCCTTATGTTTTCACCATCCTGGTCCTGGTCATCATCACCTGGTGGGAGACTTTCAGCAGGCGGGTCGGAGCGCCGGCCGCACTAGGGATAGCTTACGTGCGCGAGGAGAAAGGGTGAGCAGGAATCACTCTATAACCGCAATTATGTCATTCCGAGAATGGCCATGCCGCCGGGCGTCATGCGTAAGGACAGGAACTTGCCCCACCGTCACTGCGAGCGCAGTTTGCGAAGCAGTCTCAAGACGGGACTGAGATCGCTTCGCAAAGGAGCTCGCGATGACAGACCGCCAAGTTCCTGAGTAGGCGCGTCCTGTGCACCGAGGAATCTCCTGCTAGGCAGCTTGGAGATTCCTCGCTGCGCTTGGAATGACAGAAAGGCGATTACCCTGAGTCTCCTATGGATGTCATCCCCATCTGACTTGCGGCCTCTCTATGCCGGCGCATACTTCAGCCAGAGGTTGGCCGCTTCGGGAACCTGCTGCCGCGGGACGAGCGAGATGGCGTCGTGTGGACAGACGGCCCGGCACACGCCACAACCGAAACAGCGCGTGGGATCAATGTACACCCGGGAGAGCGCAGAAGAGTAGAACTCGGCGCCGAACTGACATTGGCTCATGCAGGATTTGCATCCCGTGCAGAGATCCCAATCTACCCTGGCGACGTACTCCGCGCGGAAGAAATAGGGCGTGCCCCTCTTTTCGATGTACCACTTGTAGGCCGCGCAATCGCGATCACAGTTGCATAAGCCTATGATGTAAGGCGTAACGCCCGTCCAGATGCTGTGCATCAACCCTTCCTCGTCGTATTGGCGGAGGATCCCTTTCGCTTCCTCCTTCCCCAACACCTCCAAAGAGGAAGCGGCCTCAGGGTACTTACTCAGGATGCCCCATTTGTCCGCCCCCAGGCCGAAACAGTATCGTTGGTTGGCTTTCCCCGTGGTGAGAAAGCGGCATCCGCACGGCAGGCGCGTGATAGAATTGACCATGTCTATCACCTTCTCGACGTCCTCGATGGGCAACACCTGCCCGAAATGGACGATCTGCTGACGGCGCACAATCTTCTCTTCGCTTGGTCGGGCCTTGGCAGGTGGCGGCTGTTCCCCAGCTTTGGCTACGCCAGTGATCGCGGGCATGACGAAGCCTTCCATGAAGCGGCTGGTCCACTCGACGCGTGTCTTGGCTTTGGCGGCCTTCTGCTGGGCAGCAGAAAGCTCTTCATGGAGCAATTCCTCTGCGTAATTCTTCATTTCGAGATACCACTTCTTGCCTTCCCCATGTACGGTGCAGAATTGACACATGCTGATCTCCTCTCTTGTTATTGACTTGGTTCCCGATCACCTTTGCGAAGACTCTCTTTCAGCCCCATCCATAATGCGCCGGCTTGAATAAGAGCACCTGTTTGAAGTCATGCAGGTTGTCCAGCAGTTCCCGGATGGTCAGTTGACTCTGCACCCCTTTTTGCCAAACCGGGCGGTCGAGTGTGCCGATCACCAGGTACTCATGGCCCACAAGCTCTGGATTGTGCTCTTGCAGCATGGCGGTCAGCACTTGTTCCAGCCTGTCCTTGTGCGCGATGAGCAGATCGCAGCCCGGACAATAGCGGCAGGTAAAGTTGACAGACACGGGGTTCAACGGGTCAACGTGGATCACCAGTGGCAGCTTGCGCTGACGAGTCCTGGCTCCGCACTTGGGACAGCGTGTGAAGCGCGCATCCTTATAGGGATTGAGAAAAAAGTTATACAATGGCTTTTGTTTCCCCAATCTTTTCATGGCGGCGATCCTATCTCCCATCCGGGAACGGACACTCGTCGCAGAGGCGCGAGGACTTCACAAGGTTCCTTCGCGCTCTCCGCGGTGGATTCTTGACTGCGCCAGGATGACAGATGTGGTGGTAGTGTACCAACTAAGCAGGCTTGCGGCGGCGCCAGCGCCGGAGCAAGACCAGCAATATGACCAGTGGCAGCGCGATGACGATGAGGATAGGAGCCACATACAAAATAATCCAGATCAGTGCGTCCACGAGGAACTGCAGCGTCTTGGCCAGGCTGCGCAGCGCATTCCTCACTGTCTCATTGGGCCGCCACCCGGCGACGACGATCGGCTTGGCCAGGACATCCGGCACCAACTCGACATTGATGGTGGCCATCGCCGTCAGCCGTTCCAGGTACTGCATACGCCCCTTGAGTTGCTCGATCTGGCCTCGGACATTGGTCAATTCACGATACACAGCCATGATCTCTTCGGCTTTGCCCGTCCGCTCGCGCACCTGGGTCAGCAGCTCGCGCAGCTCTTTTTCCGTCGCTTCCAGATTACGCAGACGGGCGTCGAGGTCGGAATACTCTTCCGTCACATCTTTGCCCGAAGTGTCTTCTCTGTCAACCTTGTTGGCGACCGCTTTGATCTGCTCCAAAGCTGCATCGAAAGATTCCGCGGGCACCCTCAAAGTCAAACGCGCACGCACCTGCTGTTCTTCGTGCCAGGCATTGCTAGTGACAACATAGCCTTTCAAGCCAGCGACAATGGATTTGATCTTCTCCAGGGCTGCACTGGTGTCGCTGACCACCAGAGTCAGGTCGCCTGTGCGGATGATCATGCGCTGGTCAATGGAGCCTATGTCAGCCTCCGCGGCTTGTCCTTCCTTTGCCACAGTTTTCCCAACAACCACGGTGCTGACAACTTGTCTTTCGACCGGGACTAGCTTCTCGATCACTACGGGCGTCGGCGCCGCGCAGCCAAGCAAAGTGACAAGTAAGATACACCCAATAACAATGTGAAACATCTTTCTTGTGGCCATGTTCTCATCCTCCCTTTGGCATTGTCCATAGTTTCTGTCATTTAGACGCTACGCTGACCGCTGAGTTCCATCAAGGATGACTGGCGGTCACCAGCCATAAGCCAGCCGGGCGGCGAGTCGGTGAGGTAGCTTGGCGTTCAACATGCGCTTCTGGGTGACGTAAACTGGATAAGCTACGCGCCGATAGGTCAGCGTCCCTTTATCGGCATCCAGGATAACGTAGCTGGCCCGCTCATCACCATCGCGCGGCTGCCCCACAGAACCGGGATTGATGATCGCTCGTTCCTCCTCGAAATGCCATTCGGAGTCCGGCTCTGGAACGAAAGTCTCGCAGAAGTCGTCTCTATTGCGAAAGATGACAGGCATGTGGGTATGTCCGACGAAACAAAAACGGGTGGTAAAGTGTTCAAAGTTATCTGCCGCGCTCGAAGAAGAGAAAAGGTACTCCCAGATCGGATGTCGGGGGCTGCCGTGGACGATAGTGAACTCCCCCTCGATGATCTTCTCCGGCAAGGCATCCAGGTATGCCTGGTGTTCGGGCGTTAGTTGCGCTTTTGTCCACAGGCAAGCCAGTTGCGCATCCAGGTTAAAGTCGGTAATCTCTAGCTTATCAATGCTAGCCCAATCGTGGTTTCCTGCCACGCAGATATGGGGCAGAGGCTCAAGTCGCTCCAGGCATTCGTTGGGGTCGGAGCCATAGCCGACCATATCACCCATGCACCAAATCCGGTCGAAAGAACCGGCATCCGCTAGCACTGCCTCAAAAGCTGCCAGGTTGCTGTGGATATCGGAAAGGATGAGATAGCGCATATCTGATTTTCATGACCCTCGGATCACTATCATTGGTTTATAATATACCACTAAACCAATTTGTGCAAAAATCGCAGTCACCGCAAGTTGCGTGCCGCAACTGACTCGTCTATAATGAAGCCGAGCCTATCTGGGACAGGAGGACGCCAACTATGGCCTTAAGGCAACTGCGCTCTCTCAAGCATACTATAATCCTGTTATTCCTTTTGCCTGTGCTCGTGGGTTGCATCTTAAAGCCCAGGCCGCCCTCGGGCACTCTGACTTACAAAGGCCCGCTAGAACTCAAAGCGGAGCCGGGCAAGAATCTGCCGGGCACGGACATCCTATATGTAGGCGTGAGCGATAAGATGGCCGAGTTCAAGATCGGTGGCCAGAGGGCGCTCAAAAAAGTCGGCGATTCGTTGGATTGGCAGGGCACGCCAACGCCGGGGGTGCGGCTCGATCTCAACCTAAGGATTCTCCTCATCAGCGAGCAGGCCCTCCATGCCGGAGGCACCATTGACATGGAAGTGGAAAACCCGACGCCGCGCGCGATGGCGTTGGATACAGGCTCGCAGGCCAAATTCAGCGTCCCCGTGACCTATGGGGTAGAGCGAGGCGAGAATATCCCAGGGACGCTCCTCGTCTATCAGGAACGGGATGCAGAGAAGGGAGCCAAGCTGGGAGGGATCGCCGATTACCCTTACCGCAAGATGGGCGACTCGCTTGTCTGGGAGGGCAAGCTCCGCGATAATGTAAGCCTGAAGTTGGATCTCAGGGTGCTGTTCTTCAATGAAAACTCGCTGCGCGTAGGTGGCGTCGCGACTTTGTGGCTTGAGCTTTAGAAAAAGTGAACCACGAAGAATACGAAGGTCACGAGGTAGAGACGTAATACGCTACATCTCTACCTCTTCGCGTTCTTCGTAGCCTTCGTGGTGGTCTATTCTCAGCGTTTCGGTGGTAATTCAGCTTTGCAGGGCTTGTAGCCTGGCGCGCAGCTTCCCCTCTTGTTCTCGGAAGTAAGCCAGTTTCGCACGTTCCCGCTCGATGACTTCGGCAGGGGCCTTGGCCATGAACCGCTCGTTGTTCAGCAGCGCCTCCACGCGAGCGATCTCGGACGCCGTTTTCGCCAATTCCCCTTGCAGGCGTTTCTGTTCCGCCTCCAGGTCCACCATACCAGCCAGCGGCAGATAAACTTCGATCCCTCCTATGACCAGGGTCAGCGCATGGGACGGTTTGGCGTCCAGCCTGCTGGCGATGGTCAGGGCGTCCTCGCTGATGCGGGCCAGGGTGATAAACAGGTCTCGGTGGGCTTCCAGGAGTGGCAGGGCCTCGCCTGCTACCATGATGGCTGCGATCCGCCGCCCTGGCTCAACGTTGTATTCCGCACGCGCATTACGGATGGCGCGGATGATCTCCATAAGTAGCATCATCTCGGCTTCCGCTTGCTCATCCAAAGGGCCAGCCTCCGGCCAGGGAGCCACGATCAGGGCCTCGCCCTTGTGGGGGAGATGTTGCCAGATCTCCTCAGTCAGGAAGGGCATGAAGGGATGCAGGAGGCGCAGCGTCTTCTCCAGAACATACACCAAAACCCTCTTGGCCTTCTCCTTCGCGGCCTGGTCCTCTCCATAGAGCCTGATCTTGCTGATTTCGATGTACCAGTCGCAGTATTCCCCCCACAGAAAGTCATAAATCTTGCGCCCAGCCTCGCCGAACTGGTAGTCGTTTATCAGTTGTGTGGCTTCCGCGGTTAAGCGATTCTGTCGGCTCAAAATCCAGCGATCCGGCAAGGTCAAGGCCACGTCTTGCCACTCCCCCTTTTCCGGCGGGCGGTTGCCCTCCAGATTGCCGGCCACGAAGCGCGCGGCGTTCCAAATCTTGTTGGCAAAGTTGCGGTTGGCCTCCACGCGCGACAGAGAGAGTTTCATATCGTTGCCCGGCGTTGCGCCGGTGAGCAGGGTGAAGCGAAGGGCGTCGGTGCCGTATTGGTCCATGACCTCCACCGGGTCTATGGCATTACCCAGCGATTTGCTCATCTTGCGCCCTTGCTCATCGCGGATCAGGCCGTGCAGGTAAACGACTTCAAAGGGGATCTTGCCGGTCATTTCCAGGCCGAGCATAATCATGCGCGCCACCCAGAAAAAGAGGATGTCGTAGCCGGTTTCCATCACCGTCGTCGGGTAGAAATAGCGCAAATCCGCCATGTCATCCGGCCAACCAAGGGTGGAGAAGGGCCAAAGCCCGGAAGAAAACCAGGTATCCAGGACATCTTCATCCTGATGGATATCCTTGCTGCCGCATTTGGGGCACGCCGCGGGGTCTGTGGCAGCAGCGATTTGCTCGCCGCAGCCGTGACAGTACCAGACCGGGATGCGATGCCCCCACCAGAGTTGCCGCGAGATGCACCAATCGCGGATGTTTTCCATCCAGTTGTAGTAGGTCTTGTCGAATCGCTCCGGGACGATGCGAATGCGTCCGTCGCGCACAGCGGCGATAGCTGGCTCAGCCAGAGGCCGGATCTTGACGAACCATTGAGTGGAGAGGCGAGGCTCGATCACGGTATCGCAGCGTTGACAGTGGCCCACGGAGTGAACATAATCCACGATTTGGACCAGCAACCCCTCTCGTTGCAAATCCTCCACCAGATGGCGACGGCATTCGTAGCGATCCTCGCCCGCATAAGGCCCTGCCGCTTCGTTCATGCAAGCCTCATCGGTCATGACATTCACCGCTTCCAGTCCGTGCCGCTGGCCTATCTCGTAATCGGTGGGATCGTGGGCCGGCGTGACTTTCACCGCACCTGTGCCGAAGGTCATATCCACCACCTCATCGGCAATGATGGAGAAGACCCGCCCTATCGCTGGCAGGAGCGCCTTGCGTCCGATGAGGGCCTGGTAGCGGCTGTCGCGGGGGTTAACGGCCACGGCGGTATCGCCCAGGATCGTCTCCGGTCTGGTTGTGGCCACTTCGACAAACTCGGTGGCACGAGAGGCCCAACGTCCACTCCCCCAGGACCTACCCAAACCCGTAGCCCCCTCCGCGCCCGCTGGCAGCAAAGGATAGCGCACATGCCAGAGTTTGGTGGCTTCCTCCTCGTGGTCTACCTCCAGATCGGAAATGGCTGTGCCGCAGCGAGGACACCAGTTCACGAGGTAGGTCCCACGATAGATCAATCCCTTGTTGTACAGGCGGACAAATGCCTCGCGTACGGCGCGGGAGAGGCCCTCATCCAGCGTGAATCGCTCGCGCTCCCAATCGCAGGATACACCAAGGCGACGGTGTTGCCTTGTGATCATGCTACCGTACTTTTCTTTCCATTGCCAGACACGCTCGATGAATCTAGCGCGGCCAAGATCATGGCGGGTCAGCCCCTCTTTAGCCAATTCCTTTTCCACCACATTCTGCGTGGCGATGCCAGCGTGATCTGAGCCAGGAACCCACAAGGTTGGCTCCCCGAGCATCCGATGGTAGCGAATCATCAGGTCCTCAAGGGAGGCGGTGATGGCATGGCCGAGGTGCAGGCCGCCGGTGACGTTGGGAGGAGGCATGGAGATAACGAAGGGCCTAGCCCTCTCCTTGATCTGCGGCTTGAAATGGCCTTGCGCCTCCCACCAGTCATAGATCCGTTGCTCGGCGCTCTGCGGATCATAGGTTTTAGGCATTTCCGTTTGGTTAAATAGCGTCTTTTTCATCTTGCCCTCTTTCATGAAACAAAAGATCCCTTTCGTCGCCAGGACGAAAGGGATCTTACCCTTACGCGGTACCACCTTGCTTTCAACAGCATAGCGATGCCATTGCGCTCTTAGCTATAACGGGCCGAACCCGGAGGAGCTTGTCCGCAGCGGTTCAGCTCCTCGACTCCCAGGCGACCTTCAGCGGCTCTCTCTGCGGGGGCTTTCAGCCGATGGCCTCCTTTCTCTACCAGGACGAAGCCGCTTACTCCTCCTGTTCACGGTCATTAAGGTCTCGATTTGCCATAATTCTAGCATAGTTGGGCTTGCAGGTCAAATTACAGCCTGGGGATTAAAGTGCCCAGGCGAGCGCCCGCGAAAGCGATCACCAGGGCCTTGAGCGTCTTGCCGAGCCAACAACTGATGAGAAAGCCAGCTACGGGGAGATGCAATGCCCCGGCAGCAATGCCCGCCAGGTCGAAAACCGGGTTGGGGACGGCGGAAAGGACAAAGATGAGCAGATAGCCGGAGAAAAAGTTGCGGCTCTGCATCCAGCGGGCGATTCGCATGTACGTCTTTTGATCCTCGATGATGGCGCGCCCTGCGTATCCTGCCATATAGCCGGTCAATTCGCCCAACGGTTCGGCCACGCCAGCAATCAATCCAACAAGCAGGGGGTTGAACGCGCTCCCTCCGACAAAGACGCCCAACAGGCTGGGCACGGGTAAAATAACCGTGGCATTTCCCAACAGGCTGACGACAAAGACGCCCAGGTAGCCATAGGTGGAGAAGCGCGCCAGTTGCCCGCGATAAAGGAAGATCAGCACAGTGATGGCTACAGCAACAGCCAGAATGAGACAGCGGCCCCACCCCAAAGCCGGCCTGACTTTGCTCTTCGATTCCACCTCTACTGCCTGATCCATGCGACCCCTCTCTTCCTTCCCGTGCCGGATGAACTATTTCTCCTCGATAACGATGGTCAGGATCTTGGTTCCCGGTGTGGCAGCGGTGGCGGGGTCGCGAGGGCTTATCGCTTGCAATACATCCATGCCTTCGACCACTTTGCCAAAAACGCTATGCTTGCCATCCAGATGCGGCTGCGGCGCGTAGGTGATGAAGAACTGGCTGCCATTGGTATTGGGGTCGCCAGTGTTGGCCATAGAGATGATCCCCACGTCGTCATGTTTCAGGGCGGGATCGAATTCATCCTCGAAGCGATAGCCGGGGCCTCCTGTGCCCGTGCCGGTGGGGTCTCCCGCCTGCGCCATGAAATCGGGGATGACGCGGTGGAAGGTGGTGTTATCGTAGAATCCCTGGCGCGACAGGAAGACGAAATTGTTGACCGTTTTGGGAGCCTTGTCGGCATACAGTTGCAGACGGATGTCACCCTTTTCCGTCTTGATCGTGGCGTAATAAGTTTTGCTC
>CAYPON010000057.1:0-13995 GCA_964412315.1 uncultured Anaerolineae bacterium | reverse complement strand
TTCCACAGAAACATCACCCCCACAAAGCCCCAGTTCCGCCCCATCTGATAGGCCCTGACGATGAACTGCGCCTGCTCCGCCTCTGTGTTATCGGCAGCGTACTCATACCCACGCGCCGGCGGCACACCCAACCCCTCCACCGACGCCCAGCCAAACTCCGTCACCCAGATCTTCTTGTGCCCATCGCCATATTTGTACATGATGTTGTAGTAGCTCTCTATCGTCCCGCGGAAGAACCAGCTCGGATGCCCCTTCGCCCCGAAGCTGGCCGTGGGATCGCGATAGGTCTGCCAGTCGGCGTCGGGCGGGTTGTTGTAGCCGCTCGGATGTGCGCCAATGGCATCGCAATAGTCCTTCAACCCAGCCTGATACATCTGCTCCAGGTAAACGCGATCATCTATGGCGGTATCCCCGTCGTTCCAACCTGTGGGCGTCAAGGCGCCGGAGACGACGACCGCTGCTGGGTCCACCGACTTGATCGCACCGTAGGCCACCTTGAGCAGTTGCACGTAGCGTCCAGCGTTGAGTTTGCCACCCCGCCCGCCCCATTCGTAATACAGGTTCTGCTCGTTCCAGACTTCGTAGGCTTTGACGCGCCCTTTGTAGCGGGCAGCCATCTCGCGCAGGAAGGTGCCGTAGGTATTCGGATCAGCCGGCGGGCCTTCATCGGTATCGCCTACCGGGCGCGCCCAACGAGGTGCTTTGACCACACTGAAGAGGACATTGATGCCTGCCGCGTTGCTGCTGTCCACGATGCGGTCGAGGGGGCCCCAATCGTATTGGCCGGGGCCGGGGTTATAGCGTAACCATTCCACCTGCTGTTTGACCCACTTGAAGCCGATCTGTTGGACGTGCGAGATAATTCGCGCGTGATTGCTGTCATAGACCCCGTCCACCTGAATGCCGTAACCGAAGCTGGTGCCTGCGGGGGGAGCAGCGGCTGCCCTGGGCTGGGGTGTAGGGGAGGGTGGCCTAGGCGTCGCTGTGGCTGTGGGGAGGAGCGTCGGCGTGAAGGATGGGAGGATGGTAGGGGTCGGCGGGGGTGTCCAGGTATCGGTGGGCGTTGCCGTGATCGTCGGCGTGTTCGTCTCGGTGGACGTCGGCGTCCACGTGGGGGTCGCAGTGGCAGCGGCGAGGGCCGTGACGGTCGCCGCGGCCTCGGCAGCGGCCCTTGCTTCGACGATCCTGGTCTTCTCCGCCACCTCTGTTGCCTGGGCAGCGGCCTGCGCCGTTTGCGTCGCCGCCTGTTGCGCCGCCCAGATGCGATCCTCGATCACCAGGTAAGCATAAACCAGGCCTTCGATCACCACGATGGCGGCCAAGATAAGGACGATCAATACAGGGGTGCTTTGTCTTCTTCGTCCGCGGCGAGCCATGCTGCCTCCCTATACAAGTTGCGGGCATAGTATAACCTGATCTTGCACTGAGGTCAATTCCCTTCAGAGCTTTGTCGTGGTTTTGCCTGGGTTACAAAATGTCGTACAATGGATCTCGTGAAAGTAAGCCTTCCCGAAAGCTCAGAAGCTCTCGGGAAGGCTTAATGACCCTCAAGGAGTGACAGCTATGAAAGAACCATGGCGCGTAGGGCTTTGGGGATGTGGAGGCATGGGCAATGACCTGGCGGAGGCTCTTCTGGCCACTGATGAAGCTCGTCTGGTGACGGTGTATGACGTGCTGCCCGACCGGGCTGCCTCTATAGCCAGCAAGTACGGCGCTCAGGTAGCAGAGCACGCCGAGGCACTGCTTTCCTATCCCCAATTAGATGGCGTCATCATCGCGCTTCCTTCCTATTTGCACGCCGTCGCCGCCGTGCAGGCGGCTGAAGCTGGCGTGCACATCTTCCTGGAAAAGCCAATGGCTCTCAGCGTCGCCGATTGCCACAAGATCATCGCTGCGGCTCGTGCACACAACGTCAAGCTCATGGTCGGCCATGTGCTGCGCTATGTTGAGCCTTACCGCACGATCCTCCGCTATCAGGCCGAGGGCCGCCTGGGCAGGATTTTCGCTGCCTCCATCTGGCGGTTGCGTGGCAGCGGCTTCAGCAGCGGCGCGGAGTGGCGCTCCAGTATTTCCAAAAGCGGAGGATACATTGCCGAGGTCGGCGCGCATGAGCTGGACATGCTCCGTTGCCTCATGGGGCAGCCCCAAACTGTGTGCGCGCTATCGCAAAAGGTCCTGCCGCGACCGCACGAGTGGGAGGATCACATCGCCCTGCAAATCCGCTTTGCGCAGGGAGGAACAGGCCTCTACGAGGGTGGGTTCGGCTCTTTTGCAAGGCATTACGGCTTTCGCCTTTTCTTCGACCGGAGCACCCTGACCAGCGACGCCGCTCTCGACCCCAAAGCTCTGCGGGCTTATGATGCGAATGGGCAACCGTTCTCGCTGGAAGCTGATTTCTCGCCCGAGGACCCTGTACAGGCTGAGTTGCGCGGCTGGCTGGCAGCGATGCGCGAGGAGACGCCGGTGCTGATCCCTGGTGAGGAGGGGATGGCAACCGTGGCGGTGATCGAGGCGGCTCGCCGCTCTCTGCGCGAGGGGCAAGTTGCTTTGTATGAGATCGGCGCGTAAGCCAGCGATTGAGAAATCCACGTAGGTTTGCCCAATCTTGGGATTAGTGCTATATTTTGCCCGTTTCGTTCACCCCCAAACCCTAAAAGGAGGCTTTTGCTATGGCTAAAGTGCCTGTTGCTCTGCAATTGTATACGGTTCGCGATCAGACGGCCAAGGATTACGCCGGGACGGTGGCCCAGGTAGCTAAGATCGGCTACAGAGCGGTCGAGCTGGCGCGTCCCCTGCCGGAAGCAGAGATGAAGGCGCTCCTCACTAAACTTGGTCTGCAGGTAGCCAGTGGGCATGAGGGCCTCGACCGGCTAGAAAAAGACCTGGACGGCCTGATTTCCTTCTATCTCGACCTGGGCAGCAAGTACCTGACACTGCCTGCTCTTCCCACTGCCCTTCGTGAAGGCTCCGATTTCGACGGCTTGTTCCAGCGATTGAATCGCATCGGCAAGGTGTGCTACGAGCGCGGCTTGCAATTCTGCTATCACAATCACGACTTTGAGTTCAAGGTCAAGGTTGGCTATCAGACGCTCTTCGATGCCCTGTTCGCGGCGACCGATCTCAAACATGTGCAGGCGCAGATTGACGTTTATTGGGTCTATTTCGCCGGCCTGGATCCGGCGGCTCTGATCCGCAAATACGCTGGCCGTTGCCCTCTGATCCACCTGAAAGACATGCCGAAGGACTTTGCTCCCGGCACGCGCCCGGCCCGTTTCGCCGAGGTGGGCGAGGGGAAACTGGACATGGCCGCCATCTTCGCCGCGAGCGAGGCCAGCGGGGCCAAGTGGTACATCGTCGAGCAAGATTTCTGCGAGCGGCCCTCGCTGGAAAGCACTAAGCTCAGTTTCGACAACCTGCGCAAGTTCGGCAAGGTTTGATTCACAGTGAAAGCTATGTGGAGCTAGCATTCATCCAGCGGGTCTCTGGAGCGGGGGCAATGTGATCCGATTCGTGCGAAGGCTGCGCCGGGGCAACAGTGCCGCGTTGTGCATCCCTGCCATGTTCGTCATGTTGGTGATTGCGCTGTTCTGGCGAGCGGCCTTCCTGCGAGGGGTTTTCTTCTTCGGCGACATCTTCCGCCTTTACTATCCGCAGCGAGCGGCGTGGCTGCGGGCGCTTGCGCAGGGCCAACTCCCCCTCTGGACGCCCAATCTGTTGGCCGGATACCCTCTTCTGGCGGAGGGCCAGTCCGGCCCCTTCTATCCTGTCAATTGGATTCTGTCTCTCCTGTTTCCAGCGGACACCGCGCTCAACTATTACATCCTCGGGCATTATATCTGGGCGGGCCTGACGATGTACGGATTGGGGCGGCAGCACGGGTTGAGCCGCTGGGCGAGCGTCCTGTCAGGCATTGTCTATATGTGGAGCGGTTTCTGCATCGCCCACCTCAACCATCTCAATATCCTGGCCGTCGCCTCCTGGCTGCCGGCGTTGTTCTCCACCTCGCGGCTGCTCTGCCTCAAGGTACACCAGGGATGGCGTGCAGCCAGCCGTGCGTGGAGCGGAATGGTGGTTTGCCTGGCGATGATCTGGCTGGCAGGCCACCCGCAAATGGCCCTGTTGAGCCTGCTGCTGGTGCTGGCTCACGCCGCGTGGCAGGTCCTTTTGGGCAAGACGGCGAGCATTCCGCTCAGCCGGGGGCGCTACGCCCTCAAGGTGGGACTGGCTCTTGCTGGAGCGTTGGCGCTGGCAGCGGGACTGGCGGCGGCGCAGTTGTTGCCCTCTCTGGAGTTGACGCAACTGTCCGAGCGGGCGGGCGGGCTTGATCCGGACTTCTTCGCTTCTTTTTCCTTGCATCCCGCATACTGCTCTTGCTGATTTCCCCCTTTTTCCTCGGAAATCCATATCCCAGGCTCTCGGTGGAACTCGTCGGCTACGTCGGATTGTTGCCGCTGTTGTTGGCCTTTGCTGCGCTGCTGCAGCGAAGGAAAAGGGAGGTATGGTTTTACGGATTGTGCGCCCTGGCCTCGCTGGCACTGGCCTTAGGCCGCTGGAATCCGCTGTATCTCCTCTTGCTGCGCGTGCCCCTGTTCAACCTGTTTCGCGTGCCAGCCCGCTTCCTACTTCTGTTCACCCTGGCCGCAGCGGCCTTGGCAGGCTGGGGTGCGGATGCCCTGGCGCAGCCTCTGCCCACAGGGTCGCGTCGGGCATGGATCATCTTCGGGCCACTGGTCACCTCAGCCTTAATGACGTTGGCCTGGATGGATGCTCCCGTAAGCGATACGCCGAGAATCCTGGAGAGGCTCCTTTGGCTCTGGCGTTACCTGCCCCTCGTACTGGCGGCAGGAGGAGGGGGCTTGCTTTTCGCAGCCTGGCGCAAGCGCGTAAGGCTCCCCTGGCTTCAGGGAGCCTGCCTTCTGCTGATAGTAGCTGATCTGGGAGCATTCGCCACCGTCTATCGCCAGAGCTACAACGCGACCATGCCACGCACCCAATTTCGGGCAGAGCCGCGCGCCCTTATATTCCTGCGTGCCGACCCTGGCCTCTATCGCATCTATACGCATGAGGAAATCGTGCCCGATCTTTCTGTCATGCGGGAGTCCTTCTATCCGAACATGGCCCTGCTGTACGACGTGCAGGCCACGAACGGCTTTTCGCCCTTGATTCCCAAAGAGTGGGCGCGCTTCACGCGGAAGCTCTCGCCACAGAAACTGAACTTGCTGAATGTCAGATATTTCCTCATCCCACAACTATTGCCGGTGGACGAACGGAGCGAGTTCTACGATGTGGAAGACCCCTTTGCGCCGACGCTGGTGGGTCGGCCGCTGACGATCCCACCCTTGAGCGTGCGTTCCCTGGTGGTCGAGTCCTATGTGAGCCATTCTGCCAATCTCCCTGACGGTCGGGTTGCGGCGGAGATCGTACTGATGAGCGCGGATGGTCAAATCATGCGGCTCCCCTTGCGCGTGGGCCTTGAGACGGCAGAGTGGGCTTACGAGCGCAGCGACGTGCGCGCGCAGATCCGGCATTCGCGTCCACCGGTAGCGCGAAGCTGGCCGGCGCGCTCCGGATTTCCGCCGGAAGATCACATAGGACACGTCTATCGCGCCGAATACGGCCTGCCTTCCCCCTTTACTGTAGCACGCATCCTGATCGAGCCGGTTATGCCCCGCGCTTTTGTCCGCCTCGAGCGCGTCATACTGGTGGATGGACAAGGCGAATCGCATCTGCTCTCGCACCTGCTGGGCGAGGGAGACCATACCCTCGTCTATCGCAGCGAGGATGTCGCCATCTATCGCAACCACGATGCCCTGCCCAGAGCCTATCTCGTGCACTGCGTGCGGATCATTCCAGACCAAGAGGCAGCGCAGGCGGCACTGGACAAGGGCGATTTCGATCCGCGGCGAGAGGGGATCCTCGAAAGTGGCCTGGCCCTTGATGAGGAGAGGCCGGCGGACAGCGACAAAGTGGAGATTGCGACCTACCAGCCGCAGCGCGTTGTGATTCATACGAACTCGCCGCAGGCGAGTTACCTCGTGCTCAGCGATCTGTTCCACCCCGGCTGGCAGGCGACGGTGGACGGCGAGCCGGCCCCCATCTTGCGAGCCAACGGCGTTTTGCGGGCAGTTTACCTCCCATCCGGGAATCACACCGTCGAGTTCTTCTATCGCCCTCTCTCCTTTGCGCTAGGCTGGATGATCAGCCTGCTGTCGCTGGCGGTGTGGATAGTCCTGATGGCTTTGTCATTTCGCTCCATCAGACTATAATTGCTATTCGAGGACCGATTGGATAGAAGGGATTCCCGCCTTGAGAAGCAAGCGTTGGGTCATCGCGCCCCCTGTTTCCAGAACCCATCTGGCGCAATTCGCCTCCTTTCCGCCGCTGCTGGTGCAAATCCTTTATAATCGCGGCATCCGCACACCGGCGGAGGCAGAGGAGTTCCTGCGTCCGACAGAGGTGCCCGGCAATCCTTTTCAGCTTCTGGGCATGCAGGAGGCCGTGACACGATTGCGACAGGCTATCCGCCAGCAGGAGCCTATCGCTATCTATGGCGATTACGATGTGGACGGCGTCACGGCCACGGCTTTGCTGGTGCAGACGTTGCAAGCCCTCGGTGCGCGCGTCCGCCCTTACATCCCACATCGGGTCGAGGAAGGTTACGGCCTCAACATGACGGCGATGCAACGCCTGACCCAACTGGGGGCCAGACTCGTCGTGACGGTGGATTGCGGCGTGCGTTCGGTGGAGGAGGTGGCCTACGCTCGCCAATCAGACATTGACATCATCATCACCGACCACCATGCCGTGGGGCCAACGCTGCCCGCCGCGTGCGCCATCATCAACCCGAAACAGCCGGGGCGCAAATACCCCTTTGACGAACTGGCTGGGGTGGGACTGGCTTTCAAACTGGCGCAGGCACTGCTGCGCGTCGAAGGGCAGGTGCCCGCGCGGAGGGCTGTCGCGGCTTCCCTGCCGAGCGAGGAAGGGATGCTGGACCTGGTTGCACTGGGTACGGTGGCCGATGTCGTGCCTCTGTTGGGCGAGAACCGCAGCCTGGTCTGGCAGGGCCTGCGCCGGCTCAACGAGGCTAGCCGTCCTGGGGTGCGCGCCATGCTGGAGGAAGCCAGCGTGTCACCCGGGGCGGTGACAGCATACACCATCGGCTATATCTTGGGGCCGCGCCTCAACGCGGCAGGGCGCCTGGACAACGCCATCTCCAGCTACAAGCTGCTGACAGCGGCTACCCCGGAGGAGGCGCGCCCGCTAGCGCAGGAATTGGGCGAGAGGAATCGCCAGCGGCAACAACTAACCCAGACATTGCTAGAGAAAGCGCGGGCCGAGGTGCTGGCCGAAGGGGTCGGGCCGATATTGATCGTGGCTGGGCGAGAATATCTGGCCGGCGTGGCAGGATTGGTTGCTGCTCGCCTGGCGGAGGAATTCTACCGGCCTGCTGTGGTCGTGGAGATCGGCGAGACAGAGAGCAAGGGTTCAGCGCGTAGCATCCCCGAGTTCCATATCACCCAGGCGTTGGATGGCTGCGCTGATCTCCTGCTCAAGCATGGCGGCCACGCTGCGGCGGCGGGCTTCACCATGCGCAACGAGCACTGGGATGCCTTCACCGCTCACCTGCGCGAGATCGCCGCCAGCAAGTTAGCAGGGGTCGAACTGACCCCCCATCTGGAGATTGACGCTGAGATACCTTTGGCGCAGGCAGATTGGGCTACGGCGGCGATGATCGAACAGTTGGAGCCGTTCGGCCACAAGAACCCGGTGCCGATGCTTGTCAGTCGCAACGTGGCCGTGCGCCAGCACCGCCTCGTGGGGAAGGATCACCTCCAACTCACTTTGAGCGATGGCAAGGTCGTTTGGGACGCCATCGCTTTCGGGCTGGGGGAGTGGGCCGGCCAACTGCCGCCGCATCTGGATGTCGTCTACTCTCTGGCGACGGATGAGTGGGATGGTGCGAAGAGGTTAAAGCTATTCGTGAAAGACCTGCGGCCAACGGAAGGAAGGGGATAGTATGTCAATTTACCTGATCGCCCTGACCACTTTTGTCCTTTTCCTGAGCACGCACGTCGGCGTGCCGGTTTTGCCGGCCCTGTCCGCCAGCCTGGGTGCCGATGCGACTCGCATGGCCGCTATCCTCTCCTCCACCTCGATGACCATCGTCTTGCTTCAGTTCTTCACTGGCATCCTGGCCGACCGCTGGGGCAAAAGGGCGGTCCTGGTCGGCGGCGCGGCGCTCGGTGGCCTCTCCTCACTGCTGTGCGCCGTGGCGCCGAGTTGGCAGAGCCTGCTACTGTTGCGCATCCTGGGCGGCGTGGCCGACGCTATCACCATGCCTGCGCTGCTGGGGCTGACGGCGGAGATCGCCGAGGGTCGCCAGGGCGCGTTCTTTGGCGTGCTCCGTTCCAGCCAGGGGCTGTCCTTCATCGTTGCGCCGGTCATCGGTGGATGGCTGGCCTTCTACTCGCTGCGCACCCCTTTCCTTGTAGACGGCCTGCTCTCTTTCGTGGCCGGCCTTACCTTCCTTCTGTATGTGCGCGAGAAGAAGGGAGGACGGAGTGGGCACGGCCTGGAACAACTCCGGCACCTGGGCACATTGCTCCAAGACAGGCGGATCTATGCCTTCATCCTCTTCGGCTTGGCCGACACCTTTACTTTCCCGGTGATAAGCGCCTTCCTGCCAACTAAGGCGCAAGGGCTGGGGTATGCGCCGTGGCAGATCAGCGCAATGTTGACCTGCGAAGCGATCGGCTTTACGGTCGCCTGCGCCCTGGTTGGGCCACTATCGGATCGCTGGGGGCGCAGGCCTTTCGTCATCCTGCCCCAACCTTGCATCATCGCCGCCTGCCTCGGCCTGGCCTTCAGCCGGAACCTGGCCGCGCTCATCGCCTTCTACACCCTTTTCGGCCTGGGCGGCGCCAGCACCTTTCTCATGAGCACGGCCATGATGGCCGACATCACGCCAGCAGAGAGCGCGGCGACGCGGCTGGGGGCTTTCGATGCGCTGATGGACCTGGGCATCTTTGTCGGGCCGGCACTGGCGCTGACCTTGCATCGGCTCGTTGGCGCGATTGACCCGATCTTAATACTGGCAGCCCTGCCCGCTCTGGCTGCCTGGCCCGCCGCTCTGATCATACAAGATACGCTCGTGCGACGCAAGCGCACCGTTACCGCACAAGGAGAATGAGATGAGCATCCAGCCAACGCCTCAAGAACCACCCCTCTACCACCAGGAGGACATCGCCTATGTGATGAACGCCCTGTCCGAAGGGGCCTGTTGCTCCATCGTCGGCATGAGTAACATCGGCAAGTCGCATCTCCTGCGCAGCCTGCGCCGGGCCGAAGTTCGGCAGCAGTTCCTGGGCAGCGGAGCTGAAGACCACACCTTCGTTTATGTGGACTTTAACCTGATGTGGGAGATGACCGACCAGGGCTTTTATGAGGTGATCCTGCGTGGGATCACCAGCCAGATAGATTCTTTCGCGATTAGCGAGCAGGCGATCAACCGCGTCCGCCAATCCTATCAGAATGTCATCAACCCCTCTTCCCCTTTTCTTATCCCGGTCAGCTTTAACGAGGGGCTGCTGGCCCTCAGTTCCGGCTGGAACCGGCGGCTGGTTTTGCTATTCGACGAGTTCGACGAGCCGTGGATGCATATAGACCGACGGGCTTACCTCAATCTGCGCGCCCTCCGTGACCATTATCAAGAAAACCTTTGTTACGTTACGGCGACCACCAGGAGCCTGCCGGAAATCCGCACAGGCCGGGAGATCGGCGAGTTCTGCGAGCTTTTCACCCACCACACCCGTTACCTGGCCCCTCTAGCCCCTGCTGAGGTGCGGCACTTTGTTCACGCTTTCGGGCAGAGAGAAAATATCTGCTTCGACGAAGCGGACATTCGCTTTATCCTGGGCAATGCCGACGGTCATCCCGGCTTTCTGGAGAACGTCTGCGCTGTCCTGGCGGAAGTCAGAAGCCTGGAACAGACGCCGAATTACGAGCGGTTACAAGAGAGATTGGACAGCGACCCGGACGTCCGCACCGAATGCGCCAAGCTCTGGAACGACCTGGCTGAAGACGAGCAGGAGGCCCTCATTGCTTTGACCACCGGAAAGGGCACGTCGGAGAAAGGCGCCCTCGCCAGTTTGCAGCGGAAACACATCCTTGCCAAGCGAGATGGGGAGTGCGTTCCCTTTTGTCGGCTTTTCGCTGGCTTTGCGCGGCGCCAGCATCTGGTGCGGCATCGTGAACGGCGCGGGGTGCGTGTGGATGCCGAATCCGGCGATGTCTGGGTAGATGGCCAGCTCTTGCCATCGCTGACGGAGCTAGAGTACCGGCTGCTGCTCTTGCTCTACGGCAACCTGAACAAGATTTGCGACAAGTATAAAGTCGTCGAGGCCGTCTGGGGGGAAGGCTATATAGACGAGGTGGATGACGCGCGCATCGAGAAGCTGATCAGCCGCGTCCGTCAAAAGCTGGGCGAAGACCCGGAAGAGCCGCGCCATTTGATCACAGTGCGTGGCCGAGGGTACAAGCTCGTCGGGCCGGAAGTGTAACCTTGCAACCTGCAACGTTTTACTACGTAATGTGATAGGGTGCTATTACATCAGAAAGGAGATAGAAGATGAACATCATAGATCGTATCGGAACCATTCTCAAGGCGAACATCAATGATCTTTTGGATCGCGCCGAGGACCCAGAGAAAATGCTGACGCAACTGATCTACGACATGGAGGAGACCTACAAAAAGGCGGAGGATCAGGTCACCGAGGCTATGGCCTTGGAGAAAAAGCTGGAGCGAGAGTCGCTGGCAGCACAAGCTTTGGTCGAGCAAGCCCATACCCAGGCGGTCAAGGCGGTGCAGGCAGGGCGCGACGATCTGGCCAAAAAGGCGCTGGCCCGCAGAATTGTGCTGGAGAAGCGCGCGGCCTCGCTCAAAGAGGAACTGGAGGCGCAGAGCAAAGCCGTCATCTCGCTCCGCTCACAGCTTAACGCCTTGCAGGCCAAGATAGAGGATGCCCGGCAACAAAAGTCGGCTCTGCTGGCACGCCAGAAGCGCCTCCAGGCGGAGCAAACCATCCGCCGTTCCATGGCCGACCTGCGTTACGCCGAGGACGCCTTCGCCGCCTTCGACCGAATGAAGGAGAAAATCGAGGACAAGGAGGCGATCCTGGAGGCAGCGAAAGAGCTAGAGGCCGAGGGACGCAAGGTGGCAGCGGCAGCGGAATCCGGCGAGGCGGTGGAGATCGAGTTGGCCGCGCTCAAAGCGGAGCTGGGCAAGAAATAGAAAACCGGGCTGTCAGCATCCCGTCAGGCAGGTGTCATGCAAAAACACCATACCTGTGCTACAATAGAGCCAGATTTCCGAAGTCTTGGAGGCTTAAATCTGGATCATCCCGAAGGAGGAGTAAATCATGGCATCTTTACTGGATCGTGTCAACACGCTGATCTCAGCGAACATCAACTGGCTGGTCAGCAAGGCACTGAAGGCGAACAGCATGGCCGTCGTCGAGGAATACATCCGCAAGGTCGAAGATCACCTCGACGCTCTGGATGATGCGGCGGCGACCGTGGGCGGCGAGGCCAAAACGCTCAAGCGCAAAGCCGAAGAGTTTCAGGCCAAGGTGGAAGAGCTGGACCAGAATATTGACGTCTTCCTGCAAAAGGGCAAAGAGGATCTGGCCGTTGCCGCCCAGCATCGCTACAACACGACCAAGCAACTGACCGACCGCTACCAGGAGCAGTACCGGCATCAGGAGGAAGAGTACCAGAAGCTGCTCAATGCCAAGCTGCGCCTGGAGGCCAAGCTCACCGAGGTGCGCCAGGAGCGGGTGCAACTGCAAGCCATGCTCGATCTGGCCAAGTCCAAAGAGCTGACGCACCGCGTGGTAGAAGGCGTGGGCGGCGTCACCGAGGCGGAGGCCGGGCTGAAAGAGGTGCGTGAGGAAATCCAGCGCCGCCTGGACAAGGCTACGGCCCAGGGAGAGATAGACGCCAGCCGCCTGGAAAAGCAGATGGCCGACGTCCTGGAAGAGGATCTGCTCAAACAGCAATTGGCAGCGCGCAAGGCGCGGCTGGGCCTCAAATAGCGACACCTTTCTACCACAGCCAAAAAACAAACCACGAAGAACACGAAGGCCACGAAGTATACTTTCTCTCCGTGCTCTTCGTGATCTTTGTGGTGTTTTTCCCTGTCGCTTAGCCCTGACAAGAGGGAGTTGACTATTCATGAAACGAACGCAAGTGGTTTTCCTGCTTGTTGTCCTCCTGGCCCTGGTTGTGGTGGCCGTCTCGCTCGCCGTCCGCCAGGCAGGGGGCGTCAAGCCTTTGATCGAAACGCCGCAAACCCTGACCGTGCGCGTGGTCTGCGCCTTGCCCGTGGAGCCTTTCGTGCGCGATGCCGCCAAGGCGTTCAACGCCGAAAAGCGAAAGCTGGAGGGGCACCCGATCCAGGTCGAGATCATCCCCATGGACGGCCTGACGGCGATGAGACGGTGGGAACGCGAAGAGATGAACCCAGTGCCGGCCGTCTGGATTCCCGATAGCCGCTATCTGGTGGAATTGGTGAATGCGACTTATAAGGAGAAGCGGGGCCGCGACGTCTTTCTCACCGACGGCGAGTATCGTGCGCGCCCTATCGCTATCTCGCTTTTCTCCTGGGGCATCTATTCCAGTCGCGCCGAAGTCCTCAAACGCAAATTCGGCGAGATCAACTGGCAGGCCATCCACGATGCCTCCATCGCCAAAGGGGGCTGGCCGGAATTGGGTGGCAAGGCCGATTGGGGCTACTTCAAGCTGGTCGTGCCGAACCCGAGCCGAAACGTCGCTGGCCTGGCCGCCATGGTGGCCGCCGCTGGCGAGTATTACAACAAGACGAACATCGAAGTGGCCGACGTTACCGATCCCACTTTCCAGAAATGGCTCAAGGAACTGATGAGCGCGGTCACCGATTTCAGCGTCGGCGGGTACAGTGTGGAAAACCTGGCCCTGTTCGGCTATTCCACAGGGGATGGCGGGCAACTCCTGGAGAGCGACCTCCTGGTCAATATGGCCGGCATCCAGACCCGCTGGGCCGATCCGCTGGTGATCGTTTATCCCAAGTATCTCACCTTTTTCGACTTTCCATTTACGGTCTGGATGGGCGAAGAGACGACCGCCCTGGAGAAGAACGCCGCCCTCGAGTTCCAGAAGTTCCTGCTCTCGCCCGAAATACAGCGGCAGGCGGCGCAACGCGGCCTGCGGCCTGCTAATCTGGAAGTGGACATCACCGGCTCGGATAGCCTCTTCATGCGGTGGCAGGCGCAGGGAGCGACGACCGTTATCCCCCGCACCACTCGTATGAAGTCGCCCGACCGGGATGTGCTCCAGGCCCTGCTCCGCTGGTTCGAGTTGAATGTGGTCGCCAGATAGGGGGCAAAATGAGCGCTCGTAAAAGTTCGCGTGGCAAAGGGGCTTCTGCCTGGTGGGTTTGCCTCACGATAAGCGTGGCCGTTCTCCTCCTGGCAGCCTGCGGCGTGGGACTATGGGTCTACCGCCTGGTCAGACAACAACCCAGTGGCACGACCACGAGCAAAGTGAGCCGCGAGGTCGTCTTGGAGGTGGCCTATACGCCGGAAAAGGACGCCCTCTTCCGCGAGTTGGTACGGCAGTTCCAGGCCACCAACCCCAAAACCGCGCAGGGCAAGCCGATCCTGGTGCAGGCCGCCAGCATGGACGCCGAGGCGATGATCGAGGCTGCCCGCTCCGGCAAGTTCGACGCCATCTCGCCCGACTCTTCCATCTGGCTGATGCAATTGGAGGCGATCTGGCGCCAGGAGCAGAAGGCGGAGATTTCCATCGTCGGCGAGACGACCCGTTACGCCGTCAGCCCTGTGGTGATCGCCATGTGGGAAGATGTAGCCCGCAAGCTGGGCTATCCCGGCAAAGCCCTCAGTTGGCAGGATATCCTGCGCCAGGCGCGCACCGATAGCTCCTTCAAGTGGAGCCACC
>CAYPON010000056.1:11745-14073 GCA_964412315.1 uncultured Anaerolineae bacterium | reverse complement strand
CTGGGCCGCCGCTGGATCGGCTGCGACATCAACAAGGGCGCCATCCAGACCACGAGCAAGCGGCTGCAAGCCATCATCCTGGAGCAACTCGAGGCGGAAAAGAAGCGCCGCGCTCGCCCCCTTCTCCCTCTGGGAGAAGGGCTGGGGGATGAGGGCCAGCCTCGCCCCGCCCAACTCTCCTTCGCCATCTATCGCGTCAACGATTATGACCTGCGTATCCAGCACAACGAGGCGGTGAACCTGGCCTGCGAACATATCGGCATCACCCGCAGCCGCAGCGATCCCTTCTTCGATGGCACCCTCGGCAAGCGGCTGGTCAAGATCGTCCCCTTCAACCATCCTCTCACGCTGCTCGACCTGGAGGAGATCAAGAAAGAGCTGGAAGCGCGCCCCGAAGAAGAACGGGACATCGTCGTTGTCTGTCTGGGCAAAGAGATGGCCGCCGATGCCTGGCTGGAGGAGTGGAACCGGCTGCGGAAGAAGGGCGATGTGCCGAACAAGATCGAAGTCCTCGAACTGCGCACCGACCCGCGCTATGGCAAATTCTTTGTGCATCAGCCCGCCCGCGCCAGGATGGAGATCCGCCGCGCCGAGGGCAAGATCGTCGTCGAAATCCGCGATTCCATCTCACCGACGATCATCGAGCGTCTCGAACAGCAGGCCGGCCTCCTTCAGCCGCGTATTGACGATTGGCGGGCCATGGTGGATGCGGTGATGGTAGATACAGCATATAATGGCGAGGTGTTCAATGTCGCCTTCTCCGATGTGCCCGAAAGGAAAAACGATTTAGTGGCGGGCCGCTATGAACTTCCAGCGCCGGCGGGTGAGACGACCGTAGCGGTCAAGATCGCGGACATGCTGGGGGAGGAAGTGCTGGTGACGGAGAGAGTCTGACCTGCTGACTAGAGCAATGGAGGGGCAACATGAGCGTGCAAATTCCCATTGACCGAAACCAGGTTGCCGAGTTCTGCCGACGGCACCATATTCGCAGACTGTCACTGTTCGGTTCCGTGCTGCGCGACGATTTTCGCCCCGACAGCGACGTGGACGTGCTGGTGGAGTTCGAGCCAGAGGCTGTCGTTGGCCTCATCCGCCTAGCGGGCATGGAACTTGAGCTTTCCGAAATCCTGGGACGGAAGGTGGACCTGAGAACGCCGGCGGACTTGAGCCGATATTTCAGAGAAGAGGTCTTGCAGTCGGCGGAGGTACAGTATGCACAGGGATGACGCCGTGCGGTTGCGACATATGCTTGATGCTGCACAAGAAGCTATCGCTTTCATCCGTAACCGGATGAGAAACCGACTCATTCATGCTTATTTCGACATTGACCTTGATCGTGTCTGGGATACAGTCTCGACAGATTTGCCTCCCCTTATCGCTGAGCTGGAAAAGGTCATCTCATCTGAGGAGGTCACATCATGCAACGCTTGAAGCCCTATTGGAACGCCTTCAAAAACATCGCCATCATCTTTTCCTTCGTGGTCAACTTTGCCCTGGTGGTGGGCCTGCTGCTGGTGGGCGAGCCGGCCCTGCGCTTCGCCTTCAGCCTCAAAAGCAGCGTCGTCCAGCCCTTGCTGAATAACCTGGACGACGCCTTTCTGGGATTGGGGGATGCCACGATTGATACCGCGGTCAGGATCAACGAGCCGATCCCCATCCAGTTCAACCTGCCCCTGGATCAAAAGCTGCCCATCGAGTTCAAACTCCCTCTCGATCAGCAACTGCCGATCAACTTCCAACTGGCCATAGAGCAGGATACCACGGTCGTCCTGAAGCAGGCTGTGCCGCTCAGCGGCTTGCCAGCCACCTTTTATCTGCCCGGCGGCGGCGGACAGATCAAAGGCTCCGTGTCCCTGGCGTTGCCCGCTGGCCTGCAATTACCGGTGCATCTGAGCATGGCCGTGCCGGTGAGCAAGACGATCCCGGTGCGCATGACTGTGCCGGTGAAAGAGACCATCCCCGTGCGTATGACAGTGCCGGTCAAGGAGACCATCCCCATCCAGATGACCGTGCCGGTGCGCATCAGGCTGGGGGAAGCGGGCTTGAACCCGGCGGTCGAGGAACTGCGCGCCGTCTTTCGCCCGCTCAGAAAGCAGGTCGAGAGCCTGCCCGACGGGCTTCCCGCTATAAACTGGCGCAGGCTGTTGCCTTAACGCTTATCCTGGGCGTGCGCAAAGCAAGCTAACGGGGTGCTTCCGCCGCCTTTCTCGTTTCCTCCTCCAACAGGACGCGGCGGAGGATCTTGCCCACCATGCTCTTGGGCAACTCACTGCGGAATTCGACTAGCCTGGGCACCTTGAATCTGGCGAGACGCTCGCGGCAAAACTC
>CAYPON010000056.1:0-11645 GCA_964412315.1 uncultured Anaerolineae bacterium | reverse complement strand
CCATTGCGGAGCGTGGCAGCCGTTTCCTCCGGTATGTTCCAATAACCTTTCATGACCTGAGGCCCGCGAATGATCAGTTCTCCCGCTTCTCCGACCGGCATCTCCTTCTCGCCCGTCTCCACATCCACGATTTTGGCCTCTGTGTCGGGCCAGGGCAGGCCGATGGTGCCGATGCGATTCTCACCGTAGATGGGATTGGCGTGAGTGACCGGCGATGCCTCGGAAAGGCCATAGCCCTCCACCAGGCGCGCGCCAGTTAGCTCCGTGAAGCGCTTTTGCACCTCGGGCGGCAGCCCAGCCGCGCCGCTGATGCAGGCCCGTAAGGAACTGAGGTCATATTCGGCGATACCAGGGTAGTTATTGATCGCCACATACATCGTGGGAACGCCCGGATAGAGGGTGGGGCGGTGTCTAATGATGTTCTTCAGGACATCTTTAAGATCGCGGGGGTTAGGTATCAATAGCATCGCGCCTGAAACGTATACACCCAGGTTCATACAGGTGGTCATGCCATAGCTATGGAAAAGGGGCAGGGCGGTCAAAACAATTTCCTGGGCTTCTTTGATGTCGTGAAGCCAGGCCCGGCACTGGACAACGTTAGCCATCAAGTTGCTGTGGGTTAGCTCCGCCCCCTTGGGCACGCCTGTCGTCCCGCCGGTGTACAACAGACAGGCGACATCGCTGGAAGACACATCCACCTTCGGCGGCTCAGTTGGGGCAGTGGCCAATAACTCTTGCAGCCAATAGGTGTTCGCGTCGTCTCGAATGTCCACCCGGTGGCCGTCCTTCTTCTCCTTCGCCAGGGTAAAGAGGATTTTGAGCAGGGGCGGGAAATATTCTTTGATATTGGTCACAATGACGCGCTTCAGGGGCGTCTTCTCGCGCACGCTTTTCACCGTCTCGTAGAACCTGCTCAGCACCAGGATGGTCTCTGCCTCTGCGTTTGTCAGTTGATGCTGGATTTCACGCGCCACATAAAGCGAGTTGCACGGCACAACGATGCCCCCCGCTTTCAGGATGCCGTAATAGCCGATCGCGTATTGCGGACAGTTGGGTAGGTATAAGGCCACCCGGTCGCCCTTCTTGACCCCCAGTTGGACCAGGGCCGCGGCGAATTGATCCGCCAGGGCATTCAACTGGGCATAGGAGAGTTTGGTGTTCATAAAGATGGTCGCTGTTGCCTGCGGGTACTTCCGGGCGGCCTCCTCCAGATTCGTATGCAGGGGACGTTGCGGATACTCCAGATGGGGCGGGACTTGGGCTTCATAATACTTTAGCCAGGGTTTTTCCATGGTCGTGTCTCCTCGCAAATGCTAAGAAAGTGCACGAGAATATGATTTGTATGTGTAAACACAGGAGACCTCAAAACGTTGCGTTTTGCGTGGGGACGGCTCGTGAGAGTTAGGGCTTATCTTACAGCGAATCCTTCGACAAGAGGAGTTAGGAACCAGAGATACTTGAGTCTTCTCTGTCACTTCTATTTTTTCGGCCAGAAGACACCTAATACGATCCACGTACCATACGGAAACGTCGTCCCAACAAAGAAATGTGTATCAATCTCTGGTGCACACATTCGCCCTAAGAATTTGTCTCTGACTTTTTCGATTGCTATTTTCTCGCTATCGTATTTCTCCCGCATGGTCAGGAATAGCTGGCCTAATTCCCAGTCTTCTATCATCATCTTGTGCTTCCCTTCGCACCGAGTGTCGTCGCAGGCGAAATGGTAGGAAAAGCGATAGGGTATCTTTTCGAGAGGTTTCTGCTGCGGGCCAAAAAGCCGTTGCTGCAAAAAGAGAGCTTTCCACTCCGACTTCCAGTCACGTTCTGTCTCCTCGACCGCAAGATCATGGATTTCGCGGGGATGGACGATACCCAAAGAGACGTTTTCGCGCTGTTGAAGGGTATATAGCTCTTCCATAGAACGTGCTCCCTGGGCGAGAACGTATTTCTTCCTTTTAGACCACTTGTTCTTGGTATCCAGAGGCTCGCCAATAGGTCGCAGGGTCTCGAGAACCGGACGGTAGCTTTCTTTGCGAGGATCTTTGTCGTGCTTTTCTACTTCCACTTCAATCCATTGGTATTTCTTATACCATTGCCAATACGGACGATAGCGGTAATCAATCGGGTAAAGGCGAACAAAAGTCCCATCGACCTGGACGCCAGCAGTGCATACAAGCTCTTGATAGCTCAGTGAGGGAAGAGGGTAAGTTTTGACGGTGATGAGAACTTTGATCTTTTGTGCCATTGTCATCTCCTATAGGTGTATGAGTTGAAGATGTGTTAGGGTAGCTAGTCTCCTAGCCAGACGCCCACGGTGGCAACATTGCACATCCGCTTCATAACACATGAGAACAGAGGCTTCTTTCACCAACAACTCGCTGACTTGTGCCACAGATTGAGCTTGCTTGGGCAGTATTTCTCGTTCGTAATAATCAAGTAGCTCCTGAACACCGACGAATGTTCCTATTCCCTTACGCATAGTGCTCTCGATACCAAGCTCTGGAAAGTGAAGATATCTCACCCCTATTCCCGTTGTTAGCCTCCGCAGATCACTGCCAGAAAAACCATATTTATGTGAGACAGCGTAACTCCGAATGTCAACAAGTGTCTTGATGCTATTTTGAAGGAGTTCGTCTAGGAAGCGATCAATCGTTTTCGCTTGATAACCGATAGTGTAGACAGCAAGTGGTGCGTTCATCGTCGGCTCAGTCGCCAGCCGTGTCTCACTCCGGCTAGCATACCGAGGATAACGGCTGTAGACGATGTCCAGCAACACCCCGGTACGCAAATGTTCATAGCGCGATAAGATATCTTGCACCGCTCTCCGGACTTGGAGCGGCAGAGTAGCCTCGAGCTGCCGTGCCTTCTCAAGCTGCTCAGGGGCGATGACCAACTCGCTCTTATAAAGCAAACCACTTCGGGCAAGAATCCCCAGTTCCCTATAAGCTTCAAAGGAGAAAGGGCCGTAACGATAAGGTATGAAGTCATAGAAAGTCTGGTCATCTCGCAGCAAGCTTTCTTGTCGCAGCAGAAAAAGCCATTTCATCAATTGAGTTTGAGATGGCTTTATCCGTGCACGAAGCAGTAGAGAGAGTACGATTTTCTGGCGTGTTCGCATGGGTTAGACCCTCAGTTTGTTGGCCAAATTGGCAATATCAAAAGTATAGCACATTTGTTCTAGAAAGGCAAATTTCTATTTTTAATTGTAGCTGCAGATACAGTGCTGTCAAAGTAGCATTCAAACTTTATGCGGATCCAGCGCATCCCGCAGCCCATCGCCGATGAAATTGATGGCCATGACCGTGATAAAGATCATCAGCCCCGGAAAGATCGCTGTCCAGGGGCCGTTCGTGCCCAGGCGGGTCATCTGATCCTGGGCGTTTTTCAGCATGTTGCCCCAGGTGGCCGTCGGCGGCTGGACGCCAAAGCCCAGGTAGCTCAGGCCGGACTCGGTGATGATCGAGGTGGCCACGCGAAACGTGGCATCCACGATCACGGGACTGAGGGCGTTGGGCAAGAGGTGGCGGAGGATGAGGCGCGAGTGGGTAGCCCCTGCGGCGCGAGCAGCTTCAATGAACTCTTTTTCTTTCAGGGAGAGGAAGGAAGCTCTCACCAACTTGGCTACAGTCATCCAGCCGAGGATGGCAATGACCAGGGCGATGGCCGCCACGCTGGCAAAAGCCGTGCCGCGCAGCGCCCGAATCGGCAACTCGCGCAAGGCCAGGCTGAGGATGATCAGCACGAAAAGGCCCGGAAAGCAGAGGAAGGCGTCGGTGATGCGCATCAGGATATTGTCAACCCGGCCTCCATAGAAACCAGCCACCGCGCCCACGGCCATTCCCAGGAGGGTAGCCACCGTCATCGCCATCAGGCCGATGGTCAGAGAGATACGCCCGCCGTAAAGTATCCGCGTCCAGAGATCCCTCCCCAGTTCGTCTGTGCCCATAGGATGCGCCCATGTCGGCAGGGCCAGTTGATGGTCCAGGTCAATCTTGTTCGGGTTATAGGGGGACGTGACGGGAGCGCAAAGCGACAGGGAGGCCAGGATCAGGATGGCTACGAGGCTGATCACCGCAGGCTTGTGATGGCGGAATCGCCGCCAGACCAGGCGGGCCATGCTTTCCGGCTGCCGGTATCGCTTGCCGCTTATCATGAGCAGCTTGTTGTTTGGTCCACGATCCGGTGGGGTTTGCATTTGCCTCCCTTAATCGTCGAGGAACCCGTTTTCTGCCAGAAAACGGGTTCCTGGTCTCATCTATCTGAACCGGATGCGGGGATCAAGATAGGCATAGGCAATGTCGGCCACCAACTGGAAAAAGACGATCAGTAGGGCATTGAACATGACAATAGCCATGAGCACGGCATAGTCCGCCCGCTCCGCGGAACTGAAAAAGAGACGGCCCATGCCTGGCCAGGAGAAAATCGTCTCCGTATAGAGCGCACCGCTGAAAAGCAGGGGGAGGTCCAGGGCGATGATCGTCGCCAGGGGGATGGCCGCATTTTTCATCGCGTGCCGGTAGAGCACCAGACGCTCCACAAGCCCTTTGGCACGCGCCGTGCGGATGTAATCCTGGTGGATGACCTCCAACATGCTGGAACGCATGAAGCGCATGTAACGTGCCGCACTGAACAGGGTCAACATGAGCAGGGGCAAAGCGAGATGGTGAGCGTAATCCAGGATGATATTGTATCCCACCAGCCCTTTGTGGCGTACATCATACATCCCACCACCAGGAAAAAGAGGCATGCCCGAAAATGGGTTCTTCAAGGTGACGTGAAAGACAATAATCAGGATAAGGCCGAACCAGAAGATCGGTATGGAGCGCCACATCAGGGCAAAAGCGGTCACCAGATAGTCGAGCAGCGAGTACTGCTTGAGGGCCGAGATGAGGCCCAGTGGTATCGCCAGCAGCAAGGTTGCCAGGAACGAAGTCCCCATCAGATAGATCGTGTTGGGCAGAAGCTCCTTGATCTCTTGCAGGGCGGGCCGCCACGTCACATGAGAGGTCCCCCAATCGCCGCGCAGTACCTTGCTCAACCATTTCCCGTAACGCACGTATACCGGCTGGTCAATGCCCAACTTTTCGCGCAGGCGTATGATGTCCTCAGGCGAGATGTCGGGGTTATTCTCGTACATGGACATGGGGTCCAGCGGGCTAAGCTCGATCAGTGCAAACACGCAGATGCTGATCAATAAGAGCAGTGGGATTGCCTGAAGGACGCGGCGTATAAGGTAGCGGGTCATTGCAACATTTCACCCATGGGCACCTTCCCGAAAGCTGAGAGCTTTCGGGAAGGTGTTAGAATGACTATTTCTTCTTCAGCCACCAGCCGTCGCTATTCCACCCCATGCTCTGCCAGTTGTTTGCCACCCATCCTTGCAGCGCGTCCCGGTACGCATTCAGCTCCAGCCGGTTGTAAAGGTAAATGGCGGGCACGTCTTTGTCCACCTCTTCCGAGATCCTCTGGTAAGCCTCTTTGCGCTTATCTAAATCCGGGCTTTCGCCAGCGATCTTGATCCAGTTGTCGGCTTCGTCGCTGATCCAACGGTGGAAGTTGTAGCCTTGGCCCTTGTTGTCGGCGCAGGGGACGTTCCAGGAACCGTAGTAGTTGTCTATCTGGCTCTGGGGATCGGGGCCGAAGCTGCTGGTGTACATCACGATGTCGAAGCGGCCATGGGCGCGGAAACCGCCGCTGGCGAAGGGGGCGAAAAGTTCGGCGGAGGGCACATTCTCGATGTAGAACTCGATGCCGATGTTCTTCATCATCTCCACGAGCACCTGTTCGCACTGCTCGCGCAGCTTGTTGCCGGAGGTCGTCTGGATCTTCAGGCGGAGCTTGCGGCCTTTTTCCGCGTACAGGCAGCCCTGACACTCGCGAGTGCCGTCCCCGTCCGTGTCTTTCCAGCCGGCCTCCTCCAGGAGTTGTCTGGCCTTGTCGGGATTATACTCGCTGACCGGGATATTCGGTTTGGCCCAGCCGATGTTGATCTCCGCCGTGCCCAAGGTGGCCTTGCTATAGAGCAACTTGTCGTTGATCAGCTTTTTGTCAATGCCATAGCGGATCGCCTGGCGCACGCGCAGATCGCCCAAAGCCCAATGCCACAATCCTTCCTTGCGCAGCCGAGCGGCGCAGGGCGCATCAATCTCGGGATTGCGCAGGTTCAGGATCAATCTCTCCGAACCGGTATCCGGCGACGCGCTTAGGACAACGCCGGCCAGGTTCTCGAAATCAGGGATGTCCGCTTCCACCAGATCCCATAGCACATCAATCTCGCCGGTCTTGATGAGTTGCTTGCCAACCTCGCGGCTGGGGATAAACTTCATGATGACCTGATCCAGGTAGGGCTTGCTTTCACTTTTCCAAAGGTGGTAATACTCATTGCGGACGACGGAGATATGGTCGCCTGCGGCCCATTCCACGAACCTGAAGGGGCCATTGCCCACTGGCGCGCGGTTGTAGGCCCACTCCTGCATCTTGGCAGGATCTCCCGTGGCGTGGCGGGGAAAGGGCCAGGCCCCGCCGACAGTTTGCAGGTGCGGGGCATAGTATTTGGTGAACTTGAAGACGATGGTCTGGGGGTCTGGGCACTCGACGGCGCTAAGGTCTCTCCATCCCGCTGTGCTCCTGACGCCGCTCTGGGGGTTCATCTGCACTTCCCAGGTGAATTTCCAATCGTCGCAGGTGCATGGCTGGCCGTCAGACCACGTGACGTCGTCGCGCAAATGATAGGTGATAGTTAGGCCATCCGGCGAGATGCCTCCATTCTGCACTGTGGGCAGTTCCTTCGCCAGTTGCGGGACATACTCACCCTGGGGGTTGATGCCCACCAGCGCATCGTTCATGAACTCGAGCACCTCGGAGCACACGGTTTGCGTGGCGAGGGCGATGTTCAATGTGGCCGGCTCCTGATAAAAGCCGATGACGAGCGTGCCTCCCTGTTTGCCGGCCTGCGGCGTGGCAGAAGGTCTGGCGCAGGCAATGAAGAGAGGCAATACTAGGATAGCGATTGTTTCAATAAGAACAACCCTTCTAAGCATGAGTTTCCTCCTTATGGACACCATATTCGGATCGAAAGGTGTCGTAGTGTGCAGCATCCTCATACCTGTCCGTGACGAAGAGAGCGGGAGCGATGTTGCGAAACAGCAAAAAGCATCTTTAGGATTCGCTGGCCTTTGCGAACAATGAGGATATCCAGACCGGCAATCTATCTCAGAGATTCGGGGAGATAAGATCACGTGGGAGAGAACCAATGGGTCCATAGGTGGTGTCCGCATCATGCTAAGCCCTATGAACGCGCATTGTGCGCATCGGGGATCCCAAAGCGCGAGAGGTCTCATCGCCACCTCGCCGCTTTGTGACCGGAGTGAGATAAACTATAGCATAACAATCGCCAATTGTCAAAGACAGCCCTTCGGGTTTGAATACAATCATTTTTGACGAGTTATTGGAGTGGTTGTATAATATGAAAAGACATATTTTGCCCCTCGCTGTGCAATATGGAAAGGAGCGAGATCATGGAACCTCAAAGGAAGAGCTTCTTGCGTTCCAGTTTCTCCCTGCTTACAGGTATGCCCATGCATCGGCGCTATGCGCTCCTCCTCGGCCTTTTTGTGCTCTTCGGGTTATTGGCGCTGGGAAGCCAGCCGCACCCCAGCCTGTCCTCCGAGCCGTCCGCCGTCGCGCCGCAAAGTGAGCTTTCCGCGCCCATCATCTATACTGTGGACCGATGCCCACCCAATTACCAGAAGGCCCTGTTCCTTCCAAGCGAGGTTGTGTATCTGACCGGCGGCGGCTTTCGCCCCTGGGAACCGATCTACTGGGAGATTTGGGGCATGCCTGGCAGTTGTGACCAGAACAGACGCATCGCTCACAGCCGCATGACCGCCGGTTGGAATGGGTCGTTTTGCATCTATTGCTATACTGTCGCTGGAGATGATTGCGGCCTGTACAGGATCGTGGTGAATGGGGTATACGCGACCTACTATGAGGTCCCAGCCTATGGCGGCCCCACTGCCACAGCCACCGCCTCACCAACAGTCACCCGTACTGCCACGCCAACCTTTGTCCCCACACCCTATACCTTCGCCGGCTATGTTTATGAGGAGGCCGCGGAGGCAGGTGGCGTCCAGCCCGCCGTCAGTGCGATTCCTTTAATAGACGTCAGGGTGGAACTATACTTTAGCAATGGCAGAGAGTGGCAGTTAGTTGACGAAACCCGGACGACAAACGGGGGATGGTTCGCCCTGAGTTACATAACGGATCGCATCGCCCTGCGCTTCCGCGTTGTCGAGGTGGATCCGCCGGGCTATGAATCCGTGCGTGCGGTCAAACCGCCACTCTATGGCGTTATCATTGATCCCAACACCATCGAACTGCGGCTGCCTTATGCGCGCAATCCGGGGGTGATGTACTTCTATGATCGGCGAGCCGCGCCCACCGAGGTGCCGACCGCTACCCCCACAATAACCGGCACACCACCCACGCTAACGATGACTCCGACGCCGATCCCTACCGAGTTCATCATAACCCGTGTGCTGCAGCAAGGCCGGGATGGCTATACCGGTGTGGAGGATACCTACATCAGTTCCTGGTTCCTCTACACGAATTACAGCCGCTACAACATGATGTCCATCCGTTCGGGGCACCAGATGGCTCCGCTGCTTCGCTTCGATCTGCGCTTCATCCCGTCTAATTCCCTGGTGTTGTCCGCTACTATGAGCGCGTATGTTGCCAGTGCCGGCCCACATCGTATGCGCGCCGACGCTTATCGCATTTACCGCCCCTGGGTCGTGGAGGAGGTGAACTGGATCGAGGCTTCGCGCGGCTACAAGTGGGCCGAATGGGGATGCAGCCGGCCAGGCTCCGATCATGCCGAGATGCCAAGTGACGGCGAAGATCTCATCCAGGTCGGCAGATGGTACGATTTCGATGTGACCACCATGGCGCAAGATTGGGTATCTTCCCCGGCGAGCAATCAAGGTGTGCTCTTGAAAGGCGGGGGCGATGTATCGGTGCAGTGGAATTTCTACGCCTCTGAATATTGGCAAATGCAGTTTCGCCCCAAGCTGACCATCACCTACGCTATCACCGGGCCGACGCCGACCCCGACGTTTACCCGCCGACCGACGGCCACGCCCACCGACACCCCAACGCGCACGCGGACTCCTCCACCAATCCCGTTTGGACAGTAGGGTGCAGATCACACAAAAAACATCGGATCACGAAGCACACGAAAAGACACGAAAGGCAGGAACGCCTTCGTGTCTTTTCGCGCTTTCCTGACTTTCGTGTTCCAAACCCTACCTCACTACTGCTCCATACACCTGGCAATCGTGTCCAGTGAAAGCGCGGCAGGCGGCGGCCGGCGTAGCGGGCAGCGACCGGCCCCACCGCCGCAGGAGGCGATAGAGGTGGCACAGGGGAAACCCCATGACGCTGGCATAGCAACCCTCTACGCGGCTGACGGGATGAAAGTCACAGTTCTGGATGCCATAAGCGCCAGCCTTGTCCAGCGGATCGCTGCTGGCTACATAGCGAGTGATCTCCTCATCACTATAGTCCCGCATCCAGACTTGCGTCTCGGCCAGGTCGCTTGCATAGCGCCCCGTTGCTGCGTTCCACAGCACCACCCCGCTGTATACGACGTGGGGCTGGCCACGCATACGCTGCAACATGGCCGTCGCCTCGCTTTGGTTGGCGGGCTTGCCCAATATCCTCCCATCGGAAACCACAACCGTGTCTGCCGCGATGATCCAACCGCATGACCGGTCACGGGCGACCTGGCGAGCCTTAGCCAGGCTCAGGCGCATGACCATCACGCCGGGAGGCTCCCCTTCCATCGCCCCTTCGTTCACGTCCGCGGAAGCCACGGTAAAGGGCAAACCTAATAACGCCAGTAACTCCCGCCGCCGAGGGGAAGCGGAAGCCAGAATCAAAGCCTCAGCCAACGAGCCATCCCTCCCATTTCGACAGGCTATCCATCAACCATCATACACTCTTGCCGGGATTCGTCAATACCACTAGAGCGAATTGACACCTCGCCCCATACTGCTGTATTATTCTCCCGCATCACACGATACTGCGAGGAAAAACCCATGTCAGATAGAATCAAAATCGGCGTGATCGGTGTCGGGGTCGGCAGAGCGCATTTGCGCGGCTACTTGGCCTGTCCGGAGGCAGAAGTCGTCGCCCTCTGCGATGTGGATGAGGCCCGTCTCCAGGCGGTGGCGGACGAATACCATGTCCCCAACCGTTTCACGAACTATAAGGAGATGCTCGCCCTGGGTGGGTTGCAGGCAGTCAGCGTGGCTCTGCCCAATGATCTACATGCGCCGGTGAGCATCGCCGCGCTGGAGGCGGGCAAGCACGTGCTGTGCGAAAAGCCCCTTGCCTCCACTCTGCCCGATGCGGAGGCGATGGTGGAAGCCAGCCATCGCACCGGCAAGATTCTGATGATTACGTTCAACTATCGTTATCGCACCGATGCCCGATTCCTGAAGGGCCTCATGAGCGAGAACCGTCTGGGCCGCGTCTATCATGTGCGAGCGGGCTGGGTGCGCCGTTGCGGCATCCCCAAAGCAGGCTCCTGGTTCACGCATAAAGAGAAATCGGGTGGGGGGCCGCTGATTGATCTGGGCGTCCACGTGCTCGATCTGACCATGTGGCTTCTCGGCTACCCCGAAGTGGTTACGGTGAGCGGCGCGACGCACAACGCGCTGGCCAGCCTGGGCAAGGGCGCTTCCAATGGCCTTCCTTTCCAGGGTGTGCAAGATTGCGACGTGGAGGACCTGGCCGTGGCTTTCCTCCGCCTGCGAAACGGCAGCACTATCTCTCTGGAGATCAGTTGGGCCAGTTACAGCAGCGCCAGCGACGACTATTTCGTGCATCTCATGGGCGATCAAGGCGGTGCAGAATTGACCGTGCACAACTATGCGCGAAAGGATACGGTGCGGTTGTTTGGCGATCTGGACGGCCAGCCGACCGAGACGCGCCCGCGACTGCCGGAAACTCCCAGCGGGCACGAGGGGGCCGTGCGCGAATTCCTCTCCTGCATCCGCACCGGCGCCAAACCAACCGCCTCCGCCGAGAACGGCCTGACCATCATGCGTCTGCTCGATGCTATCTACCGCTCCGCCCAGAGCGATCAGGAGATTCGTTTGAGTTAGTCAAAGATGAGGGCTTTGTGATCACTGCCTATTTCACTACTAGAATTGACCGTAAGAAGGCACTATGGAAAAGACAATAGATCCCAAGACTTTTAGCTCAGTCTTTCAAGCTGTTCCTCTGCTCGTTGATTTTCCTGCGCAACGCTTCTGGGTAGATTATGACGCCGAAGCCGATGTGCTTTACATTAGCTTCCAGCGCCCCCAAAAGGCTACCGACACCGAAATGACCAATGAGGGTATACTACTTCGTTACCGAGGTGACCAACTCGTCGGCATTACGGTGTTGGACGCCTCCACCCGTTCTTAGCGGCAGGAGCATTTCAGTTCGCGCGATTGCCTTGCTTGCACAGATGTGAGGAGGAGCCGGGTGCGTGCTGTAGACATCATCATCAAAAAACGCAACGGCGATGAGCTTTCAGCCAAAGAGATCTGTCTCTTATACACATCTGACGCTGCCGACGAATAGAGAGGTGTAGA